>DASSGB010000039.1:0-22115 GCA_035693825.1 Anaerolineales bacterium
GTTCCGATGCCGCGCGGATCGCGGTCCAGATACGGAAGCAGGAAGCTCAATCCGAGAATCGCCACCGGGACGATGACCCCGCCCCACACGGCCGAATAGCTGACGAGCTCCTGAAGGCCGACGAAGTACCATGGCGCCTTGGCAGGATTCGGCGGGTGATCGACGTTCGCCACGGGCCCGAGGCCTCCAGGAAAGGACCACGCCAAGATCACCACCACCAGCACGACGGCCAAGAAGACGCTCACCTCCATCCATAGAAGCAGTGGGTAGGAAGGCGCGCCGCTTCGATCCGAGGAGGGCTGGCTCTGCTTTGGGGTCGAAACCGCCGGATCGTGAACGTGCGCCTGCGCCGCCAGGCCGCCGTCTTTGCGGACCCGCCACATGTGATAGGCGATCAGGATGCCGGTGAGCGCAGGCAGGAAGAACACGTGGAGCACGTAGAAGCGAAGCAGCGCCTCCTGGCCCACGCTCCGTCCTCCCAAGAGGAGGGACCGCAGCGTGCCGGCCACGATGGGGTAGTAGTCCAGGATGGCCGCGCTGACGGTGATGGCCCAATACGAGAGCTGATCCCACGGCAGGAGGTAGCCGGTGAAACTCAGGGCCAGGCTCAACGTCAGCAATCCGAGGCCCACGAGCCAGTTGAACTCCCGCGGGCGCTTGTAGGAGCCGGTGAAGAAGACTCTCAGCGCGTGCAGCAGCACGCTCACCACCATTCCTTCGGCGGCGATTCGGTGCACGTCGCGCAGCAGTCGCCCGAACGGCACGACGAAGATCAGATCCTGCATCCGCTCATACGCATCCGGTACGGCCGGGACGTAATAGAACATCAACAGGATGCCGCTGACCGTCAGCACCAGGAACAGGCTGATCGAAATCAAACCCAGGCCGAGCGTGGTGGCGGCTCGCAAACTGATCTCGGACACCCGGTTCGGATGGATGTGAAGGAACCAGTTGTCGATCGCCCGCAGCGGACGACCGCGCCGACGATGGGTGTGAGGTTCCCGGAAGAACGAGTCGCGTATCCGCCCCGGAACGTCGATCAGCGATCTCATGGTGAGGGCTCCCCCGGGCGGACGTGCGCCATCGCTTCTCGCCGTCCGGGCGGGCACGCCGCCCAGTGGAGATTCCCGCCGGCGAAGTCGGTCACGGCCCGCGATGGATTTCCCTGCACCAGTTGCGTCGTCTCACCCATGCGGACGGCGGCCATCCAGGCGTGTTCCGAGCAACCCACAAGTCGCAGGATCTCTCCATCTTCGATCGAATAGACGATCTGGGACGCGGACCCTGCCTCGCTGGACACCCGGATGATGCTCCGATGGAAATAGGCATTTCGGTCGTCGTCCCATTCGCCCCGAACGGCCACCAGGCCGTCCGATTCCCAGGCCATATCCAGGTAATCATGGCCGTCGCCGGCGGAGGCGATCAGTGTTTCCTTCCCGGTGGCGAGGTCGATCGCCCAGATGGTCGTCGCGACCGGTTCGCCCGGACCAAAGGTCGTGGGTGTGGAGGATGGATCGGGGCGGAGGACGGCGAGACGGTCGCCCCGTGGTGCGAGTCGAGGATGTCCCACGAAGGACGATTCCTCCAGGACGGGGTTCAGCCCGGACCCGTCGGATCTTGCGGCCCACAGCCCCAGATTGCGCGCCGTGAACGGCACGACGGCGCGCAGCAGGAGTGTGTCGCCCTGCCAGTCGAGGGGGAGCAGCGCATCCGGTTGCGCCGCGCTGTCGAGGATCGTCCTGCGATTCCCCGTAGCCAGGTCGACGGTGACCACGCGCCAGGGCGGCTGCGTGCCCGACGGTCGCGAGTCGACTTCCAGGTAAGTGAGTTGGGAGCCTTCGGGATGAAGGGCGAAGCCGAAGATCACGCCTCCCTCGTCGGGCTGAATCCGCCAGGAGGGGCCGGCGTCGAGGTCGTGCGTCTCAATGTAGTTGCTGGCGGGATCGAGCCCGGCCAGGACGAGATACGCCAGGACCTGCCCGCGGAAAGCGAGGGATCGTTCATCGAGCACTTCGGGGCCGGACATGGGCTGGTGATCCGAGGCCAGCACGGCCACCAGATGAGTGCGGGCGTCTTGAGTAAGTGCGGCGAGTGCGAAAGCCGCTCGCGGCAGGCCGGGGGAAAGCGGTCTGGAGGGAGCGGCCGGCGGCGGGTCTCCCCAGAGGGGAGGCGCGACGACGCTTGGCGGCGATCTGTCCGGGCCGGACGCGGCAAGGCCTTGCCAGCACAGACTCGAAACGAGCGCGACAGCGAGAATGGCGATCCACCGCCGCGCCGTTGGCCTCACGCTTCCGGCTCCGCTGGAGGCGGGCTGAAGAAGCGATCGCGAGGCACCTTCAGGCGCGTGTCCACGACCAGCTCTCCGTCGGAGGACAGCCCCACGGCAAAGCAGTCCAGCGGCCGCGGGGCGGGGCCGGCAAAATTGACGCCGTCCCAGTCGAACTTGCTGCCGTGGCACGGACAATTGAATCCCCACTCCATGAGCGTCACGGTGCAGCCGAGGTGAGAGCAGACCGCCGACAAAGCCCGGAATCCCGCCGGGTCGTGAACGATGAGGATTCGATCACGCTGGAGCAGACGGCGGCTCCCCTGCGGGAAATCAGACGGCTTGCCGGCGCGCACGAGAGAGGGCAGGCCGTACGAGAAAGGCGGAATCAGGTAGCGCAGACCCAGGCGCAGGGCGACCCATGAGGACGCGGCCAAGCTGGCCCAGCCGGCGAGGGTAAGGAGGTCACGCCGGGTAGGGCCCGGTTCGCCGAGGCCCCGCTCCCTGGTCGAATCCAAGCCGATGGACGGATCGCTACGTTCCGGTCTCGGGTGCACGATCGACCCTGGCCTCTTCCTTGGAAGCTGTCTTTCGCGCGGGCGGGATGGTCGTGCCTGACCATCCAACAAGGTGATGCCCGGCTGGCCGCAGCCGGTTGACCCTCCTCTGGCGCGCCGATCGCCGGCAGGTGAGCGCGACCAGCGGTCGGTAACCCGACAATTATGCTTAGAGAGGTATGCGAGGCTGTGCGGGCCAAGAAGTGATAGAAGTCATCGCCAATGGACGATTTCTGTCCCCTTTCGCTTATTTTGGTGATGTATGTCGAATTTCGCCGTCTCGACCATACTTTTTCCGGTCTACAATGATGATCATTCCGATGCGGGTTTGCGTTCGGCCAGAGGTCTTGCATCGGCACTCTGCTTCGCGCCCTCGGATCCGTTGGACTTCGGGCAAAGATCGCCGGGATGGTGGCCGCCGTCGTCCTCGGACTGGGCCTGACCACCTACGTCGTGGTCCGCGCCAACCTGACGCGCGTCCTTGAAACCAGGCTCACCTCGCATGCCCAGAGTGTTGCCCGGGCGGTCGTCGCCCACCACGAGGACGCGATCCGCTTTCCCAGCGCAGTCCCATCCCATTCGCTGATCGAATCCATGGTGGAGACCGACCCGGAGGGTCTGTACGCCATCGTGCAGGATTCGAACGGTAACGTCATCGTAGAGGTAGCCCGGGCAGGGGCGCCTGCGGAGCGGCTTGCCGCGCTGCCGCTGACCTCCGGGGATGTTCCGCCGGCCGGGCCGGTCGAAACCTCTGCCGGTCGGGTCTACGAGGCTTGGGTCTCCCTGTCCGGAACCGACCTCGTCGCCCGGGTGGGCCTGTCGACACGCATCATGGACGCGGAAATCGCCGCCACGACTCGCAACCTGGCTCTGGTCGTGACGGGCGCCCTGGTCCTGGGGATCTCCATCTCCCTCATCCTGGCGCAGATGCTCACACGACCCATCGTCGCCCTGCAGCGGGCGGTTCGCGAGACGTCCCTCGGTCATCTGCCGAAGGATGCCCCGACGTGGTGGCGAGATGAAATCGGGGAGCTAAGCCGTGCCTTCTACGCCATGACCGCCGGGCTGGCGCGTTCGCGAGACGCGCTGGTCGCCCAGAATCGTGAGCTGGCCGTCCTCAACGCGACCGCCCGGGCCATCGGCGGTTCCCTGGAAGTCGAACAGATCCTGCGCTCGGCTCTTCAGGCGATCCTTCAGGAGATGAGGCTCAAAGCCGGCTGGGTCGTCCTGCGAGAGGGCGGCCGCGAAACGAGCCTCACGCGTCCCGAGGGGATCGCCGCCGAGCGCGGCGGAGCCTCCCTGGCGATGGTGATCTCGTCCGGCCTGAGCGAGCGCTTCGCCCGGGAAGAGTCCGATCCCGACTGGGGGCTGTGTGCCTGCCTCGACGTGCTCGACTGCGGGAAATGCAAAGTGATCCTCGACATGCAGGCGGAGTGCCCCCGGCTGAGCAAGGAGACGCTCGAGTCCGAGGGCCTGGTCACGCATGCCTGCGTGCCTCTGGTGGCGCGCGATCAGGTCGTGGGCGTGCTGAATGTAGCCGCCGACTCGCACCGGCCGTTCCCCGAAGCCGAACTTCAGCTCTTATCCTCGATCGGCCGCCAGATCGGAGTCGCGGTCGACAATTCACAGCTGTGGGAAGAAGTGCAGCGCAAGGAGCATCTGCGCGGCCAGCTCCTGGAACGGACGCTTCTCGCCCAGGAGGACGAACGGCGCAGGATCGCCCTTGAGCTGCACGACCAGTTGGGCAGTTCGCTGGCTTCTCTGGGAGTCGGCCTGCGAGTCCTGCGGGATGAAACGTCGCCGTCCCGTGCATCGCAGCAGCACTTCCACGCTCTGCACCAGCAGCTGGCCGACATCGCACAAGACGTTCATCAGTTGGCGTTCGACCTGAGGCCCGCGGCCCTGGATCGTCTGGGTCTGGCGGATGCGCTGGAGCAGACCGTCCACAACTTCGCCCGCCAGCACGGATTGACGGCCGACTTCCAGGCCATCGGGCTGGACGGGGATCGACTGCCGAGCGAAGTCGAGACGGCGGTGTACCGAATCGTGCAGGAGGCGCTGACGAATATCGCCAAGCATTCCCGCGCCAGTGAACTGGGTGTGCTGCTGGAGCGAAGGGCGGATTCGTTGGTGGCCGTGGTCGAGGACAATGGAAAGGGATTCGATCCCGTCGAAGCTTTGACGCCCGGCGCCGGCCATCTCGGATTGTTCGGCATGCAGGAGCGCGCCGCGCTGGTCGGAGGGAAGATGGATGTCGAGTCGGCGCCCGGGAAGGGCGCCACGCTCTTCGTGGAAGTGCCTGCACCTCCGCGCGTGACTCTCACCTCCGATGCCTCCCATTCGAATCCTGCTGGCTGACGATCACGCCGTCCTGCGCGCCGGTCTGAAAGCGCTGCTGAGCGCCCAGGCCGACATGCAGGTCGTCGGGGAGGCCGGCGACGGACTCGAAGCCCTCCGGGAGGCCGAGCGTTTGCGCCCGGACGTCGTGCTGGCGGACGTCGGCATGCCCGGCCTGACCGGCCTTGAACTCACCAAGCGCCTCAAGGAAACCCTGCCGGAGGCGCGCGTCCTGATCCTGACCGTTCACGAAGATCAGTCGTTCCTGCATCGGGCCTTGAGGGCGGGCGCCGCCGGCTACCTGGTGAAGCGAGCGGCCGAGGAAGACCTTCTGGCCGGGATTCGTGCCGTAGCCCGCGGGGAGGCCTTCTTGCTGCCCTCGATGACCCGCGGCCTGATCGAAGACTTCGTCCGGCGCAGGTCGCGAGGCCGAGCCAAGGATAGCGAGGCGTCGGTCCAGGAGAATGACCTCGACGGGCTGACGCCGCGCGAAGTCCAGGTGCTCCGGCTGATTGCCCAGGGATACAGCAACGTCCAGATAGGCGAAACGCTGGTGATCAGTGTGAAGACCGTGGAAGCGCATCGGGCGCGTATCGTCGAGAAGCTCGGTTTGCACAGCCGGGTCGAGCTCGTTCGCTACGCGATGACGAAGGGATTGCTCGAGTAGGGAGGACCGAATGGAATCGACCGCCAGAAAGGTGCTGCTGGTCATCAACGATGGGCCCTACGGCAGCGAACGGCCCTTCAATGCGCTGCGGCTGGCCATGCAGCTGGCGAAGCAGCCCGACGTGGCGGTGCGGGTGTTCCTGGTGGGCGACGGCGTCCAGTGCGCCGTTTCCGGGCAGGAGACGCACGAGGGGTTCTACAACGTCGAACGAATGATGACCGCGCTTGTGCGTGCGGGCGAAGTCGCCACCTGAAAGACTTGCTCCCAGGCCCGTGGCTTAAGGCCTGAAGTGACCATCGAAGGCATCCGACCCGGGTCGATGGAACTGCTCAGCGAGTGGACGATCAACGCTGACCAGGTCTTGATCTTCTAAGAAACCCTTTGGGAACCGACGACCGCAGGGGCACGCCATGGCGTGCCCCTACTCATTGGGACGGTTGAATCCACGCCCTACCCGTTCGGGGGCCAGAAGCCACTTCGCCTATCTGCGTTCCATGGGTGAATCGCCTCAGGGAAAAACCCTACCCTCGCGCACGCCTCAGGGTTCCACGCCGGCGCGCAATTACCCATTCCTCCCCAATAGACCCCGACCTCAAGTTCGGTCATACCTGTACGTGGATGGGGTCTCCACTGGCTTCCCTCGCCCGCGACGATGTGTTCGAGCTTGCAGCGGTGCTTTCCGGGGTGGCGCGCGTCCGGCGCCGTTTCCTTCCTTTCGGTTCCGCCGGACCGGCGCCCACTCGCAGCATTCCCAGTGGGCGAGAACGATTCGGCCGCGAGCGAACGACGGCGTTGGCCAGGGCCGAGTTGTACAACTTCCTGGCCGCCTCCTTCGCCGAGCCTCCTTCGGCCGCCTACCTCGACGGCCTCCAGCAGAGTGGGGCGATCCCGCTGCTGACCGCCAAGGGCTTCGGCGGCGAGGACTTTCGACTCTGGGCTGAGACGCTCGGTCCGCATCGCATCGGCCAGGATTTGCCGCAAGCCTACTCTCAGGTTTTCATTCGCCCCGGTCCGCAGCACGCTCCTCTCCTGGCCACCGCTTACCTTCCCACCGGCTGGTCGAACGAAGGCGCGGAAGCCGCAGCCTTGAGCCATGGGCCGGCGGCCGAAGCGGTCGAAGCCGCCTACGTCGATGCCGGCCTGGTCGTCGGGGGTGACGGACCGATTGCGCCTCAGCACCTCACGGTGGAACTGCAGTTCATGCACCATTGCGCGGCATGCGAGGCGGCTGCGTGGGGAAACGAGGATGCTCCGCTTGCTCGCGGATGGCAGGACCGCCAGCGCGAGTTCCTGGCCAGGCACCTGCAGCGCTGGTCCGTGGCCTTCGCACGACGCCTGGCCCTGATCGGAGCCCATCCGTACTACCGCGCCCTGGCCGATCTCACCGTTCGATTTCTGGAGGCCGACAGCCTGGAACTTGCGCCGTCCGACCTTCTCTCCGTGCGCTGAGGGTCGGGCCGGCGAGGCATCGCAAGGAAAGGAGAGTGACCTGGGGAAAACACGATGCCAGGAGAACGACCCCAGCCCGACATCCGCTGCCTATGCCTTGCGGTGCCCGACATCTGTCCGGTCTCCGCGGCCCATCGGAGGATCAGATCATGGCCACATCTACCGAGCAAGCGAATGCGTACATGAAGGAGAAGATGCTCTTCCTGCCGCGAATGTTCGCCGTGGCGAACACCATCGCGCCGGAAGTAGGCGAGAGGTTCGCCGACTTCTACAACAGCGTCTGGGCTGACGGCAACTTGCCGCGGAAGGTGAAGGAACTGATCTTCATGGCGTGCGGCGTCGCCTATTGCTCCCCGCGCTGCATCATCCATGTCGTTCCAGCCGTCGAAGCCGGTGCCACCGACGGCGAGATCTTCGAAGCCGGTGCGGTCGGGATGCTGGCCGCCGGTTTCGTCCCCGGCGGCCCGGGGATCCCCTACGCCTTCGAGTACGCGGCCAAGTGTCTGGACATCGCCGGCAAGCATCGCAAGGGCGAGAAGTGGGAATATCTGCCTCCGCCCAAGTTCGATCACGGCGTCTACTAGAAAGCGCCAATGCCTTCCTCCCCCGGAGCCGGCCTGGCTCCGGGGCGGAAGGCGGGGGGGCGGGATGCGGACTGCCATCAATCTGCGGGCGCTGCAGGCCACCATCGACCAGATCCTCGCCGATCCGGCGCGCGGCGCGATCACCTGGAGGGCCTCGGTGGCCTGGGCCGGTGGCCTGCGGGCCGAGGCCAAGTGCCGCCAGTTCGATCTCGCCTTCGATGAGCCTCCCACGGTCGCCGGCGGCGATAGCGCCCCGAGCCCTCACGAAGTGGTATTGGCCTGCTACGGCGCTTGCCTGGTGGTGAGCTACGCCCTGAACGCGGCGCGGCTGGGCATCCCGCTGGAGGATGTCCGCGTCGAAGTCGAAGGTCATGTCGACATTCCCGGCTTTCTGGGTGTGGCGGGTGTGCCGACGTTGAAAGACCTGCCCGGCTACAAGCAAGTCCACGCCCGTGTCTTCGTCCGGAGCGAAGCGGAACCCGCGCTCCTGGAGCAGCTCCATCAACAAACCGTCGCCTTTTCGCCGGTGGGCCTGACCCTGAGTCGCCCCGTCAAGGTTGAGGCCGATCTGATCATCGAGTAACGGCGGGCGGAGGACACCAGCATGGATCCCAAACAACGCATCCTCGACACCTTCGCACTGCGCCCGACCGACCATGTGCCCTCCTGCCTGTTCGGGGCGGGCATGTGGACCTTCCGCAACACCGGCACCAACTTCCGCGATCTGCTCGGCAAGCCCGAGGCCATGGCCCGCGCCTATCTCGACGGCCAGAAGAAATCCGGGCAACCGATCGTCTACGTCGGCTCGGGCTACAACAACTTCCATGCCGCCGCCTACGGCGGCCAGATCAAGTTCCGCCAGATCGGCGCTCCGGATCTGGAAGCCCCGATCGTCAAAGAAACCGCCGACGAGCTCGACGCCATCAACATCGACGACCTGGCCAAAGACGAGCTGGTGCAGACGGTATGGGAAGCGACGCGCATCGTGGCGAGGGAGATCGGCGACACTGTCGCCGTGACCGCGACGGCCTGGGGCCCGTTCACGCTGGGCGCGCAAATGTACGGTGTGGAAAAGCTCATGCGGGCCGTCTACCGCAAACCGCACGAAGTCGACAAGGTCGTCGACTTTGCCCTGCGCGTCATTCAGCGCTTCTACCAGCCGCTGTTGGACGAAGGCGTTATTTCGATGCTGAGCATCGCCGATCCGACCGCCTCCGGCGATCTGGTATCGCGCAAGCACTTCGAACGATTCGCCCTTCCGCCCCTGCGCAGGTTGACCGACTGGGGCAGGGCGCATTCGGTTGTGACGCTGCTCCACATCTGCGGCAACACGACCGACAAGATCGACCTCCTGGTGGCGACGGGCGCCGAGTGCGTCAGCATCGACCACAAGGTCGACATCGCCACGGCCAAGCCGCTCTTCGCCGGCAAGGCTTGCCTGGCCGGGAACGTCGACCCGGTCAAGGTTCTCGATCGGGGCACGCGTGAGGACGTGGAGCGCAACTCGTTTGCCTGCCTGGAGGCAGCCGCGGCCGGCGGCGGCTTCATGCTCATGCCCGGCTGCGACATTCCGCCCACGGTCCCGGTGGAGAACGTCGAGGCCTTCATCCAGGCGCCTCTTCGATGGAAGTCCGCCGGCGTGGCCGCGGGCTGAGGCGATCCGATGGGCGACCAACATCTCGTCATCTTTCAACCCTCAGGCCGGCGCGGCAAAGTGGCCGCGGGCACGACCATCAAAGAGGCTTCGCGTCAGCTCGGCGTGGACATTGAATCCATTTGCGGTGAAAAGCAGACCTGCGGAAAGTGCCTGGTGCGGGTCGAAGAGGGATTCTTCGAACGGTTCGGGATCGAATCCGCCCCGGGCCACTGCGGTCCCCTGACCGCGAGCGAGACGCGTTTCTTCGAGAAGCGGAAGCGCGATCCGGCGAACTACCGCCTGTCGTGCGTGGCGCCGGTCATGGGCGATCTGCTGGTCTTCGTTCCGGAGGAAACCCGCGCCGGAAAGCAGCTGGTTCGCAAGACGGCGCGGGATATCGCCATCACGCTCAGGCCGGCCATCCGCCGCTGCTACGTGGAGCTGCTGCCTCCCAGCCTGCACGAAGCCCTTGGCGATTGGGAGCGGCTCAAGGCCGAGCTGGAGGCCCGCTTCGGCCTCCAGGAGCTGTCGATCGATATCCACACGCTTCGGGCGCTGGCGGGGACATTGCGCAAGGCCGAGTGGAAAGTCAGCGTCTCCATCTGGAATCCCGCCGGGCCGGACGCGCCGGGGGGTGAGGTCATACGAGTCGAACCGGGCTTCGTGGAGCAGGCCCTGGGCCTGGCCGTCGACATCGGCACGACCACGGTCGCCGGCTATCTGTGCGACCTGGGAACTGGCGCGCTGCTGGCGACGGAATCGATGATGAACCCTCAGGTCACCTTCGGCGAAGACGTGATGGCGCGCATCACGTACTGCATGACGACTCCCAACGGGCTGTCCACCTTGAATTCCGCCATCCTGGAGGGCCTGGGCAAGATCGCCCACAAGGCGACGAAGCAGATCGGCCGAACGGAGGATGACATCCTGGAGGCCGTCCTGGTCGGTAATACCGCCATGCACCACATTCTGCTCGGCATCGATCCGGAGCCCATCGGCCGGGCGCCGTTCGCGCCCTCGCTGCATCACTCGGTGGACCTGAAGGCCCGCGACCTGGGCCTCAAGATCTGGCCCTCGGCCAACGTTCACGTCTTGCCCATCGAGGCCGGCTTCGTGGGGGCCGACAACGTGGGGGTGTTGATCGCCGAGGAACCGTACAAGCAGGACAGCCAGCTGTTGATCATCGACATCGGGACCAACGGCGAGCTGGTCATGGGCAGCCGCCGGAAGCTCATCTCGTCTTCGTGTGCCACCGGCCCGGCTTTCGAGGGCGCGCATATACGGTTCGGCATGCGCGCTGCACCCGGCGCCATCGAGAAACTGCGCATCGACCCCGAGACCCTCGAGGTCCGCTACAAGACGATCGGCCAGGATCTGTGGTCCGACGAGTTACCCAAGGATCAGATTCAGGCCAAGGGGCTTTGCGGCTCGGGCATCATGGACGTGGCGGCCGAGCTGTGGCTGGCGGGCGTCGTCGAGCCCAACGGCCGATTTGCCACAGACCTGGATCATCCACGCTCTCGCGAAGGCGAGAAGGGCTACGAATTCGTCATCGCCTGGGCGGATGAAACGTCCATCGGGCAGGACATCACCGTCAACGTCGATGACATCCGCGCCATCCAGCTGGCCAAGGCGGCGATGTACATGGGCGCCAAGGTCATGATGCGCACGCTGGGAATTGAGAAGGTCGACAAAGTCATCCTGGCCGGCGCCTTCGGCAGCTACATCGACAAGGTCGAGTCGATGGCGATGGGTTTGTTCCCGGATTGCGAATTGGATTCCGTCTACGCGGTGGGCAACGCCGCCGGCGACGGGGCGCGCATCGCGCTGTTGAATGTCGACAAGCGCCAGGAAGCCAACACGATCGCCCGCCAGGTCGAGTACACCGAGCTGAGCGTCCACCCCGATTTCCAGGAAGAGTTCGTGGCGGCGATGCCGTTTCCGCACGGCCGGGACAGCTTCCCCCATCTGGCGGAGGTCTTGGGCCGGGCGCGAGCCGGCCGGGTGGTGCGCATTCTGCGTCGCGTACCCGGCCTGGCCGGATTGCCGCGCGAGTCGCTGCATCGCATCGCCCAGGCCAGCGAAGAGCGGAACGTCAAGCGCCGGGAGACCGTCTACGCGGAAAGCTCGGCCGCGACCCACGCGTACCTGGTCCGAAAAGGGAAGGTGGGCCTCTTCCAGCAGACCGAGCAGGGCGAAGTCGAGGTCGGGTCGGCCGCGCCGGGTGAGTTGTTCGGAGTCGAGGCCCTGGACGGCGGCGCGCCGCATTCGGCCACGGCCCGCGCCATGGCTTCCTGCGAACTGCTGGCCCTGCCGCGGGAGGTCCTTCAGGCTGTCCTCGAGTCAAGCTCGTCGGTGAGCGCCCTTCATCCCAGCTGAGGAGACGTGTCCATGTTCCGCCTTTCCTCCCCCCAGAAAGTCTGCAGGATCGCCGGCATCGAAATCGGCGGGCAGACCGGCGAGCGGCCGCCGCTGCTGATCGCCAACATGTTCCAGACCGGCGACAAGCTCTTCATCAAGCGGGCCGAGTTCGAATTCGATCGGGTCAAGGCGAAGGAGCGACTGCAGGATCTCGAAAAGATCTCGGAGCGGACGGGCATCCCGGCCATGGTGGGCATGGTGGCGCCCAAGGGCTACGACGAAATGCGCGTCTACACCGAGTTCTTCCTCGAGAACAGCCGGCTGCCTTTCGCCGTCGACACCTGGACGGAGAAGGCACGCCTCGAGACCGCCCGCTACATCGCCGACCAGGGATTGCAGGATCGATTCCTTTACAACAGCATCACCGCCTGGGACAAAGACATTCCCACCCAAGTCGCGCGATTGAAAGAGTACGGCATCCGGCATGTTGTGGTCCAGGCTTTCGACCTCGGCGGCGATAAGCGGCCGAGCGGGAGGATCAAGGCCCTGGAGGTTCTCCTTCCGATGGTCGAGCAGGGCGGGTTCGACAGCGTGCTCATCGACACCAGCGTCATGAACCTGCCGACGATCGGTTTCACGCTGACGGCGAACCGTCTGGTCAAGGAGAAATTCGGATGGCCGTCGGGCTGTGCGCCATCCAACGGATCGTACATGTGGCTCAAGGGCTGCCAGGAAACCTGGGGCCAGGATGGCGGCCGGGATGTGTTCCGCGGCGCCGATGCCGGGTTGCATGCGCTGGCAACCATCCTGTGGACCGACTGGATGGTCTACGGCCCGATGACAGGAACGCGGCGGATCTTCGGGGCGGTCGCCTCCGCCATGGCCGTTCTCGCCACCCTGGTCCACGAGGAAGGCGGCGAGCTACCGGCCGGAGGCTCACACCCCTTGCATCGGCTCTGGCCGGACGTCGCCAAACAGCTGGCCGAGGCTACGCTGGCGGAGTCGCCGGTGGCCGAGGCGACGGCCTGACCCATACACGAATCCGCCGCCGGGCGCGGCACATCGAGGTGACGAGACCATGACGTCCAACGGAAACTCGCGGCAGGAGGTTCTCGACCTGCTCAACCACCGGCCGGTGAAGCGCATTCCGTGTTTCAGCGGAATGGGCAACGTGACGACGAGCGGCCTGGCGGAGTACGGCTATCGCTTCGCGGAAATCCACATCGACGCCGAGAAGATGGCCAACGCCGCGCTGGCCACGTACGAGCAGTTCGGATTCGAGTGCGTCGTCGTGCCCTTCGACATGGGCATCGAGGCTGGCGCTCTGGGCTGCACGGTCAACTACTACGATGACGGATCGGCCCGGATCCTGTACCCCACCATCTCGGGCAAGCTGTCGGAGACGGTCGCCGGTCTGCAACTTTCCGTGCCGGAGAGGCTGGAGAAGGCCGGCCGCATCCCCCTCGTGCTCGAGGCCATCGCCAAGCTCAAGGCGAAAGTCGGCGATCGAGTGGCGATCGGATCGTGGGTGCTGGGGCCCTTCACGCTGGCCGGGCAACTCACCGACCTCAATGACCTGCTCAAGTCCTCCTACAAGAAACCGGCGCTGGTGCAGAACCTGCTGTCGTCGCTGGCCGGCGTGCTGGTCGACATCGCCAAGCTCTATCGGGCGGCCGGAGCGGACTTCATCACGGTGCGCGAGATGGGAGCCACCTCCGACGTCATCAGCCCGCGCATGTTCGAGAGCCTGATCCTGCCGCACCTCCAGCACGTGTTCGCCGGCATTCCGTCCCCGCGCATCCTGCACATCTGCGGCGACACCAATCCCATCGTCGGCCTGATGGCGCAGTCCGGTGCGGACGCGCTAAGCGTCGACCAGAAGAACGACCTCGCGGCCAGCCGGTCCAAGCTGCCGGACGTCCTGCTCTTCGGAAACATCGATCCCTACAACCTTCTCGTTCAGGGCACGCCGGAGACCATCCACACCGGCATTCAGACCATCCTGAGCCACCAGCCCGATGCCGTTTGGCCCGGCTGCGACATCTGGCCGGAGGTTCCCCCGGCAAACTTCCACGCCCTGATGGACACGATGAAGGACCACGGCGGCACATAGGAGAAGGAGACCCCACTCATGGCCACGTCCACGCGCGACGAACTGATCGACCAGCTCAAGAACGGAGTTGTTGAATTCGACGAGGACGCCGTCGTCGAGGCTTCGGAATCGGTCGTGGAAAACGGCCTGGACGCTTACGACGCGGTGATGAACGGCCTGGCCGAGGGGATGAACGAAGTCGGCGAACGCTTCGGCAACGGCACGTACTTCGTGCCCGAAGTGCTGATGGCGGCCGACGCTCTCTACAAAGGGCTCGACATCCTGCGGCCGCACGTCAAGCTCGACGCAAGCCAGCAGATCCGCGGCTCCGTCGTGATCGGTACGGTGGAAGGAGATGTGCACGACATCGGCAAGAACCTGGTGAAGCTCATGTTCGAGATCGCCGGGTTCGAAGTTCACGACCTGGGCAAGGATGTTCCGCTGGACAAGTTCGTCGAGGAGCAGCTGCGCACGGATTCGGATTTCGTGTGCCTCTCGGCCATGATGACCACCACCATGGTCGGGATGCCGATCATCATCCAGAAGATCAAGGCCAAGAACCCGAACGTGCGCATCATGGTCGGCGGGGCGCCGGTCTCGGCCGACATCGCCCAGAAGTTCGGCGCCGACGGCTACGGCGAGGATGCGCCCAACGCGCTGCAGGAGGCGCTGCGGATGGTGAGCAGCATCAAGGAGCTTCAGGCCAGCGCCACCAAGCAGTAGTCGCGGTTGGAGGTCATCGATGACTCGAGGCAGATTGCGCCCGTCGCTGGAGTTTGTGCTGGTCCTGCTGCTGATCGCGGCCTGCGCGCCTGCGCCCGCGGCCAGCCCCGAACCGGTCACCGTCCGCGTGGGGTATCTCCTGGCGGATCTTCACCACATTCCTTACGTGGTCGCCCAGGACGCGCAGGCGGGAGGCGGGACTTCCTTCTTCGAGCAGTATGGAGTCATCGTGCAGGACGCGGGCGGCGCGCCCTATCCCAACGGCGGGGTCGAGATGGACCATTTCGCCGCGGGGGATGTGGATGTGGGCTTGCTGGGCGCACCGCCGGCGATCACCAAACATCTCAACGCCGCGGTGAACACGCGCATCATCGCCCAGGTCAACGCCCTGGGATCGGCGCTGGTCGTCGGCCCGGGGATCGAGACGCCGCAGGACCTGCTCGGGAAGACGGTGGCCGTCCCCGGTCACGCCGCGATCCAGTTCTTCCTCCTGCTGACGTTCGCGCAGGAGAAGGGACTGGACATCGGTGAGATCACCGTGGTCGATATGCCGCCTCCCGACATGCGGGTGAAGCTTGAGTCGGGCGAGATCGCCGGGTTCGTCGCCTGGGAACCGTGGGCGGCGGACGCGGTCATCGGCGGCGCGGGCACGGTCCTGGCCACTTCCGCCGACATATGGCCGGATCACCTGGACTGCGTCGTGGCCGTCGATCAAACCTTCGCCTCCTCTCAGCCGGACACCGTGCGCCGGTTCCTCCAGGCGCACGTCGCCGCCACACAATGGATCCAGGACGCCCTAAGCCAACCTGGATCCGACAACTACAACCATCTGCTCGAACTGTCCGCCGAGTTCACTCAGCGGCCGACCGAGGTGGTAGAGGCGGCCTTCGCCAACATCACCTTCCGGTCGGCGCTCGACGCGGAGTTCGGCGATTCGATCCGATCCTACGCGGTGAAGCTTATCGAGTTCGGCCTGATCCCGCCCGAGAAGCTGACCGAGCGCGGCTACTCGAGCGTCGAGGACTTCGCCGACGCATACATCGACCCATCCTTCTTGGAGGGGCTGGCGACTCCATGAAAGCCACCTGGGGGATTCCACTGCGTTCGGAGGGGGAGGCAGCCCCAGCCCGCCGGACCGGGATTCGACGGCTCGTGCCTCGAATCCTCGGCCTTCCCTCCGATGTGGTCATCGTCCTGGCCTCCACGCTGGTCTTCTTCCTGCTTTGGCAGCTGACCGCACGCATTCTTGACAATCCCTATCTTCCGGGGCCGGCGCAGGTAGGAAGCGCCCTGGTCGAAGCGCTGACGCGGCCGGATTTCATCGGATTCACCATGGGCGAGCACATCCTCTCCAGCCTCAGTCGCATTGTGTACGGCTATGTGCTGGCGGCGGCGGTCGCCATACCCCTCGGTTTGCTGGCCGGCTGGGTGCGGCCGCTGGAAACGTTCCTGGCGCCCTGGGTGGAAATGACGCGGCCCATCCCGCCCCTGGCCTGGATTCCTTTCGCCATCGTTTTCTTCGGCACACCGCTGGACGCGGTCTTCATCGTCTTTCTGGCCAGCTTCTTCCCGGTCTTTCTCAACACGCTGTCGGGAGTGAAGTCGGTCGAGCCCCTGCTGCTGGACGCGGCGCGCACGCTCGGGGCGCGCAAGACCTTCCTGTTCACCCGCGTGATCCTTCCCGGGGCGTTCGGTCATATCAGCACCGGCCTGCGGCTCGGCCTGGGCTACGCGTGGATGAGCATCGTGGCGGCTGAGATCCTGGGGGTCAAAGGCGGGGGGTTGGGAATCTACCTGTGGACCATGCACGAGGTCGGGCGTTTCGATTCGGTCTTCGCCGGCATGGTCATCGTGGGCGTTCTGGGGCTCCTGCTCACGCGCGGGATTTCGTTCTGGCGGGTTCAGGAGACGACATAGCCCGTGACGGATTCCTCCGTCTCTCCGGCCAGTGAGCTGCGCGTGGTGAACCTGACCGTGGGGTTCAACGGACTTCAGGTTCTCGAAGACCTGTCGCTCTCGGTCCGCAGGGGGGAGTTCGTGGCGATCGTGGGTCCCACGGGCTGCGGGAAGACGACGCTGCTGCGTGCCATGGCCGGCCTGACCCGGCCGACGGCGGGCGAGGTCTGGATGAACGGCACCCGGGTGACCGAGCCGGGTCCGGAACGCGGGCTGGTCTTCCAGGAGTTTGCTCTCTTCCCGTGGTTGACGGTGCGACAGAACGTCGCTTTCGGACTCGAAGCGCGGGGTGTGAAGGAGAGCGCCTGGTCGGAGCCGGTCGCTCGCCATCTGCAGATGGTCGGCCTGCAGGGATTCGAGGACTACCGGCCCCGGCAGCTTTCCGGCGGGATGAAGCAGCGCGTGGCCATCGCGCGTGCCCTGGCGACCCAGCCGGCGGTTGTGCTGATGGACGAACCCTTCGGTTCGCTCGACTCGCAGAGCCGTTGCGAGATGCAGTCGGAACTTCTGCGAGTGTGGGAACAGACCCGATCGACGATCGTCTTCGTGACCCACAGTGTGGAAGAGGCCGTCTTCCTGGCGGATCGCGTGATCGTGCTTTCCGCTCGTCCCGGCCGCCTGGTGGCGGACCTCACCGTCCGCTTGCCGCGAATCCGCGTTCGGACCGGACAGGAATTCAACGCGGTGCGGGCCAAGGTGATGGAGCTGATCCAGCCATCGGCGGATCCGGCTGGGGAAATGTAGGGCAGGCTATCATGACTGAGTTGGAGAAGTGGCGAGGCGACCTGGGCCTCACGGACCTGATCGATCGCCAGGACATTCCGAAATTCGACCTGCGCATCGAGGTCCTTGGACAACTGGACGAAGCCTCATCGGCCCTGGGGATGGTTCGCGCCTGCACCTCCTCGGAGACGATCAAGGCGATGGTCCTGGATATTCAGCGGGACCTGTGCTGGATGATGTCGGAACTGGCGAGCCTGGTGAAAGACGAAACCTCCGCCACCCACATCACCGAAGACCGCGTCTTGTTCCTGCAGCAAGAATTCCACAATCGATTTGACAAGGGTGCTCTGGGAGATACCTTTGTCGTGCCCGGCGATTCGCAGAGCAGTGCCACGCTGCACCTGGCGCGCTCCATCGTCCGCCGGGCCGAGCGTTCGGTGTCCCTGCTGGCCCGGGACGTTGGACTGCCCAGCGCTCACATCCTGCCGTATCTGAACCGGCTGTCGGCCCTGCTGTACGTGCTGGCGCGCGCCGAAGACCATGCCAACGGCCGGAATTCGACGCAAGCACATCCCTCGACCCAGAAACCCCCGAGGCCGTCATCGTCCTGACCGGCGCCTGCCGAGGGGGTAACCCTCAGCGCGCCCGGCGCGGGAACCACGGAACGAACGCGCTCGTGCGTTCCATATACTCTCGGTAGCCCGGCTTGGCGTCCTTGAGCGACTTCTCCAGCAAGCCCACGCCGGACACCCTGACGAGAAGAAACGTCATCAGGATCGGGCTGAAGATGGTCAGCGCCCCAGAGCCCGTGGCGGCCGCGATCAGGTAGAAGCCCCACCACTGCGCCGCGTCTCCGAAGTAGTTCGGATGGCGCGTCCAGCTCCAGACGCCCCGGTCCATCAGCTTGCCGCGATGGGCCGGATCGGACTTGAAGCGCGCCAGCTGCCAATCCCCGACCGCCTCGAAGAAGAATCCGACGGCCCAGACGAGCACGCCCAGGAAATCCAGGGCGCCCAGGGCAGGTGGGCCGGCAAGGGTCTGTGTGGCGATCAGGGGCGCGCTGATGATCCACATCAACGCCCCCTGAAGAAGAAAGACCTTGACCAGGCTGACCCACCACCAGGATGCGCCGTTCTCCTCACGCCATTTCGCGTAGCGGAAATCCTCCGGTTTGCCCCCGTTGCGCCACAAGATGTGCAGCGAGAGACGCAAACCCCACACGGTGGCCAGGACCGCGGCGAGCAGCTTCCGCGGCGGATTCCCATCGATGCCCAGGCCGAATGCGGCCCAGGTGAGGATGACGAAGCCGGCGCCCCAGAAGATGTCGACGATGCTCGAGTTGCGAAGGGCGAGGCTCAGCAACCACAGCGCCAGCATCATCCCAAGAATGAGGAGTCCGGCGGTCCCGAACGCGTCCACGAAAGTCATCGCTGGGTTTCTCCTGATGCCTCAAGCCGCGATGGGCGCACCTACAAGACGAGGATCACGCCCAGAACGATTTCGGTGATCAAGCTGATGATGTTGGACTGGACGACGGACCGGTCGATGACCATCGAGATAGCCCGCACGACGGCGATGGCCAGATATCCGAGTCCCAGCATGCGATAGGTCGGCTGCCCGAGGAACAGCGGGGTAAGCCCGAGGGCGATGAACAAGGCTCCCAGAACGGCGCGCAGCTCGGTGATGCCCCTTCCACCGATCGGCTGCAAACCGGTGAACTCGACGACCTTGAGCGGCGCCACCATCGTGAAAACACCGGTGGCGGCGGTGGCCAGGGCGGCCAGGGTCCGGAGGACTCCAAGCACAGTCATGAGGAAGCTCCTTGTTCTGAGGGTTTGGATGTCCGGCCCGGGCGCCCCGCACAGGCCAAGCCGCCCGGAGCGCCGAGGCCTTCGCGACGTGATTACTGTGCCGTCTGGAGGCGCGGCGCGCGTCCGCGAAGCGCAAGAGCCGCCACCAGGATGATGGCCACCAACCCGAATGTGATCCAGGTAGGAGTCGCCACCAACGCGACGGCGGCGTGCCTTACCGAGATTCCCGCCAGCGCCCAGAGGATCACGAGGGTGTAAGCGATATCTCGCCGCTTGAAACTCATGAGGCTGGAGATCACCAGGACGGCCGCCAACATCACGACCATCCAGATCTCGGGCGCAATTCCGAAACCATCCCAGTTCACGAAGTCCAGGACCGAGGTGACGTTGGCGATCGTGGCGACGCTGATCCACCCGAGGTAGATGCTGAACGGCACTCGGACAGCCCATGTTTCCGCCTGCGACACGGCTGTTCGGCCTGTGCCCAGCCGCAGGTAGGTGACGATCAGCGTGGCCAGCAGCGTGATCATGGCGATGAGGGTCAAGGGGAATTGCTCATAGTGCCAGAGGAAGATCCAGGCGCTGTTGGCCAGACCGCCCAGGGCGACCCACCAGCCGACGCTCCGAAGGCGAGGATTTTCCCGCTGAGAAGGCAGCGCCTGGAACACGGCGAAGGCGATCAGACCGAGGTAGATCAGCCCCCATATCGAGAACACGTAGCCCGCCGGCACGAAATAGACGCTGAACCGATCCGAAATCTCACCCGTGTTGAGCCCGTTGAGGGGCAGGGCATTGGCCAGAGCGTTGACCACGATCGTGGCGAGGACCGTCACGACGACCGCGATCTGTCGAGCTGTATCTTTCATTGCGACCTCCGTGTGACCCCCCTTGTGGGGGCTGCGTTGTCATGTTTGGTGCCAGGATAATGCTTCCGCCGCCGCCGTGCAACGTTTTGTATAAGGTTGGGCCGGGAGACTCCTCACGCCTTGAGCATCTGTAAGGCCAGGCCGGCGCCTTGGGCTGCATCCTCGCCCAGGAACCGGCCCGGCAATCGGCGGAGCGAAGGATCGAGGTTGAAGACACGCCCGCCGAAGCCGATCAGCGGTTTCGGGCGGAGCCGGCCCAGATGGCCCAGCGTTCTTTCCAGGGCCAACGCGGGCCCCTCCGTGGTTGCCGAGAGGGCCACCAGGCTGGGGTGCTGCTCTAGGGCGTAGGCGACGAGGTCGGCCGTATCGAGGTTGGGGCCCAGATACTCGACCCGGCCGCCCCCTCGGCGCAGGAAGAGCGCCAGCATCAGGGCGCCGATCTCGTGCTGTTCCGAGGGAGCGCAGCCCACAAACACGCGGGGCGATCGCCGCCGAAGCGGATAGGCCTGGTAGAGCGAAAGCAAATGGCCGCGGAGAAAGGCGGAAGCGTAGTGCTCCTGCGCCACGCGGATCTCGCCTCGATGCCACGCCTCCCCGATGTCCACCAGGCAGGGCGTGATGATGCGCAGGCACAGGCTGTCGAGATCATGCTCCGTGCCCGCTCTCCGCAGCAAGGAGCGAGCGCGAGGTTCGTCCGCGGCGATGAGGCTGTCGAACAACTCCCGGCTGCGCGCCTGCGTCGAGATCGATGGTTTGTGGAGCGAACGCAAACGCGGCAGGGCCGTCGGCCAGTTGCCTGCGGCCACGCGTCGTCGAAGCTGCGCCGAGGCTTCGCGGATCGGAGTCCCGCGGTCGACTTCGTGTTTCAACCAGCGGAGGAGGCCGACGTCGCGGTCGGAGTAGAGCCGGTAGTTGCCTTTGGAGCGCTTTGGACGCACCACGCCGTAGCGCCGTTCCCACATGCGCAGGGTAACGGCAGCCATGCCGGTCATTTCGGACGCAGCCTGAATGGTGTGGGCCGGGGTGGAGGGCAGCTCGTCGATGGTCGGCATGGTTCGAGCGCGGAGCTGGATCAGGGTGATTATAAGGCGCGGCGGCGAGGGGGCCCGAGCCCGCGCGCACGCCCGAGGTATATGGCGGGCAGGCCCGCGAAGCTTACGATGAGACCCAGGCGCACCTGGGTCCGGGCTTGCCTTCAGGCGTTGGAGCCGAACGCGGAGGGTCTCCGCGACCGTGCGCAAGTAGAATCCGGATAAGGCAATGGAGGTGAAACCATGCCCATCGTCAAAGTGATCGAAGTCATCGCCCAGTCCGAGGAGAGCTGGGAGGCCGCCGCCCGGCAAGCGCTGGCGGAGGCCGCCCAAACCGTGCGGGGCATCCAGTCGATCTACATCAAGGAATTCCAGGCGACGGTGGCGAACGAGCGGATTGCCAACTACCGCATCAACGCCAAGATCTCCTTCCTGGTCGAGGGCTGACGGTGGCTCGGCCGGTGGCCTGGATCTCGTCATAGCTCGCGTCCATCTGGGTATATAGCCCCTCCCTGGCCGCGGGAGTAGGCTCACGGCACCTGTCGATGGAGGTTTGCCGTGAGCACTATCCTGCTGGTCATTCTGTTGCTTCTCCTGATCGGCGCGCTACCTGCGTGGCCGCACAGCCGAAGCTGGGGATTTGGGCCGAGCGGACTTCTGGGAGTTCTCCTCGTGGTTCTGGTCGTGGCCGTGTTGCTTCGGCTGGTCTGACCGCCGGAGAGACTGGTCGAGGAAGGAGTCGCTTGTGCCCGTCGCGCTGGTGTTGGCGGTTACCTTCGGGCTCCTGGTGCTGTTGGGTGGTGAGATCCTCCAGCCCATCGCCTGCCCGTCGTGCGGCGACCCTGTTACCGACCATCTCCAGTCACTGCAGTTGATGCCGGACTATTGCCCGAGATGTGGATGGCGAATAACGTGACCCGTATCGTAGAAGTCCCCGAGATCGTGATCGTCTCGGTTGTCCTGATGGCCGTATTGGCCGCGCTTCTGACGGTGGCCAATCTGGTCCCGGACAAGTGAAACGACGGCTGACAGCTCTTCGTCCCCAGGCGAGGAGGG
>DASSGB010000040.1:0-24722 GCA_035693825.1 Anaerolineales bacterium
TCAGCCTCAAGGGAACCTATGTCGACAACCGCACGGTGGAGATGACCTCGTTGGCCGACCGTCAGCGGATTCGGATCGGGACCACCGAGCTGGTGTATCACGAGCGAAGGTGAAAAATGAAACAACACCATAAGCTTCTGGCGCTGACGCTGGCTCTGGGTACGCTGCTGTCCCTCGGCTGGACGCCGGTGCAACCGCAGGCCGACGCGGCCGAAGTCCGGGTGACACAGGTCGACCGTTCGCGCTTTCCGGAGGTAACGGTTTACATCTCGGTGACGGATGCGCAGGGCGAACCGGTCCCGGTTTCCCCGGCGCAGCTGGCCATCGCAGAGGACGGAGTGGCGGTGGAGCCGTCATCGATCGAGGGCGCGCAGCCGGTCGATCGGCTGACGACGCTGTTGGTCATGGACATCTCGGGAAGCATGGCCGTGGCGGGCAAGCTCGAGGCGGCCAAGGCGGCGGCCAAGGCGTACGTCGAGCAAATGCGCGACGACGACCAGGCCGGCCTGGTCTCCTTCAATGTCGAGGTCGAATACGTGCAGCCGATCACCGGCGATCGCCGGGCCCTGAACGCGGCCATCGACGGACTCCAGGCCCACGAAGACACCGCCATGTATGACGCCCTGGCGGAGGCCAACCGCATCCTGACGCCGATCGAGGGCCGCAAGGCGGTCATCGTGCTCACCGATGGGATGGACAACTCGAGCGCGGCCAGCATGGAAGAAGTGCTGTCGGGGATCGGTCCGGCCGGGCTGTCGATCTCGACCATCGGTCTGGGGGATGTGCGCCAGGTCGGTGTGTCGTTTGAGGGCCTGGACGAAACCTCCCTGAGCTCCCTGGCGGCGCGCGCCGGCGGCGTGTACGAGGCCGTGCAGGATCCATCGACGCTGGTTGGGATCTACGAGCGATTCGGACGTAGCCTGCAGCACGAGTACGCCATCACCTACGTCTCCCCGGGCGCCTTTCGCGACGGGGTCAATCGGACGGTGACGGTGAGCCTGGCCGGGGCTTCGGCCGGGACCAAGGTCTACAACCCGGGCGGCGTCGTGCCCGAGGTTCCGCAGCAGGCCGCATGGACGATCTTCGGCGTAGGGATGCTGGTGCTGCTGGCGCTGCTCATCGTGCCGGCGGGGATTGCCTGGATTTTGAGACGAGCCCCGGCGCGCGCGGGAGCCCCATCATCACGCCCGGGACGGATCCGGCTTCAGGACGAGTTACCGGCTTCGGCGCAGAAGCCGACCGAAACGCGAATCCGCCTGCGGTCGTGAACAGCGGCCCTCACCCCTAACCCCTCTCCCGCGGAGCGGGAGAGGGGCAGAGGTGAGGTTGCCAATGAGGCCCGAGCCCCAGCTTAGGGGTGGAGGCTCAGGTGTGGGATCGGTAGGGGCGAAGCACGCTTCGCCCCTACGCCTAAGGTGGCGGGATCGCCCTCAGCAGCACCAGCGGCCCCAACGTCGTGTCGAATCGTCCCGTCTCGATGACTGACACGAATCCGGCTGCCTCGATCTGACGCGGCAGCAGGCCGTCGAAGTGATCGGCGGTTTCCTCCAGGGGCCGCAACAGGGCCGCCAGGATACGCATGGTGGGCGTGCGCGGCGGTCCGAAGTCGACCAGGTGGAACTCGCCGCCGGGGCGCAGCACCCGACGAACCTCGTGGAACGCGGCCAGTCGCTCGGCGCGGGTCAGGTGATGAGACATCAGGCTTGACACGACGCGGTCGAAGGAGGCTTCGGGGTAAGGCAGCCGCGCCGCGGAGCCCTGGTCCCAGGTGATGCGGACGCCGGCCCGCTCAGCCTTTGTGCGAGCCAGCGACAGCACCTCGGGGTCTGGGTCTATGCCGGTGAGATCGACCCCGGGATGCATCTGCGCCGCCAGGATCGTCAACGTCCCCGTGCCACACCCGAGATCCAGAACGCGCATGCCGCGGGCCAGATCCGCTTGCCGCAACAAGCGACTCTTGAAGGACCTTTCCTGCATCAGCCATCGAAGGACCGGGTCATATAGAGGCGTGAGCCAGCGGAAGCGGAGGGCCGGGAGGAAACGCTTGGGTGCCTTCATCCCTGGTTCCTCTCACGCTTCAGAAGAGCGTCCCCGTCGGACGAGAAGCCATGTCGGCTCGAAGCTGAGACCGGCCATCACCACCCAGAAGCCGAGCGACAACGGGTTCGGGTGGCGTTGAAAGGCCTCGCGAGAGTCCAAACGGTCGCGTTTCTCGCGAACTGCTTGACGTGGATTTCCGTGCCCAAGCGTACCTTTCCGCCCGACATCGCCGGTTCCCTTGGGTTGCCGCCGCCCTCCCTTGGTGCTTATGTCGCGTGCCTCTGACGCAAGTATTCGGCCCGCGACGGAGTGGGTAAGGTGACGGTGAGCAGGCCATTGGCAAAGTGCGCCTCAGCGGCGTCGTACGCCCACTCCCCTTTCGGCAAGTCGAGCATGCGGGCGACGGCGCCATCCGGCAGTTCCGAAAGAATGTAGACGCGCTCCTCGCGGATGAGTTCGCCCGGATGGCGTTCGGCCCGGATCAGCATTTTGCCAGGAGCCACGGAGACGCGGACTCTATCCGGCAGGCAGCGGGGCAGACCGGCGTTGATCACCAGATATTGGTCGGTATGGTAGAGATTCACCGGCATGCCGCGGGCTTCGGGGGTGAGGGCCTCCAGGTGCTCTTCAACACGAACGGGAACAACGTGTTCTTCTGACATGGGAAGCTCCTTTTCGAACGGCTCAGATAGAGCGATGGGAACCTTGGCCACTGAATGAGCAGGAAGGAGCTGCGCGGACCAGCCATCACGTAGCCCGTCAGCTGCATCGGCAGCCATCCTCGTCGCCGTCGTC
This sequence comes from Anaerolineales bacterium, assembly GCA_035693825.1. Taxonomy (GTDB): domain Bacteria; phylum Chloroflexota; class Anaerolineae; order Anaerolineales; family E44-bin32; genus MGOM01. The sequence continues at coordinate 2,836 of DASSGB010000040.1, forward strand.
CAGCCCGACGTCGACGCGTGAGACGGAGATCACCGGCTGGCAGACCCGGTCGTGCCCAGACTGGCGTGTGACGCGCAGGGAGCTCCTGAGGGGACAGGGCCCAAGCGGCTTCTCTCTGCTTGAGGCCGTCGCAGAGCGCCTGTGACTCTACGCCTGCCTCTGTCCAAGCGGGATGCCGGCCTCCCCACCAGGCGATTACACCTCGACTTCGAACGCACGCAGCTCATGCCGGAGCGCGACCGGGCCCTGATAGTGAATTGTGCGCATGCCGCACGACGCCGCGCACTCGAGGTTAAGGGGCCGGTCATCAATGAGCACGCACTCCTCGGGAGGGCGCTGGGTGAGGTCTAGCGCCAGCCGGTAGATCGCCTCGTCGGGCTTCCGCACGCCGACGTAGCAAGAGCTGACAAACACGCTGAAGTACCGCCGCAGGCCGAAGCGCTCGATGCGGTGGCGGTTGAGCTCCAGCGACTCGTTATTCAACGCGGCCAGCAGATAGCGCCTGCCCGCCGCCAGGCGCTCCACGACCTCAAGAGCCTCCGGGTGCGGATGGGACTGCCCGAACATGAATTCGGCGAATTGCTCTCTGGTGAATGGCCTCGGCCGGTAGAAGATGGTGTGCTCGAGGTAGCCGTCTAAGCCGAGCCCGCCGGTCTCAAACGCAGCGACCACCAGCTCGTGGCGGTCTCCGAACTCCACCGGATCCAGCTCGAACCGTTCCGCCGCGGCGGCCCGTGCCAACCGGTCCCATCCGTTGGTGAGAAGGACTCCGCCGATGTCCCAGAACAGCGCGGTGATCTCCGGCATAGGCGCCGTCAGGAGGCCGTCCCCCGGTAGATGTCCATGATGGTGCGCAGCAGCCGAAGGGCCTCGTCCTTAGGCCGCTGGAACGCGTTGCGTCCGATGATCGAGCCGAAGCCGCCGCCGCCACGGATCCCCCGCACGTTCTCGAAGATCTGCGCGTCTTCTTCGCGAGGTCCTCCCGAGAAGATGACGATCCTCCTGCCACCGAAGGCACTTTGGACAACATGGCGCACGCGGTCCGCCAGCGCCTCGACGGGGATCTCGTGCCGCTGGTAGACGGCGCGGGCCTCGGGCTGCTCGATGTGGGCCGTGGGCAGTTTGACCTTGATGATGTGCGCCCCGAGCTGCGCGGCGATGTGCGCGGCGTAGGCCGTGACGTCCACGGCCGTCTCGCCCTCTTTGCTGAGGCCGGAGCCGCGCGGATAGGACCACACCACCACGGCCAGGCCGCATGCTCGAGCCCGCCGCACGATCTCCGCGAGCTGCTCATACATCTCGCCGGCGCGTGCCGAGCCCGGATAGATGGTGAACCCCACAGCGCCGCAGCCCAGCCGGAGCGCATCCTCCACGCTGGCGGTGAGAGCTTGCACCGGGTCCGGATCGTTGAAGAGCAGGTCGTGGCTGTTGAGCTTCAGGATCAGGGGGATGCGCTCGGGGAACTCCGCCGCCCCGGCTTCCAGGAATCCCAGCGGGGCGGCGAAGGCGTTGCAGCCGGCCTCAACCGCCAGGTCGACGTGGTAGCGGGGGTCGTAGGCGGGCGGATTGGGGGCAAAGCTGCGTGCCGGGCCGTGCTCAAAACCCTGATCAACAGGCAGGATCACAAGCCGCCCGGTTCCGCCGAGGGTTCCGTGATGGAGGATGCGCGCCAGGTTGGCGATGGTCCCCGGACTTTCGGCCCGGTACCAGGAAAGGATCTCCTGAATGCGCTCACTCATCGCGGATGGCACTCACACTCAAACGACGAACGGATCCCAGCTGCCATATCGGTCTCGGATCGGCCCCCGCGGCACGCTCAGCACGATCAGGATTACGCCGGCAACGAGGTCGCTGACGCGAGCCGCCAGGGAAACGTCGGGGAGAAACCAAATCGCCACGGCAATCGCCAGCCCGATAAGCACATTCAGGAATCGGACCGTGCGGGTCACCTCGGCCCAGGCGACGAACGCAATGACGACCGCCAGGGCGCCAAACACGCTCTCGAAGTTGAAGGCGGGGCCGCGCGTCCCGAAGACCCACGGCGCGGCGATCACCCAGACGCCGACCAACGCGCTGGCAAGCAGACGCCAGGAGAAGCTGGCGCCCCAGAGAATCCCGGCCACGCCGGGCGCAGGACGGCGGCTGAGGCCAATGTCCTCCACCGGCTTGGGAAGGTCCCCGCCGGTCCAAAACAGGCGCCAGGCCGACCTGCCCGCCCGCTTGCCGATGATCAGAAACTGGATCATGGCGACAATCTCATCGAGCGAGACCGCCACCATGATCAGCATGAACAGCGCCGTGATCAGGCAGAGCGTGCACCAGGCCCCGACGGCGATTGGCTGCATCATGATCAACACGGTGCTGGTGATTCCCAACGGAACCACGACGAGGCCGAACATCGCCACCATCCACGGCATCGTCCGCCATCTCCGCGCATCGCCCATGACGGCTGAGAGCAATTCGAGGATGTACGTGTAAGCGCCCAGGCCCGCGTCCGAAACCGGGAAGGCGCCAGAGACTGCCGAGGTCAGGACCATCTCGGTCCCCTCGCCGAAGAGCGGGTCCCAGGCTGCCGGAATGTGGCCCAGTTGAAAGGAAGCCATGTAGCGCGAGAGGAAGAAGCTCAAGGTGGCCAGGACGATGACCGGCGCCCGCTGGGCCCAGGTCGAGGGGTTGTAGGTCCAGCCCGGAGGCACCTCCGGCCCTAGCATCTTACTGCGCATCGGGATGATCACCGAGAAGGCGATGATGAGCGTGCCGACCAGCGTGTCGTTGGCGTAGGACGCCGGCGTCGGCGCCCAGAGGAGAAGTGGCGCGAACACCACCCAGAGCCCGACGGCCGCGTTGGCCCAGGGCGCCCAGGCGAGCCGGCGCATGCTGAGGATGGCGAAGGCTACCACCAGCGCTCCGCTGATCATGTCGCTCCAGGCCAGCGCGGGGCTGCCGTAGGCGAGGGCCGCCGGGCTGAAGATGAGCCAGGCGCCCAGCGGCATCACCGCGATGTGCACCCAATGCTCCGCCACCACGTGCCAGGCCATCAGCGGGCCGTGTTCCAGTTCATTCACGTCGGGTTCCGGGCGCAGCCGCTCGATCTCCTCATACAACTCAGCTTCGTGGCTCAGGAGGGACGTCGGCAGCTCCCGCACCAACCCCTTGCGGTCTTGCAGCGGGCGCATCGCCTCGATGTGCCCCCTGGGATCCGTGTCCATCAGGTGCTGTGCGTGGGCGTCGTGGAGGCGCTGCTCCGCCATTTCGCGGTCGTGCTCGCGCCCCAGCACCGCTTGCAGGACACGCATCTCCTGCAGGTGCGCCAGCAGTTTCTCCACGCGTTCGGAAAACCGCATGGGCGCCTGCGCGGCCTGTGCGTCGTGGCCTCCGTGCCCCTCGCTTGCCTGAGCGCGGTCGGCGTGGCCCTCCTGCTCGGACTGGCCGTGCCTCGTGTGGGAGTCGTTTTCGGATTTGTCGCTCACAGGGAACTCCCGTGCTCAGCCCGAGGCTGTGCGGTCATGCCAGTGATCCGATCGCGTAGCTCCTCCAGCCGCGGCCCAGGCACCTCGCCGTCCGGCGCGTGCGGCGCGACCGCCTCCAGCCAGGCCGGTATCGCCAGTTCGTTCTCCCGGTACCAGGCCCAAGGATCGGCTTTGAGGGCGGCGACGACCTTCGGCAGGCTCTCCCGCAGCCGGCGGCGAGGTTCCCAGCCGACCACCGTGCGCGCGCGAGTGATGTCCAGTTCGAAATGCTCATCGGCTCGGTCGATCATCCAGGGCTTGACGAAGGGGATTCGCCACAGCCGCAGTGTGTCCATCAGCCACGTCCCGAGTTTCGCCAGCGGTTTCGGGAGCGCGAGCGTCTTCCAGTCCTCGCCGTGAATCAGGTGGCCCAGCAGCACCTGCAGCTCCGCGTATCCCAGCGTCTGCGGCTCGCCCACCCCCAACACAAGCTCGGGCGGCAGCTCCGATCGCCGCTCGACAAGCCGGACATAGAGGTCCACTACATCCTCGCGGTGGACCATGGCCTGGCCGTGAGTGAGATTCCCGGCGAAAACGTAGGCCGTGGGGTCGCGTTCGAAGATCCGTTGAACCTGGCGCGGCAGCGGGGCGGAGTGCCCCAGGTCGTCGTAGACGCCGGCGATCCGTAGGATGACCGCCGGGATGTCGCCCCTCTCCTGACGGATCACCTGCTCGGTGCGCACCTTGGACTGCGGGTATGCCCAGGTGGGGTGGATCGATGAGTCCTCGGTGATGGGCTTGCCTGGAGTCGTGGGCGCGTGGACCAACATCGTGCTGGAGAAGATGAATTGCCCGACCCGAAAGCCCATCTCGCGCAACAGGCGGAGCAATCGTGCCGTGCCGCGCACAGTGACCTTCTCATAGAGAGGGCTGGGCGCGCCGGAGAAGTCGTAGTACGCGGCGAAATGCAGCACCGACGCCAACACGCCCCCGTGCAATTCCCGGACGGTCTCCAGCCCGCGCCGCAGACTGGGCTCAGAGGTGAGGTCGACGTAGAGGCACTCGGCCGGAGGCGGCGGATGGGAGGGAGCGCGGCGGTCGAAGCCCACGACGTTGTACCCCTGGCTGAGCCGATGCGACACGGCGTAGCCGAGGTAGCCGCTGCTACCTGTGACCAAGACCGTCTCCTGAGCCAAGGCTTCCTCTGGCCACAGAGCGCCCCGACCTCCGGTCGGAGTCAGGCGCCGTGGGCGGCCAATCTAATAATCTGCCGTTTCAGGCACTCCAGGTCCGCCGAGGCCGATGCATACAGAATCTTGACTTCGTTGGTGGCAGCGTTCATGGTGGCAACCAGGACGCCGGGCACGGGCTTGAGGGCATCCTCGATTCGAGCGACGCACTCGGCGCAGCACAACCCGCTGACTAGAGGCGAGTTGCCTGACCGTGGCCCGGCCGGCCTCGCCCTGAGGGCGCCCTTGAACCTTATTACCGGGGCAGGGTGACGGCAACCGCCCTTTCAAGGAATTTGGCCGCGCCGAATGGCGCATACGTCCCGAGGCCAAAGGGCGCTGAGGTCAAGCGCCATCGTCGACTAGGCTTGAGCGAGGGAGGTGGGATGCCTGGAGAACCCCCGCGCCGATTTGTGCTGATCCCCCTTGCGGCGGGCTTGCTCGGCAGCCTGCTGCTGACAGCCGTGTACCTCGGCATCGTGACGCTGGCCGAGTCGACCGAGCACGCTCTCCAACTCTTCTGGCAGGACCGAATCTACGTTGTGCCCATCCTGCTTGGTTTTGGCGTTCAGTCGGGCCTCTTTGCGCGGCTGCGGCTCGGGCCGAGGGTCCACATGGCTGCGGCCGGAGCGTCGACGGCCGCCGGTGGCGGCATGTCGACGGCTGCCATGGTCGCGTGCTGTCTCCACCATGCGGCCGACGTTCTGCCGGTGTTGGGCCTGAGCGCCGCGGCCGCGTTCCTGGCGCAATGGAAGGTGCCTTTCATGATCGTCGGCTTGCTCACCAACATGGCCGGCATTCTCATCATGCTGCGAGCGCTGCGGCGCGTCCAGCGACATGCCGAATCCCGGCCGGCCATGGCCGAGGCGTCCGTATGAAGACGAGAGTATTGGCCTTCATCGCAATGGGTGTGTTCCTTGCCGGTTGCGCCGGGGCGGTGGTGGAAGATCCGCCTGTGGCGGAGGCGGTCACTCGGACGGCGGTGCCCAGCGCCACCGCGCCTGTCGTGGCCTCGCCAACCGAAGCCGCCTCCGGCGGGATGGAAACGCAAGTTGACGAGCAGGGTGCCGTGATCTTCGAGGTCACACCCCTGAACCTTGGCGCACCCGGCGACACGCTCGAATTCCAGGTCGTCATGAACACCCACTCGGTGGATCTGAGCTGGGATCTGGCGGCGCAGTCCGTGCTGCAAACGGACACCGGGCTTGAGGTGCGGGGCCTGGTGTGGCCCATCGGCAACGGCCATCACTACGGCGGCACCCTGACCTTTCCGGTCCAGACCGAGGCCGGCCAGGCGCTGCTCGACAACGCCACGGCGGTCACTCTCATCATTCGGGACACCGACGTGGCCGAGCGGGTCTTCACCTGGGAACTCGCGCGCTGAGTTGTGAACCTGCCCCTATCGCCCTCAGAGATGGCCGCTGAATCGATCGGCGTGAGCGGGCATGACGGGCTCCGCCGCAAGACGTTCGTCCATGCGCTGGCCTTCGTCCTCGGCTTCTCGCTGATCTTCGTGGTCGGCTGGGGCGGCGCGGCGACGGCGCTGGGCGGGCTGTTCGCCTCCTACAAGTCCGCCCTCGGACGCATTGGAGGCGTCGTCGTCATCCTGTTCGGGCTGTTGACGGCCGACGTGATTCGGATTCCGTGGCTGATGCAGGACACCCGCTTCCTGTCGAAGATCCGCCCGCACAATCTATGGAGCTCCGGCGCTTTTGGCGTGCTGTTCGCGGCGGGCTGGTCGCCGTGCATCGGAGCGACGCTGGGCGCCATCCTGACTCTCGGCATTGCGCAGGACACGAGCGCCCAGGCGATGGTGCTTTCATCCGGCTATGCGCTCGGCCTGGCGATTCCTTTCCTGGCGCTTGCGCTCGTTCTCGAGAGGGCGCTGGGCTGGGTGCGGCGATTGGTGAAGCATCAGCGGCTCCTTCAACGCGTGAGTGGAGCTTTTCTGGTGCTGATCGGCGTCTTGATGCTGACCAATCGCCTGACGCTGATCGCCATTTGGGCTCAGCGCAACGGATTCTATCTGGACCTGGGAGTCGGCTCGGCCGCCGCGCCGACCTACCTGGCGGCGGTCGGCGCCGGTCTGCTGTCGTTCCTCAGCCCGTGCGTCCTGCCGCTCGTGCCTGCCTATCTGGGCTACCTGAGTGGCGGCCAGGCCAACGTAGGCCCGTCCCGATAGATATCTAGCCGCAGGTCCATTTACGCGACGGAGGCCAAGGCGGTTTCAAGTGGTCACGATCAACATCGATCCGGTCATCTTCCAAGTTGGTCACTTCGCCATCCGCTGGTATGGACTGATCGTGGCGGGAGCGATCGGTCTGGCATCGTGGATCGCCGCCCGAGAAGCGAATCGCAAAGGCGTGAAATCCGGCGATTTCCAGGATGGCCTGACGTGGGTTGTGCTGGCCGGGCTTGCCGGGGCGCGCCTGTTTCACGTGATCGATCACTGGCCGCACGAGTACGCCTCCAATCCGTTGCGAGCGTTCTACATCTGGGAGGGTGGGCTGGCCATCTGGGGTGGGGTCATCGGGGGGCTTGCGGCCCTGGCGATCTTCGCGTGGCGCCGCGGCTTGAACCTTGGTCTTCTGGCAGATATCGCCGCACCGGGGCTGGTGCTGGCGCAAGGCCTGGGGCGCCTGGCGTGCGTCATCACCGGTGACGCCATGGGCCGGCCCACGAGCGGACCCTTCGGAATCGCGTACACGAACCCCGGGGCGATGGTCCCGCAGCTCGGCGTCTACTACACGCCGATGCCGATATACGAACTCATCATCAATCTGGCCCTCTTCGTCCTGTTGTGGAACGTTCGCAAGCGAGCATGGCCTGACGGACTCCTGTTTCTGGTCTACCTCTCGCTGTACAGCGTCGAACGTTTTCTGCTGTCTTACGCGAGTTCCTATCAGATCGTCGCCCTGGGTATGACTCAGTCGCAAATTGCCGCTCTGGCGGCCCTGGTTTTCGCCTTGCCGCTGGGCGCATGGACACTGCGGCGGTCCGTGCCTGGACGCCGGCCGATCTAGCTCCAGGCACACGACCGATGACGAAGTACCCGCAAAATCGCCTGGCGTGGCCGGGGGCGAGATGGCGGTGCCGATGAAGGAACATTGAAGCCTAGACTCGGGCCAGCGGGGGATCTCGCGGGAGGAGCTGATGGACGAGAACTGTCACGTGGATGTCGTGCACAAGGCGCCGTCGGTCGAAGAGCGGCAGGAGCAGGCCGCCGTACGATTCCGAGTCATGGGCATGGGTTGCCCGAACTGCGTGCGCCGCGTGCGCAACGGCCTGCTGGCGGTCTATGGTGTGATCTCGGCTGATATCGATTTAGAATCGGGCAAGGCCGAGGTGGTGTTCAATCCGCGCCTGACGGGAGAATCGGCGCTCCGCCAGGCCGTGGCGGCGGCGGGCGGGGACGGCCGCCATGAGTATCGGGCCTTTCTGATCGGTTAGGGTGAGAGGCGCCTGAACGGCGCCGGCGGGGACGAGCAAGCCGATGTTCGACGCCATCGTGGTCGGATCCGGGCCGGCCGGTGCGACGGCGGCCTACTTTCTGAGCCAGGCGGGCGGGCGCGTGCTGGTGGTGGAGAAAGCGCGCCTGCCGCGCTACAAGGCTTGCGGCGGCGGGCTGTCGGTGGGCATGCTCGGCGCGCACTTCCCCTTTTCCTTCGATCCCATCATAGAGGCCCGGGTGCGCCGTGTCGCTCTGGCCCTGGGCGACCGCGTGGTCCACACCCAGCTGCAGAATGACAGCGTGTGCACCGTCATGCGCGACCGCCTGGACCAGCATATCCTGTCTCACAGCGGAGCCGAAGTCCTGCAGGGGGTGACCGTCGATCGGGTCGAGGAGGACCACGACCGCGTGCGCGTGGGAACGAAGGACGGGCGTCTCTTCGAGGCGCGACATGTGGTGGGCGCAGACGGGGCCAACTCCGTCGTGGCGCGTGCCATGGGCCTGCGACGCGGCAAGTTGACCGCGGGTGCGATCGAAGTCGAAGCGCCGGTTGAGCCGGAAGCCATGAAGGTCTTCGAGGACGCCTTGTGGTTTGTCTTCGGCGAGCTGCCTCTCGGCTACCTGTGGATGTTCCCCAAGGCCGATCATCTGTCGGTGGGCATCGGCGCCCTGCACCCGCGCCCCGGGCAGCTCCAGGCGACTCTGAAGCGAGTCATGGCCCGCTATGGCGTGTCTCTCGAAGGAATGCCTCTGCACGGCCATCCCATCCCGATCTATTCGCGCCGGGAGCGCCTGGCCACGCGCAGGGTGGCGCTGGTGGGAGACGCAGCCGGCCTGGCCGACCCGGTGACCGGCGAAGGCATCCGTCTGGCGATTAAGAGCGGACGGTTGGCGGCGGAGGTCATCCAAACCGATCGGCTCGACCGGTACAACTCGCTGGTGTTCCATCATATTGGGCGGAGTCACGCGCTGGGGCTTGTTCTGGCGTGGCTCTTCTACACTTTCCCGGACTTCTGGTTCCGCGTCGGAGCCGCCAATCCCCTGGTGAGTCACGTGTTCGCCGAGATGCTCTCCGACCGGGCGGACTACGCCGCCACCGCCCTGACGGTTTTCGGCAGCACACCCGGATACATGGCTCTGGAGGTCGTGTTGGGCTTCCTTCGCGCATTCCTGGGCCCGGAGCGCGCCAGACAGCTTCGGGAGGCCGCCTCCCTTGGGACCGCAACCAGCCCGATGGGGCCGGCCTGGCGGACGCATGGAGGCCTCCCGGTGTCAAGGAGCGAGATGTGAGCAAGCGACTGGACAAAACACGCTCGACCCGGAGAAAGGAAACGCCGGTCGTGGTGTATTTCTGGGCGATGGGACTCGCGGTCGCCAGTTACTTCCTCGTTGGGCGCCTCGTGCTCGCCGCTCAGCCACATCCCATTCATTGGCTGGCGGGGCTGGCCGGAGGCGTCCTGGGAATACCGGCCGGTTGGTTGTGGTATCGCTGGCGAGGCGACATCATTTAGACTTGTCGGTAGCGAATTGGGAGAGGATCGATGCAGAGGCTTGCCATGGTCACATTGCTTGCCCTGAGCCTCCTGGCTGGGGCATGCCAGGCGCAGGTGCCGGAGGCTACGTCCGAGGAGTCCGGTCAATACACCGCTCTTGACCCGGCGGCGTTGGCGGACTGGATGGCGAGGGAAGAAGTCCTCCTGGTGAACACCCACATTCCTTACGAGGGTGAGATCCCCGGGACAGACGCTTTCCTGCCCTATGACGAAATTGACTCGCTCCTCGACCAGCTGCCGGCCGACAAGAGCGCGCCGGTCGTGCTGTACTGCCGCAGCGGTCGGATGAGCGCCATCGCCGCCGACAGGCTCAGCCGGCTCGGGTTCACCAACCTGTTCAACCTCGAAGGCGGAATGGTCGCCTGGGAGCAGGCGGGTTATCCTTTAGAGATGAAGTAACGCCTCCGCTCGGCGTTCGCTCAGCAGTTCCATTCAGATAAACTGTCCATCTCTGGTTTCAACCGACCGGGGGCTGTCCCGGGCGGTGTGGTATGTGGGCATCGGCGATGGATCCGGGTTGTCTGGAGTAGGTGACGCGTCGCGAGTAGGATGAGGCGCGAAGACAGGGCAGAGGAGTCATGATGACCGAATCCAAACATGGGAAGGCGCACGAGGGCCACTCCGAATCGGATCACGCGGGGCAGCCCGACAGTTCAACCCACTCGAGTCACCATGTTGACCATGCCGCCATGGGCCACCCGCCGGCCGAACATGCCGGGATGGACCACGCCGCCATGGGCCACACGCCGGCCGAACATGCCGGGATGGACCACGCCGCCATGGGCCACACGCCTGCCGAACACGCCGCCATGGGTCACGATGCCGCCACGTCGCCGGCGCACGCTGACCACACCGGCCATGAGCGACTCTTCCGCCGGCGATTCTGGATCTGTCTCCTGCTTTCGATCCCCGTGCTGGCCTACAGCCCGGCGATCCAGACCTGGTTTGGTTTTCAGGCTCCCGCTTTTCCTTTGAGCGAGTGGATCGCCCCCGTCTTCTCCACCGTGGTCTTCATCTACGGCGGCTTGCCGTTTCTGCAGATGGCCGTCCCCGAACTGCGCAACCGCGAGCCGGGCATGATGATGTTGATCTCGCTGGCGATCAGCGTCGCCTTCATCTACAGCCTGGCCGCCATGTTTCTTCCGGCCGGGGAGACCTTCTTCTGGGAGCTGACGACGCTCATCGACATCATGCTCCTGGGGCACTGGCTGGAAATGCGCAGCGTGCGCCAGGCCTCCGGGGCCCTCAACGAGTTGGCGCGTCTGATGCCCGACACGGCCGAGCGCCTGAGGGCCGACGGCTCGCTGGAGGCGGTCGCCGTCGGTCGATTGAACGTGGACGATCGTGTGCTGGTGCGCCCGGGAGCGAGCGTTCCGGCGGACGGGCAGGTGGAGGAGGGCGAGTCGGACGTCAACGAGGCGATGATCACCGGCGAATCGCGGCCGGTGTCCAAGCATCCGGGTGACAAAGTCATCGCCGGCACCATCAACGGCGACGGGAGTCTGCGCGTGCGGGTCGTCGCCACCGGAGAGCAGACGGCGCTGGCGGGCATCATGCGCCTGGTTCGGGAGGCGCAACAGAGCAAGTCGCGCACGCAGCTGCTGGCGGATCGCGCCGCCGGCTGGCTCTTCTACATCGCGCTGGGCGTCGCGGTGCTGACCGGCGTCGGCTGGACGATCGCCGAAGGCTTCAGCGTCGAGGTCATCGCCCGGGTGGCGACGGTGCTGGTCATCGCCTGCCCGCACGCACTGGGCCTGGCCATTCCCCTGGTCGTGGCCATCACCACCACTATCGGCGCCAAGAATGGCCTCCTGGTGCGTGACCGGCTGGCGCTCGAGCGGGCGCGCGAAATCGACACGATGGTCTTCGACAAGACCGGCACGCTCACCCGAGGCGAATTCGGGGTCGTGCGTCAGGCGGCGGTGGAAGGGTGGGAAGAGGACCGGGCGCTCGGCCTGGCGGCTGCGGTTGAAGGCGATTCGGAGCACACCCTGGCGCGCGCCATTCGCGGCACGGCCGAGGCGCGAGGGCTGCCACTGCCGCGCGTGACCGACTTCGAAGCCATCAAGGGCCGCGGCGCCCAGGCTCGCCTCGGCGGACAGCCCGTGTATGTCGGTGGCCCGCGACTTCTCGAAATGCTGGGGCGAATGCTTCCTCCAAAGCTGGCAGCCTTCGAGAAGGAAGCCAGCGCCGCAGGTCAGACGGTGGTCCACCTCGTCGTCGGCGAGCAGGTCGTGGCCAGCTTCGCGCTGGCGGATGTCATCCGGCCCGAGAGCCGGGGCGCGGTCGACCGTCTCCACGAGATGGGCGTTGAGGTGGCCATGCTCACCGGCGACAGTCGGGCGGTGGCCGAGTCGGTGGCTCGGGAGCTGGGCATCGACACCGTCTTGGCGGAGGTCCTGCCCGAACACAAGGACCAGAAGATCGCCGAATTGCAGCGCCAGGGGAAGCGCGTGGCCATGGTGGGCGACGGGGTGAACGACGCGCCGGCGCTGACCCGGGCCGACGTCGGCATCGCCATCGGCAGCGGGACGGACGTGGCGGTCGAGTCGGCCGGGATCATCCTGGTGCGCAGCGACCCGCTGGATGCGGTGAACGTCATCCAGCTCAGCCGCGCTTCCTACTCCAAGATGATCCAGAACCTGATCTGGGCCACGGGCTACAACATCGTCGCCCTGCCGCTGGCGGCGGGGGTGCTGGCCTCGCGGGGGATCGTGCTCTCGCCGGCGCTGGGCGCGGTCTTCATGTCGCTCAGCACCATGATCGTGGCGCTCAACGCGCAGCTCTTGCGCGGCCTGCGGCTGCGAGGGACGGAAACTTAGGCCGGACGCGTCGACACGTCGTGGCGAGGAACCCAGCCCGAAACCCGGTTTGCCTGGCAAACCGGGTTTCGGCTTCTTCCCTCAAGACTAGGCCACGAGCCCGCCGGGCACGCCGTCCGGATAGAGATCCTGAATCGCCGCCTCGATCCGCCGGATCCGGTTATCGGGGTTCGGGTGCGTGCTGAAGAACTCGCTCTGCCTTCCCGGATTGGCGGCAGCCAGAATCTCCATCACCCGGATCATCGACCTCGGATCGTACCCGGCCTCGCTCATCACTTTGACGCCGAGCTCATCCGACTGGATTTCATCCTCCCGTCCGTACTTCATGTTGATGAGTTGCCCGACCAGGGCGGCCATTTGGGCCAGCTGGGCGCTGCTGGGATTCTCCGGGTCATAGGTGGCGATCAGGACCGCGCCGGTGATGCCCTCGGCCAGCTGAGCCTGCGCAATCTGTTCGGCGCTGTGGCGCGCCAGGACATGGATGATCTCGTGCGCCAGTACCCCCGCCAGCTGGCCCTCCGTTTCCATGCTGTCCACCAGCCCGCGGGTCACGAATACCTGGCCGCCGGGCAAGGCGAAGGCGTTGACGGCTTCCCGATCGGCCAACACGTGAAACTCGAAGGGATAGGCCGTGTTGTCCGCGAAACTGAGCTCGAGCAGGTTCTGGCCGATGGTATCGACGACGGCCTGGTACTCCGGATCCGGCTCCAAGCCGCCGAACTGGGCCGCCATTTCCGGCGCGGCCTGCAGGCCCAAGGCGATCTCTTGATCCTGGGTGAGGCTGACATACTGGTCCTCGCCGGTCACGGGATTGAACTGCTTGGATCCGAGGAAGGACAGGACGGCGAAACCGACCATGGCCAGGGCCAGGCCGATCCGCAAACAGCCGCCGGAGGAGGTAGGGGACCTGAGGCCCACACGGCGTTGAAGATAGGGTTGCCGATACACAGATGACCTCCTACGTTTCGGACGCCGCCGGGAAGGGAAGGTCGTACGCGTCCAGCAGTTCGTACACGACTCCGACCAGCCCTCCCAGGATGAGGTGGATCAGCAACAGAATCCAGTTGCGCAGCGGATAGATCCACGGGAAGAAGTAGCTGAGCGCGTAAATGCCGATCGTATACAGGGCCAACCCCAGGAGCGCGCCGCCAACGAGACCGATGGCCATTCCCCAGCGGTGAATGACCAGGACGATCAGGCCGGCGTAGACGAACCCCAGCGCGAAATGGACCAGCAGGCCGGCGAGCAGCACCAGGGGCGGATTCCCCGCCATGACGGGAATCACGGAGGGCCCCATCAGCAAGGACGCGCTCACTCGGAGAATGAAGGCCGCATCGCCCAGGGCGATGCCGGAGAGCAGCAAACCGGCAATCAGGGAACTCGCGCTGGCGGTCAGCGCGGCGATCCCATAAGCTCGAACGTCCAGACGAGGCAAGGCGAGCGCTCGCGCCTCCGAAACTTGCCTGGTATCCATGGATGGCCTCCGCCTCCGCGATGAATGGGACAGCAAGCTTGCGCCTCCGCCATTATGTACGAGTCGCCATCCGGGGCGGGCATAGCCAGGGCATGATCGTCCCGGGGCTCGGCGTGCACCGGGACCAGGCGTCCAGGGAGCCCGGTAGGCCCGCATACACGATTTGGCAGGTTCTATTGGCCAACTCTTCCCCTCGCCGACATCGCGGCTAAGCCCGGCCACCCAGGGCAAACCGGGTCTCCGCTTGCCGAAGGAAATCACACCCCCAGAGTGGCATTCAGCCTCGCGGACAGGCCAAACGGCTCGGGACGCGACGCGCCGTGCGCGGCCTCCGTAGCCGCACCGCTCACGCTACAAAAGGAGATAGATCGTTGCCAGGCGGCCGAGACCCGCACGCGGGCCTCGGGCCCGGCGTGTCGAGGATGGGTCGAACCTTGCGGTATTCCTATGGCCCTACCGGGGACTTGCAGCTTGATGCCGCGTCCCAAAGGCCGTTGGGCGACGGCCGGGATGGTCCGGGAGATGCTCTCGCCCAACGGTTTTGGGGGCACGGACTCCGATGCAAGTCCCCCAAGGGGATGCGAAGCGCGATTCCCGGTAGGGACAGAGAGAAGGATTAGGGCATCATGACCGAACAAGCCTTATCCCTGACCGTTCCTGTGGAAGGCATGACGTGCGCCTCGTGCGTGTCGCACGTCGAAAACGCCTTGAAAGAAGTGCCGGGCGTGTCGGACGTCGCCGTCAACCTGGCGACGGGCAAGGCCAGCATGAGATTCGATCCCGGCCGTGCCAATCTCTCGGATATTCAGCGCGCCGTGGACGACGTGGGCTACCACGTCCCCCTGGCCGAACTCACGCTCGATGTCCGCGGGCTGACCTGTGCCTCGTGCGTCGATCACGTCGAAGGCGCATTGAAAGAACTGCGGGGCGTCGAGGAGGCCGTTGTCAATCTGGGGCTGGGAACAGCGCGGGTGCGTTACATCCCGGGTGTGGTGACCGTCGGGCAGATGAAACGCGCCGTGCGCGAAGTCGGCTATGAGGCCCAAGAACGCAGCGCCGGCGCAGATGCGCTCGATCGCGAGCGGCAGGCGCGCGAGGAGGAGATTCGCCGCCAGGGCCGCAACCTGATGGTGGCCGGGGCCATCGGCATGCTGGTGATGCTCGGCACGTTCTACGACATGGCCGGGCCGCTCCAGCGGTGGATCCCGGTCTGGCTCTCTTACAAGTGGGTGCTCGGCCTGCTGACGACGCCCATCGTCCTCGGGCCGGGCCGTCAGTTCTTTGTCAACTCCTGGCGTGGGCTGCGGCACGGCGTGACGGACATGAACCTGCTCTACGCCACGGGCATCGGTGCCGCCTATGGGATCGCGGTGATCAACACCCTGTTCCCCTCGGCGGGTTTCGGCGGCGAAGGAGCGACGTTTTTCGAGAGCGCCGCGCTGCTGACGGCTTTCATCGTGTTGGGCCGCTGGCTGGAGGCCCTGACGCGCGGCCGCACCTCCGAGGCCATCCGCAAGCTGATGAAGCTCCAGCCGAAGATCGCCCGCGTGCTGCGCGGCGATACGGAGGAAGAGATCCCGGCCGAAGAGGTCGAGGTCGGTGACGTTGTGCTCGTGCGGCCCGGGGAAAGCATCCCCGTCGATGGCACCGTCCGCGACGGATACTCGGCCGTCGACGAGTCGATGCTGACCGGCGAGAGCCTGCCGGTCGAAAAGAAGGCCGGCGACGCCGTCATCGGCGGCACGCTCAATCGCACCGGAGCCTTCCGTTTTGTGGCGACGCGCGTGGGCAAGGAAACGGCGCTGGCGCAAATCATCAAGCTGGTGGAGGACGCGCAAGCCAGCAAGGCGCCCATTCAGAAACTCGCCGACTGGGTGGCGGGGCATTTCATCCTGGGCGTTCACATGCTGGCCATCGCTGTGTTTGTCTTCTGGTTTTTCTTCGGCTATCGGCTCTTCTTCGATCCGCAGAGCTCCTTCATCCTTTCGCCCTACCGCCTGGGTGAGATCGGCGTGTTCGGCTTCTCGCTGCTGTTGAGCGTCACGGTGCTGGTCATTTCCTGCCCGTGCGCCGTCGGTCTGGCCACGCCCAGCGCCATGATGGCCGGAGCCGGCAAGGGCGCCGAGCACGGTGTGCTGTTCAAGGGGGCCGAGGCCATCGAGAACGCCAGCAAACTGCGCACGATCGTCTTCGACAAGACCGGCACGCTGACGAGGGGAGAGCCGTCCGTCACCGATATCGTCCCGGTAGCGGGCGCCTCGCCCAAGGCCGACGATGAACTGCTTCACCTGGCGGCCGCCACGGAGAAGAACAGCGAGCATCCGCTGGGCGAAGCCATCGTGCGCGCCGCGCACGGGCGAGGCCTCGCCGTGCCGGATCCGCTTTCCTTCAACTCGATCCCCGGTCAGGGAGTGGAAGCCCGCGTCGATGGGCGAAGCGTTCTGCTCGGCAACCGCCGGCTGATGAGCGAGCATGCGCTGGAATTCTCGGCGCACCTTTCGCATGCGGAACGGCTCGAGGCGGAGGGCAAGACGGTGATGTTCGTCGCCGTCGACGGGGCTCCGGCCGGATTGATCGCCGTCGCCGACACCTTGAAGGAGCATTCCCTGGAGGCGATCCGCCAGCTTCACCGACTCGGTCTGGAAGTCGCCATGATCACGGGCGACAACCGCCGGACGGCGGAGGCCATCGGCCGCCAGGTGGAGATCGACCGCGTCCTGGCCGAAGTCCTGCCGCAAGACAAAGCCGAGCAAGTGCGTCAGCTGCAGAGCCAGGGCAAGAAGGTGGCCATGGTCGGCGACGGGGTGAACGACGCTCCGGCCCTGGCTCAGGCCGATGTGGGCATGGCCATCGGCTCGGGCACGGATGTGGCCAAGGAGACCGGGCACGTCATCCTGATCAAAGACGACGTGCGCGACGTCGTGGTGGCCCTGGAAGTCGCCAAGGCCACCATGCGCAAGGTCAAGCAAAACCTGTTCTGGGCGTTCGTCTACAACACGCTGGGCATCCCGCTCGGTGCGGGCCTGCTGTATCCGTTTCTGCGATTGATCGTCAGCCCCGAGCTGGCGGCGGCCATGATGGCCCTGAGTTCGGTGTCGGTCACACTGAACACGCTGCTGCTCAAACGTTTCGTGCCCTCGATGCATCGGCGGTCGCCCACCTCCGGCGCTCGCACGCCGTGGCCGGATCGACAGCCAGTGAAAGCCGCGGCAGGGGAATAGGAGAGATCCCATGGAGCATGACATCGTCGATACCGACGTGGCCCGCCGGAGCGCGCGGATGTATGTGCCGCTGTCCTTGGGCGCGGGATTGGCCTTCTACCTTGCCGCGACCTTCGTGGGCGGGAACGGCCTGGTGGCGCGGCTGGGCGGTGCGACCTGGGTGACGTTGTTGTCGTTCATCGTGTCGATGCCGATCGTGACCTCCCGCGTGAAGACCCGGGCGCGGAAGTAGTGGTCAGTGGCGAGGGGTCAGTGGTCAGAAAGAGACGGCCACGGGCCGCTGACCACCAACCACTGACCACAGGCGGTTCGGATGCTCGTCGCCCGCAGAAACCTCGTCCAGGAGAAGACCCGGCTGGCACTCAGCGTCGGCGGAGTGGCGCTGGCCATCATGCTGGTGCTGATCCTGGACGGGTTGCTGGTCGGCATGTTTCGGCAGATCACGGCATACCTGGATCACAACCAGGCTTCGATCATCGTGGCCCAGGAGGGCGTGCAGAACTTGCTCGGGGCCACTTCGCTCCTGCCATCGAAGACCGAGGATCAGGTGGCGGGAATCAACGGGGTGGACGAGGCGGTGCCGATCCTTTCGCGATTCGTCATCCTCGATCTACACGGCAAGAAGCAGCCGGTCTACCTGATCGGCTATTCGGTCGAGCGCGGCGGCGGTCCGTGGGACCTCGCCGAAGGACGGGAGCCGCGCAACGACCGCGAGCTGGTCTTCGATCGGGTCCTGGCCGATCGGCACGGCCTCGATCTCGGCGATCGCGTGGAGGTGATGGACTTCGACTTTCGAATCGTGGGCCTCTCGGACGGCACGGCCTCGTGGATGACCAGCTTCATCTTCCTTCCCAAGACGGCCGTCGAGGAATTGCTGAGCGCGCCCGGAGCGACGAGTTTCCTGTTGGTCTCGGCCCGGTCGGGGCGATCGATGGAAGAAGTGCGCGATCGCATTGCCCGGCTGGACGACCTGGAAGTCATGCTGAAGTCGGAGATGGCGGCCAACGACACGCGGCTTTTCGGCCGTTTCTTCTCCGCGCCGGTGCGATTGATGACCGGCATCGCTTTCCTCGTCGGCGCCCTGGTGGTGGGACTGGTCATCTACACCGCCACCGTCGAACGCCAGCGGGAATACGGAGTGCTGAAAGCATTGGGCGCTCGGAATCCGTTGCTCTACCGGGTCGTCCTGGTTCAGGCGTTGCTTGCCGCCCTGCTCGGGACGGTTGTCGGGCTGGGATTGGCCAAGGTGGCGAGCGAGGCCATCATGGCTGCGCGACCGCAGTTTCTGGTTGTGCTGCAGGCCGGCATGGTTGGGCGGGCGGCGGCCATCGGCCTGGGGATGGCGCTGATGGCCGCCTTGTTCCCGGCGCGAGTGGTGGGGCGTCTGGCCCCGGCTGAGGTCTTCCGCCGGTGACTCGGATGGCGTGCATGCACTCTCCAGGAGGATGCGCAAGAAGGCGCGCTTTCGTCTCGCCCCCTCCTTCAAGACCTCGCCCCTCCCCCGGCAGACCAACCTCGACTGAGGTCCTGGCCATCGCCGGGGGAGGGGAACGGGGTGGGGGCTGGGTTTGGCAGGACCTCAGTCGCAATCCTCCGGCCGAGGTGTTCCGTCGATGATGCGCCTGGCGATCCGCAATCTGTTTCAAAGCCGGGCCCGCCTGGCCATCTCCGTTGGAGGAGTCGCCCTGGCGCTCATGCTGATCATCGCCCTCGACGCCATCGTCGGCTGGATCGAGGCACGCGTGACGGCTTACATCGAGGCCAGCGGGGCCGACATCTGGGTGGCGCAAGAAGGCGTGCGCAATATGCACATGGCCTCGTCCTCGTTCTCATCCTCCTTGGCCAGCGGCGTCGCCCGGGTGGAGCAGGTCGAATCGGCCACGCCCATTCTGTACCTGACCAATGTCGTGGAAGCGGGGCCGGAGCGAGCCCTTGCCTACATCATCGGGCTTCCGGATCGGGCCCGGGCCGGGATGCCTTCGATGGTTACCGCCGGTTCGGCAACTCCGGGCCGGGGCGGCGCGGTCATCGATGAGGGCGTGGCCAGAGCATCCGACATCGGGCTGGGCGACACGGTCGAAGTCCTGGGCGAAGAATTCGAGGTGGTCGGTCTATCGGCAGGAACGGCCAGCCTGACCAACTCGATCGCGTTCATCTCGAGCAAGGACTTCGGCGAACTGCTCGCCAATCCAAGGGTGGCCAGCTTCCTGCTGGTTCGGGTGGCACCCGGCGCATCTCCGGACCAGGTCGCCCGCCGCATCGAAGCTCAGGTGCGCGGCGTCACGGCGCAGACGACCGAAGCCTTCGCCGCCCAGGAACGCAAGGTGGTGCGCGATATGAGCACCGACCTCATGGCGATCATGAATCTGGTCGCCTTCCTGATCGGGCTGGCGGTCATGTCGCTCACGGTGTACACCGCGACGCTGGGCCGTCGCGCCGAATATGGCGTGTTGAAGGCGCTCGGTGCGCGCAGCCGGGACCTCTACCTCACGGTGGGCGCCCAGGCGCTGGTCAGTGTGGGCATGGGGCTGGCGGTCGGGCTGGTCTTCACCCTGGCCCTGGCGGCGATCATGCCGCGCTTCTCCTCCAACCTTGGGCTGCTCATCCGTGTGGAGGCGTTGGGCAAGGCGACGCTGGCCGCCATCATCTTCGCCGGCGGTGCCGCGCTGCTGCCCATCCGCCAGATACGCGGTCTCGATCCGGCGCTGGTCTTCCGAGGTAGATGACATGAGGAATTCCGCCCTTCAAGTTGTCGACGTGACCAAGCGCTTCGGCGCCGGCCCGACCGAGGTGACGGCGGTGCGCAACCTGTCTTTGAGCATCGAGCCGGGCGAAGTGGTGCTGATCATGGGCCCGTCGGGGTCGGGCAAGACGACGCTGTTGATGATGCTGGGCGCACTGCTGAAACCCACAGAAGGCACCATTCGGCTCAACGGACAGGTCATCAGCGACCTGGATGAAGGCCGGCTGCCGGACGTACGGCTGCGCCAATTCGGCTTCGTCTTCCAGGACTTCAACCTGCTCTCGGCGCTCACCGCTCTGGAGAACGTATCGCTGGTGGCCGGCCTGGCCGGGCGAAAGAACGGGGAAGCGCAGCGCAAGGCGGAGGCCCTGCTCACACAGCTGGGCCTTCAAGATCGTCTCAACTTCCTGCCGGAGAAACTATCCGGAGGCGAGAAGCAGCGCGTGGCCATCGCCCGGGCGCTGGTGAACGACCCCGCCATCCTGTTCGCCGACGAACCGACGGCCAACCTCGACTCGAAGATCGGGCACGAGATCATGCGCCTGCTGCGCGGCATCGCCAAGGACCAGGGCCGCAGTGTGGTGATCGTGAGCCACGATCAGCGCATCAAGGACATCGCCGACCGCGTGCTCTGGCTGGAGGACGGTGAATTCAAGGAAGCGACGACGATGGTGATCGATCCCGTGTGCGGCATGTCGCTCGAAAAGGAGAAAGCCGCGGCGACGCTCGAGCTGGACGGGGGTCAGCACTACTTCTGCTCGCGCGGCTGCCGGGCCGAGTTCCTCTCGAAGTAGGCGGGCAGCTAATTCCAAACCCGTCTTGCGGAGCAAGACGGGTTTGGGGCTAGGCTGCGATGCGACTCCCGCACACGCTGCAGTAGACGTCCCCGGCACGCGCTTCCGCGCCGCACGATGAACAGGCCTGTTCCTGGGCGTGGCCGCAGCGGGAGCAGAAACGATCGCCGGGATCGAGGCGGCTTCCACAGCTCCCACAGAACGAGCTTGGAGCCCCAATCATCTCCTGGCGAATCTGGTGCACTCGTTCCTCGATGACGTCATCCATCGACGGCTCTCGGTCGTCCGTCATCTCCTCGGCCGCCTGGGCCAGCAGGCCGGCGCGGATCGAAGCGTAGTCTTCCTTGGACACTCTGCCCAATTGATGATCGAAATCCAGGTCGCGCAACGAAGCCAGCGCCGCCTGTTTTTTCGCGGGCTGCGCTCGCCCTTCTTGGGGCACGGGTGAAGGCGGGGGTTGCGTCAGAGGACGCACCACCAGGGGCAGGATCACGATCAGAAGGGCCGCTCCGATCAAGATCGCACCGGGTGTCATGTCCACCTCCTGCCCCGACGGACGGCGGAGACGCGGCTCATGCCATCTTCTCCAATTCGCCTTCGATGCGCGCCAGAACGTCCGGCGCGATGGCCGGAGCATCGGCTTCGGCCGATGCGGGCGGAGGCCTGGGCGCGGCTTTCCATCGTCGGATGACGGCGACCACGGCCGCGAAGCCGCCCGCCGCGGCCATGAGGGGAAGGACCCACACCAGTGAGGTGAATCCCCGGCGCTGCGGCTCGGCCAGGACGCGTTCACCGTACTGCGTGACGAAATACTGGAGAATCTGCGGCTCGGTCCAGCCGGCGGCGAGCTGATCACGTATCTGGGCCCTCCAGTCCTGGCAGGCCTTCGTTTCGCAAACGTCGAGCGGGGTGTTGGGGCAGACGGGACAGTAGAGCTTCTTGGCGATGGCATTCACCTCATCGTCGGTTGGGGTCTCCCCCTGCGCTTGAGCCCCGACGACGGCCACCAGAGCCAAACCGAGGACGAGGCCGGCCCATATCCACGGCGAGGTCTTCATGAGGCACCTCCGATCGAAGACGCCCGGACCAGAGATCGGGAACGCAGGTGATACGTGACCTCGCCTGCGGACGAAGCCGCCGGGACGATCGAA
>DASSGB010000041.1:0-28018 GCA_035693825.1 Anaerolineales bacterium
GCGGACAAGTGCCCCCCGGATTCCGCTTCGTGCTGAAGGCCTCCCGCCGCATCACCCACATCAAGCGCCTGCGGGACGCCGGCGACGAGACGGAGTACCTGTTTCGGACGGCGCAATCGCTGGGACCCCATATGGGCGTGATCTTGTTCCAGCTCCCGCCGAACTTCCAGAAAGACATTGCGCGGCTGCGAACGTTTCTCGATCAGCTTCCCGCCGGCGCGGCCGTTGAATTTCGGCACGCCTCATGGTTCGAGGACGAGGTTTACGAGAGCCTGCGCGCCCGAGGCTGCGCCCTGTGCCAGGCGGACACGGATGAGGAGACGGTCAAGACGGTCCTCAGCACCTCCGATTGGGGCTACCTGCGACTGCGGCGCGAAAAGTACACCAAGAAGCAGATGGAGAAGCTCTCCGAGCAGATCGCGGTCCAGGGATGGAAATCCGCCTACGTCTTCTTCAAGGATGAAGGCGAAGGCCGAGGTCCGAAGTACGCTCAGCAGTTCCTCCGGATAGCGGGGGCGGCGTAGCTTGCCGGACGAATCTCGAATAACGAAACACAGAATTCGCTGGAGATACGTGATACGTGATTGGTGATTTGTGATTAGGGGAACTTTGCCGGGTCCCGCGTCGTCGTTGTGTACAGTCCAGTGGAGGCTACCATGCGCAAGATCCTCTTCATCGCCGCCCTTGCTGCCCTCCTGACGGGATGTGCCGGCCCCACCGTCGTCTTGGAGGGGACAGCCACGCCGACGCCGGCTGAGATGATCTCCCAGCCCCCTGCCCCGGCCCGCCGCACTTCGTCGCCGACGTCGCATGTCGTCATCTTCTCCACGAGCCTGTCGCTGGTGGTCGACGAGCCTGTGGACTCGATGTCGCAGATCGAGACGTTGATCTACGACGCCGGCGGGTACGTAGCTTCCGCCTCGTCCTGGCCCTCAGGTCCAGACACGAGTTACGCCAGCCTGAACGCGCGAGTCCCGCCGGAAGCCATAGCTGAGCTGCGGCGGGCGGTGCTCAGCTTCGAGGGCGAAGTCCAGAGCGAAAGCGCCTACACCCAAGACGTTTCCGCCGAGTACGACATGCTGAGCCAAAGGCTGGACGACATCGCCGCCACGGAAACGTTGCTCCTGAAGGTGCTTCGCGAAAGCGACGACCCGTCGGTGCTGACATCGGTCCTTCTCCTGACCGAGTTGCTCAGAACCGAACGACGCAACATCGAGGGGCAGCTGCGAAACTACGACGATCGAGCGGCCCTGGCCTCGCTGGATATCGTCCTGAACCAGCCCGTGCCTGAGTTCTTCCCGATGCAAGACGGAGGGCCCACACCCACGCCCTTCCCGCCTCCAGACCGATAAGGGCTCCGTGGCGGCCTCCGCCCGGGGTTGCATCCTGGCGGAGGCCCAGCCCTGAGATCCCGCGCCGCAAGAGCCCGGGCTCCTCGATCGGCGCGTGAGGGTAGGACAGTGGATAACCTGCGCCGGATCACCCGGCCGCGCTGCTTTCTGGTGTACGCGCTCGCTCCCGCCTCCGTCTCCCCGGCAGAGGCCAATCGCGCCTTCAACAACTTCACCGCGGATCCTGGCCTGCCCCTGGTGATCTTCCATGACCATTTCATCGGGCGACCAGGCGGCATGGCCATCTTCTTCGTCGACACACCAACCGCCCGGGATGCCCTCCTCGATCACAAACATCTCGAAGGCTGGCAGGTGGAAATCCATCCCCTCATCTTCTCCGACAGCCCATCGGCGTTCGACGAGCAGATTGCCTTCACCCTGGCGCGCTATCGCGGCTTGGATTGGGAGACCTTGCGCAGCGAAGACCGGCCGAGCTACGGCGATCACGGACACGAGGCGGAGACGGCACACGAGGAATGACCCGCCGGCCGGGCGGGCGTAGAGCACGGAGGAGCGCGATGGCCTATGATGAGCGGCTGGCCGCCCGAATCAGGACATTGCTTGTGCGTCGTCGCGGCATCACTGAGAAGGAACAGTTCGGAGGCGTCGGTTTTCTGTTCCGGGGAAACATGGCTTGCGGTGTGATCGGCAACGATCTACTCGTCCGGATCGGGCCCGAAGGCTATGCGAGCGCCCTAAAAGGGCAACACGTCCGGCCCTTCGCCATCACCGGAAAGCCGGCGCGAGGCTGGGCCCTCGTCGCCCCCGCGGGGTTGCGGACTCCCGCCAGCCTCAAGAAATGGGTCGAGCGAGGACTCGAATTCGCCCGAACGCTTCCCGCGAAATGAAACGGCGGGGCGCTTCCCGGCCCCAGGGCTCCTCGGTGCGAGCCAAAGGGCCCAGGCGCGGGAGTTTCCTCTCCACGGCCGAGGTTGAACGTTTCCTGGCCTTCTTCCCTCAAGAAATGAGGGACCTGGCCCTTGAGCTTCGCAATGTGGTCGCCGCAGTATGCCCGCAGGCGACCGAACGCATCCTCTGGGGAGGCCTCTCCTATCACGATGAGAGCAAGGGCGGACCCATCAAGGGCGGGCTGTGCCAGATCGAGGTCGATCGGGACCAAGTGCGGTTGTCCTTCGTCCATGGAGTCCGCCTCCACGATCCGGAGTCTCTCCTGGAAGGCGACCGACGGAGCAAACGCTATATCACGCTGCGGGACTACGAGCAGGTACCCTGGGATTCGGTGCGCCATCTGATCGAGCAGGCGGCGCGTCTCGATCCCGCTCACTTCGGCCCTTTGTGATGCGACCCGTTGGACGGCGGGTGACCTTACCCTGCAGGAGACACCCATGTACTATGCGGCGATGGCTGTGACCGTGGCCTCGAACGTTCTCTACCATGTCTTTCAGAAGCTGATGCCGACGGCCGTCCATCCAATGCTGGCCCTCCTCGTCAACTGGAGGCGATGACAGCGTGGGCAAGGTCCGCGAGGGGAGTTCGGGCGGGCCTCGGCTTTCGACTTGGGGAAAGGCGCGAATGGCTCGTTGGACGGCGAGCTCAGTTTCTCGCCCGACGGGCGACGGGTCTACTTTCATTCGCTGCGGGCCGACAACACCGGATACCGCCAGGATCCCCCGGCCGACGACTTTCTCGACATTTACGTGGCCGAGGTCTCCGCTGACGAGGCCGGCCCCGGTCGCAACCTGGGCTCGCCGGTCAATTCGCCCTTTCCGGACGGCGAACACGCGCTCCATCCCGACGGGGTCACCCTGTATTTCGCCTCGCCGAGACCCGGCGGCCTCGGCGGCGCGGACATCTGGACCTCGACCCTGACCGGCGGAACGTGGAGCGAGCCGGTGAATCTAGGCGCGCCCATCAACTCACCCGGCGACGAGCTCCAGCCCGCGTTCGCCGCCGACGGGAACACGATGTATTTCACGTCCAACCGGTTGGCGGATGTGGGAGCCGCCATCTTTCGATCGGCGAGGGTCGGCGAAGGATGGTCCGAGCCTGAACTCGTCGTCCGCGGCATCGTCGGCGAGCCATCCCTCACCGCCGACGGCTCGTTGATGTACTTCGTCCACGTTCTCACAGACGCGGCGGGCGTCTTCGACGCCGACGTCTGGTATTCCCTTCGGTCGCCCTGATCCCAGATCCCAGGCAGTCGCTGAAGCCGCGGTACAATGCCTGCCGAGGTCGGGTTCCATCATGGGTCAACTCGTGCGCTGGGTCTTCGTGGTGCTCGGAACGCTTTCGGTCGCCCTGGGCGTTATCGGTGTCTTCGTGCCGGTGCTGCCCACAACTCCTTTTCTCCTTCTGGCGGCCTTCTTCTACGCGCGGAGCTCGGACAAGTTCCTCGACTGGCTCCTGAACAACCGGGTACTCGGCGCGTACGTGCGCAATTACCGCGAGCACCGCGGCATGCTGGCCCAGGACAAGCTCCTGACGATCCTGGCCCTCTGGCTGGGCATCGGCCTGTCAGGCTACCTGGCCGTAGCCTCACCGGCCGGTCGTTTGGCGTTGTTGGCCATTGCGGCCGCGGTGACATGGCACCTGCTTCGAATCCGGACTCTCCGCCCGCCCCTCCCCAAGACGCCTCAGGAACCTGCCGGGGTCCCCGCCCCTGTCGATCAAGATTGAGCATTGGCTGACCTGAGGTCCCGCCTCGGTATCAGGCGCGGGCTCATTCAGCACGGAGGCTCCATGTCAGACGCAGCCGAAGCCCCAGCGGGCTGGCGAGCCGGGCGGCCGGCAATGCCGTCCGGATATGGAATCGATCCCCCGCGCGACAGCAGCTACATCCCGTGGAAACAGATTGTGAATCGACTGGAAAGGGCCAGAAACTACTGGGTCGTATCGGCCTCCGCGCATCGGGGCCCGCATGCCATGCCGGTATGGGGCTTGTGGGCCGACGATCGCTTCGTCTTCTCCACCGACCCTGCATCGCAGAAAGCCCGCAACCTCACGGCCGATGCGCGCGTCGTCGTCCACCTGGAGAGCGGCGACGAAGTCGTTGTCGTCGAGGGCCGAGCCGAGCAAGCGCTCGAGTCGGGTCGCCTGGAGTCCTGGGGGCAAATCTATCAGGCCAAGTACGGAGTTCCTCTTGGCGATGGTCCGGTGTTCCAGGTCACCCCGGACAGGATTTTCGCCTGGGAGGAGGCCCATTTCCCTTCGAGCGCAACCAAGTGGGAGCGATCCGGCCGGGCCCAAGGGAGGCGGGCATGACGGAGAAGAACCTTGCGGACTGTTCAGCGGTAGTAGAATGCGACCCGCCCCGAACGGGCCTGGAGGAACCAACGCATCCTTCGATCATTCGACACTGGCGATACTTTGGCCTGACCATCGCCATCTCCCTGGCAGCCTGCCGATCGGCCGCACCTTCGCCGTCGAAGGCTCCGGCGACTCCGACGCTGATTCCGCCGGTCGCCTCCGAGCCGGCGGCGGGCATATGCGCCGGACCGGATTCCTCGCCGGCGCCCCGGGTTGAAGTGAATGTTGACATCCCCGACCCCCGCTGCCTGCGCGTTCTTCCGGATCAAAGCCTGATCGTCGTCAACCGGACGGACGTGGAGATCCTCGTGCGCCTGGGGCCGTACGAAATTCGGATCGCGCCCGGTGCGGAGGGTCCCTTGCCTGCTCCCTTCGGCTCGTACCTGGCGCCGGGAGTCCATGTGGTCGAGGCCGAGCCTTACGCCGGCCCGGAGCTCGTGCTGGCCGAATCCTGGTGATCGCCGGCTACGCCTGAAGCGACCCATCCTGCGGAGGCAACCTTGACCTCCATCGAGTACCGCTACGGCAACGACCTCGATCTCGATCAGGTTCTCGATCTCTATCGCGATTCCACCCTGGGCGAACGCCGGCCCATCGACGATCGACAGATCGCCTCCGAGATGCTTCGCCACGCCAATCTGGTCGTGACCGCGTGGGATCAAGGGCGGCTGGTGGGAATGGCCCGGAGCCTGACGGATTTCGCTTACGTGGCCTACCTGGCCGACCTGGCCGTCCGCCGTTCTCACCAGAAGCGCGGCATCGGGACGGCGCTCATCGACAAAACCCGCGCTCGCATGGGCCCACGTTCGATGGTCGTCCTGTTGGCGGCGCCGGCGGCGGCGAACTACTACCCGCGCATCGGCTTCAAACGACACACCCGCGCGTGGGTCCTGGCCGCTGCCGATCCATTTCCTGCCACCGGGTGAGCACGCGGCAGATGGACCTTCGATCCCTCGGCTATCGAACGGACCTGATCTTCCCGGAGTACGAAGGCCAGATCCTGGACCGAGGCGAGTATCTTGTCATTCGGACTCCCTCGAACCCAAGCTTCTACTGGGGCAATTTCGTCCTTTTCCGAAATCCTCCGGCCGAAGGTGACCATCATCGCTGGCGGCAGGTGTTCGCGGACGAGATCGGCCGTCCGCCGGACGTCAGCCATGAGACCTTCGGGTGGGACTCGCCGGAGGGCACACACGGGCTCGTGGCGCCTTTCCTCGAGGCGGGCTTCACCCTTCTCACCAGTCGCGTCCTGACGGCGCGAAAAGTGTTTCCGCCGGCGCGCCCCAACCGGGACATCCGCGTCCGGGCATTGGAAAGCGACCAGGACTGGCGGACGGCGGTCGATCTGCAAGTGTATTGCCGGATGGAAGGGCAGGACGATCTCGGCTATCGGCTGTTCCGGGAGCGCCAGATGGGCCGCTATCGCGCCATGGCCCACGATGGACTCGGCCACTGGTTCGGAGCCTTTCTTGGCGGGGAGCTGATCGCCGACCTCGGCCTGTTCCACCGCGATAGCCTGGCCCGATTTCAGTCGGTAGAGACTCATCCCGACCACCGACGCCGTGGCATCGCCGGGACGCTGGTGTATGAGGCGTCGAAGTCCATGCTTCGAGAAGGACCCGATCTCACCCTGGTCATCGTCGCCGACGAAGGGTCTTCGGCCGAGAAGCTGTATCGCGGGGTAGGCTTCGCCCCGGCCGAGCGCCAGGTCGGGTTGGAGAAATGGGAACGGGTCTCACTGGAGAAGAAGCCGGAGGCCTAGATGAAACTTCGAAACGGCGATCCGTGGATGCCGGCGGAGGCGTACGCGCGCACGCTCCAGGGTCTCACCCTCAACCTCCTGGTACGGAACGTCGACGCCGCGCTGCCATTCCAGCGTGAGGTCCTGGCCGGCGAGATCGTGTATCACGATCCGGATTTCGCCGTCGTGCGCGCCTCTGGCAGTGAATGGATGCTGCATGCCGACCACGCGTACCTCGATCACGCCTTCGGTCGCACCGTCACGGCCGGCACGCTCCGAGGCGCAGGTGTCGAGATCCGGCTGCACGGTCGCGATCCCAATCTGGCCCAGGCGGCCGCGCTGCGCCTGGGCTACGCCGTGCTGGCACCGGTGACCGACAAGCCCCACGGGCTGCGGGAAGTGTTCATCGTCGACGCCGACGGCTACACCTGGGCGGTCGACGTCCCTAGCGAACGCCGCGCCGCCGGATAACGGTCGTCGGATAGAATCCAGCCTGAGCGGAAACCTTCGGCCGCTGCACTGCACCCAGGAGGACTGCGCCATGATGACCCTACGGCTGATCGCTGGAGGTCTGCTCCTTCTCCTTGGTCGAAGACTCTTTTGGCTGTTCGTGGGATTGGTCGGGTTCGCCGCGGGACTGACACTCGGTCCACGCATTCTGCCGGAGAGCCCCGAGTGGCTCATTCTGGTCGTCTCGCTCGTGCTCGCCCTGCTCGGGGCGCTTCTGGCGATCTTCCTGCAGCGGCTGGCGATCGGGGTGGCCGGGTTTCTGGCAGGGGCGTTTGTGGGAAGCGCTCTGGCCAACGCCTTCGCCGGCGACGCGGCCGGCCTGGTCTGGGTCGGAGTGATCGTCGGAGGCATTCTGGGAGCCATCCTGCTCTCGACTCTTTTCGACTGGGGACTGATCGGTTTATCGTCGCTCATCGGGGCGACCATGGTCGCCAACGCGTTGAACCTTTCGCCGGAAGTCACGTTGACGGTGACGGTGGTCCTGTTCGTCGTTGGCGTTGCGTTCCAGATGTTCACCGGAAGGAAACGCGAGGCGGGCTGAGACAACGCCCGGCTCGAGGAGACGCGGTGATCTCCTTCAGGCCAAAACTCGTGTGGTGGATCCGGCTGGTTGTCGGCGCGGGGGCGTTGGCAGGCGCCTGCGCGCCGCTATCCGCACCTGCGGGCGAGACGGTGCCGCCGGCCTCCCCCAATGTCACGGCCGCTCCATCTTCGGCCTCGTCCACACCCACCCGGCAAGATGCCTGGCAAGCGATATTGGCCCAGACGCCCGTGAGTCTGACCACGCCTCAACCGCCGCCGTTCGAAACAGCCATCGATGGCCTGTACGCACGCGTCGACCCGGCATGGCCGCAGTGGTGGTCCTGCCTGCGCTGCGCGGATTACCGGCCTGCGGGAGGTCTGTGGCGTCTTCAGTTCGATCGAGGCGTTATGCGCATCTACTACGAGGTCACCCAGTGGCGGAGCCTAGCTTCGTATACCGTGGAGGGCAACCGCCTGCGCCTGTTCAACGATCCGTATTGCCCGTACGACGTCGGCGAGTACGCCTACTCCCTGGGCGAGGAGGGTCTGCAGCTCGAGGCCATCGACGACATCTGTTCCTTCGATCTGCGCAGCCGGACCCTTTCCAGCCAGCCCTGGGCCTCCTGCGCCGATCTGGCTGCAGACGCCGATCCTCATGTCGTGCGCGGTT
Source organism: Anaerolineales bacterium (assembly GCA_035693825.1). Taxonomy (GTDB): domain Bacteria; phylum Chloroflexota; class Anaerolineae; order Anaerolineales; family E44-bin32; genus MGOM01. Next base: position 8,102 of record DASSGB010000041.1, read on the forward strand.
GTGATCTGGCGGCCGCACTGGGGCCGACTTCGGCGCCTCCCGTTGCGTCCGTCGACATCCGGGTTCTGTCCGGCGACTCGCGCAAGCTGAGCGTCCCACCCGAACTGTATGCCGACGGGAACGCAGACAACGGGCGGCCGGTCGAAGGCGTCGTCGTCGCCAGCAGCCCGGAAAGCATTCCGTACGGTCGGTACCGCGTCCTTTGGGCGCGCCAGGATTGGCTGTTGGCGAACGTCGATCGGCCTTTCACCAGCATGGGGGTCCAGTTCCTTGGGTCGTATGTCATCGGCTGGGCTCGAATCCTGTTCGACGGTGAGGAAGTCTGGCGAGGGGACACCTCCACCCTGGGGGAGGACAAGGGCATCTTCGGCGGGTATGTGGAGATCTCCGGCTTCGCGCCGGGACCTCACACGATCCGGGTCGAACGGCTCGACCTCGACACCCGCCCGGTGGTGGTGCTGTTCTTCGGCTTCAACCCTCAGGGCGGCGTCGAAGAATAGTCTCCTTGCGCAGCCGAAAGCCCGGGCCGCCGGAGGTGGCGCCGAATGGATATCGCCGAACACAGACGCGGCGCGTACCGGATCACCACCGACAAGGCCCAGCTAGATGTGCCGCTCATCCACAAGTTCCTGTCCGAGGAGTCGTACTGGGCGACCGGTCGCACGCTCGGCACCGTCCAGACGTCGATCGACCACTCGCTGTGCTTCGGTGTCTTCGAAGGCGCGACCCAGGTCGGTTTCGCCCGCGTCGTTACGGACCGCGCCACCTTTGCCTGGGTGTGCGACGTGTTCATTCTTCCTTCCCATCGCGGCCTCGGCCTGGCGAAGTGGCTGATCGAATCCGTCGTGAGCCATCCTGCGATCCACGGCCTCCGGCTGACGCTCCTGGCCACGCGCGATGCCCACGGGCTGTACGAACGCTACGGCGGCTTTGCCCCGTTGGACAATCCCGAGCGCTGGATGGCGAAGTGGAACAGAGCGTCCACTTGAGACCCTCTCGCCCGACGGCACCTGGGCCGCGCCCTCAGGCTTCAAGTCCCCGGTAGGGCCACAAGGTTGAAGGTCATTCCGCGGATTCGCCCTTCCGCGTGATTGTGGTATAGTCATGGCCGTTCGGGACGCCAGGCCCTCGGACATGGGGCCTGATTTCTTTGGGGGCGATGGAAAGGCCTCCAGCGAGGACATACGGGATGGAGACGAAGCTCTACGTCGGGAACTTGCCCTACACCAGCACGGAAGACGAACTTCGATCGATCTTCGTCAAGGCCGGCCCGGTCAAGGCCATCACGGTCGTCCGGGATCGGGACACAGGTCGATCCAGGGGCTTCGCCTTCGTCGAGATGGAGACCCCCGCCGACGCGCAGAAGGCCGTCAGCATGCTCAATGGGACCCAGCTCGGCGGCCGCGCCCTCACGGTGAACATCGCCCGCCCGCGCGAGGAACGACCGGGCGGCGGCCAGCGGGGCCCTGGGCGAGATCGACCGCCGCGCCGCTAGTCGCAAAGTTCCGCACCACCCGGCCACTTTGAGGCCGGGCTACAAACTGCCAACCAGGCCCTTCATCCTGCCAAGTCTTCCGGGCATGATGGAGGGCCGGTTCGCTTTATCCCGGACGAGCTCGCGTCGAGACATTCTTTCCCGGAAGCTGACGCGGCCGAAAGCGCGCCCGCCCAGAAACTCAGGCCCGGCGCTACGAAAGGCCGGCTTTCTTCCTTGAGCGTGGGCCGTCCGGCGGTCGCCTTCGGCGCGCCCGGCGAATCCCGACGACTTTCCACACGCACATCACCCTGCCGAATTCACCTCCGGCCTCCCTGCGGAGGCGCGATACTGCCTCCAGCCCGGCCGTTTACCCGGGAATGGCGCTAAGCCCGATAGGCATTCGCGGATTTCGGGCGTTCGACAACACGTCGAGTATCCGGCATCGACCTCGGCATCGACCCCTCCGGAGGCTCGTTCATGGACATTCTGTCGGAAGGCATCGGCGAGCTGGTCGGCTGGCAGGATCCCGACGAGCACCGTGCCTGGGTGCGTGAGAACAAGTCCCGCGAGCTGCGCGACAAGGTCACCACCGTCGAAGACGCCGTACGAAGGTTCGTGAAAGACGGCGACTTCATTGCCTTCGGCGGATTCGGCCACATCCGGGTGCCGATGTCCCTGGTGTACGAAATCATTCGCCAGGGGCGCCAGCACCTCATCATGGCCGGGAAGACGGCCGTCCACGATGCGGATCTGCTGATCGCCTCGAACTGCGTCGATCGCATCGAGGTGGCCTATTCCTTCGGGCACGAGATCCGCGGGCTGTCGGCCGCCGGACGCCACGCCGTGGAAACCGGCCGGTGCCGGGTGGTGGCCGAGATCTCCAACGCCGGCTACCAGTGGCGCTTCCTGGCCGGGATGATGGGCCTGCCCTTCATCCCCTCTCGCAACATGCTGGGCACCGATACGCTCCACCGCAGCTCGTGCAAGGTCGTGCGCGACCCGTGGAGCGGGAAGCCCGTCTGCCTCATCCCCGCCGCGCATCCCGACGTGGCCATGTTCCACGTACCGCGCTGCGACCGCTACGGCAACGCTCAGGTCGAAGGGATCATCATCGAAGACTTCGAGCTCGCCCGCGCCGCCAGGCGCGTGATCGTCACGGCAGAAGAGATCGTGGATGAGGATCGCATCCGGGCGGAGCCATGCCGGACGGTCATCCCGTTCTACGTCGTCGACGCCGTGTGCCATGTCCCCTTCGGGGCCCATCCCACCCAGATGCCGTACCTGTATTTCTTCGACGAAGAACACATCGGCGAGTGGCTCCAGGTGTCGCGGACGGACGAGGGCGCGGAGGCGTATTTCGAGCGCTACGTTCACGGCGTGCCGGATTTCGCCGGCTACCTGGAGGAGGTCGGCGGCGAGGAGAAGCAGCGCTTCCTGCGCCAGGTGGAGCACTTCGAGGCTCCGATGCGGGCTCCCTGGCTCAAGGTCAAGGGAGGGTGACGATGGTCGTGCGTGAGGCAACCTTCACTCAGACCGAGCTTCTCGCCTGCGCCGCCGCCCGTCTCATCCCCGATCGAAGATCGATCTTCGTCGGCACGGGGCTGCCCATGGTGGCCGGCCTGCTCGCCCAGCGAACGCACGCGCCGGGGGTCTTGATCATCTTCGAGGCCGGAGGCGTGGGGCCGCGCGTGCCGGTGTTGCCGATCTCGGTGGGCGACTCGCGCACCTTCCATCAGGCCGCGGCCGCTTCCAGCATGCACGACGTCATGAGCGCCTGCCAGGCCGGGTACATCGACCTGGGTTTTCTGGGCGCGGCCATGATCGACGTCTACGGCAACATCAACACGACCGTCATCGGGCCGTGGGAGGCGCCCACGGTCCGCCTGCCGGGCAGCGGCGGCGCCAACGATATCGGCTCCCTGTGCCACCAGACGATCGTCATCATGCGCCAGGACCGGCGACGCTTCGTGCCGCGGGTCAACTTCATCACCACCCCGGGCTACCTGGACGGACCGGGCGGGCGCGAGCGCGCCGGCCTGCCCCAGGGGACCGGACCCTTCCGCGTCATCACGCAGCTGGGCGTGTACGGTTTCGACGAAGAGACTTGCCGCATGAAGCTCGTGGCCCTGCACCCGGGCGTATCGTTCGAGACCGCCCAGGCCAATGCGGCCTTCGAGCTGGAGACGGACGAGTTTGTCGAGACCACGCCTCCGCCCACGGACGAGGAGATCGCTTGTCTGCGCGAGATCGATCCGCTGGGGATGGTGGTCGGAAAGTAGCGCGGCTCTGATGTGCATGCCGGCAGGGGCGGCGCGAGAGCGCCCCTGCCGCTGTTTTGGCCGACCGGTGGCGTCAGAGCTCGGTCCGGGTTAGGATGCGGAGACACGGAGGCGCCCGAGCCATGACCCTCACCGCCGTTCAGGACGAGTATTCGGACGATGTCAGCCACTGCTATGGTTGCGGCCGCCTCAACGAGAAGGGGCTGCATATCCGCAGCTTCTGGGACGGGGAAGAGGCCAAAGCCACGTTTGTCCCCGCTCCCCACCACACCGCCATCCCGGGTTACGTCTACGGCGGCCTTCTGGCCTCCCTGGTCGATTGTCACGGCACCGGCACCGCGGCCGCCAAGGCCCGTCAGGATCGTCAGGCTGAGGTGCCGCCTCGCTTCGTGACTGCCTCCCTTCAAGTCGACTACCTGCTGCCAACTCCCCTCGGGGTGCCGCTCCACCTCCGCGGCCGGCCGACGGAGGTGCGCGGCCGCAAGATCGTCATCGACGTCGAGCTCGAGGCGGAGGGCGTCGTTTGCGTCCGAGGGCGCGTCGTCACCGTCGAGATGCCCGAGCACATGGTTTCGAGAGATTCAAAGTAGATGGCTCGATCTGGGTCATGGGTCGCCCGCTTGCTCTTCCCGTCGCGTGCGCGACAATAGGCCCCGCCTCAGCCTCGGAGGTTCGGCAATGCCCAGCCAGGATTCGGAGCGCTTCCGCCGCATCCGCGACCAGCAGCTCCGGGCCCGTGATCCGCTGACCAAGCAGCGCCGGATGGACGGCGAGATCGCTCAGAAGCGGCGGCGGATGCAGCAATCGTTCTCTCTGATCACCATGTGGCGCGACATCCCCCACCGCTGGCGGAACGGCCTGGTCGGAATCCTGATCGGATTGGCCGTGCTCCTGATCGCGCCGTCCGTGATCGAAGGCTCGTGGGGCCTCTGTCTGGGGGGAATCGCAGTCCCCTTCGCCGGGCTGGTGGGATTCTTGATCGGTCGCTACGAAGACGCGATGGAGGATATCAAGGAGGACTTGCACTAGTCACGAATCACAAATCACTCGTGATTCGTGATTGGTGATTCGTGTGTGAGACCGATGACTGATGACTGGAACTTCTTATGAGTGAAGCCTCCCACCTGTCCGAAGCCATCTTGAGCCTGTATTCCGCGGAAGATCACGGCTGGTTCACGCCCATCACCGTTTCGACGGCCGGGCTGGAAGCGGCGCAGGCTGCCCGGATCCCGGGGCGGCGTTTCAACAGCATCTGGGGGACCCTCAATCACGTTCGGTTCTGGCAGGAGTACGGTTATCTGCGGCTGAAGGGATTGGCCGTTGATCGCGAAGCTCTGGGCGCGGACGACGGCTGGCCGCCGACCCCCGAACCCGCGGCGCAAGATGCCTGGGAAGTCGATCGTCGACGCGCCCACGATGCCAATCGCAGACTGGGAAGCCTGATTGCAGGCTACAGCGACAGCGACCTGGACGAATCCTACGCCGAGGGGCGGCCCGCACGCTATCAGCTCATCCACGGGCTTATCGCCCACATCTGCTACCACGCCTGCGAGATCGTCAGCATCCGGCACATGCTCGGCCTGTGGCTCGATCGGACCTGACCCGCATTGTTCCCGCCCCTCGGGCTTCGCATGCGCGTTCTCCGCCTGAAGCGCTCGCAGATCCCCGCCTGGCTTCGTCTTCGGTCCGCCCTATGGCCGTCGATTTCGACCGAGGTCCATCATCGTCAGATGGCGGACATCCTGGCGGACGAGGAATTCAACGCAGTCTTCGTCGCCGTCGAGCCTTCCGGGAAGATGCACGGGTTTGTCGAGGTCAGCCTGCGATTAAGGGCGGAGGGCTGCAAGAGCAGCCCGGTGGGATTTGTCGAGGCCTGGTACGTCGCGCCCGACTCCAGACACAAAGGTATTGGGCGGGCGATGCTGGCGAAAGCGGAATCCTGGGCGGCCTCACAGGGCTGCCGCGAAATGGCCTCCAACGCCGACATGGAAAACGAAGGCGGCCGAAGCGCGCACCGCGCTCTGGGTTACGAGGAGGTGGCGCGTCTGGCACATTTCCGCAAGCCGCTGCCCAAGGTGCCTGCCGGCAACGTGCGGTAGGCTGCGGGGGTGTGCCGACCTCACTTCTCCGGAGCGATTTCTCCGCGACTGTTCTGACGGAGCCAGCCGAGGTAGTCGTCCGAGCCGCCCGCAAGAGGCAGCATGGCGATCTCCGGTACGCTGTAGCTGTGAGTCCGCCGTAGGAACTCCTCGACCTGCGCGTATCTCGAAACCACGGTCTTGATGAAGAGCAGGAACTCCGCCTGGCGCTCCAGCGTGCCTTCCCACAGGTAATGGCTGGTCACGCTCGCGGACTGCACGCACGCCGCCAGGCCCCGGCGCACAAGCTGGTGCGCCAGGCGTTCCGCCTCCGCGGCGTCGTTGGTCGTCGTCATGATGACGCAGCCTCGTTGCGACGACTCCATCGTCTCCGCCTCCATGGTCACCTCTCGCTGGACTCCCTCAGCCGCCGCCCGGTGCGACGATCCCGGGCCGAGGTCGGCACCGTCAGCTGGCGGACGTCGCGCGCCAGGCGCAGTCGCTCGCCGGTCGTGTAGAGGAACGTGAATCGGCGCCAGCTCCGCGCCGGGATCGGTCGAGGCAGCTCCACCAGAGGGCCGAGCTGCATCCGGTAGTACGGCTCCGCAGCCCGCGGATGATCCCCTTCGTCCTGCAGAAGCTGCCCGCGCGTGGTCAGCTCATAGCCGCGGACGTGGCTGACGTACCGGACCGACCACTTCTCCGGCCCGAAGGCCGCTCCCTGAAAGAAAGCCACCCAGTCGACCCGCAGCGTGCCCGGCGCGCTGGCAAGCGGGATCCGGTACCAGCCGAGCACGCGGGCGATCTCGAGATCGCGGGGCGTCTTGATGACCGCCACCAACACCACTTCATCGTCGTGGATCTGCAGCATGGCTTTCCCCCTTCCCCCTCAGCCTGAGTCCGCCGCCCGTCAGGCGGCGAGGCCTACCCGCTCGTTGAACGACTCGATCAAGGCGTCGATCTCGGGCACCTGCCGCTGCACCCCGGTCCAATAGTCGGGCTGCTCGCGTTGGGCCAGAATCTCTTCGTAGGTCCTTCCTTGCTGCTCGACCCAGGTGAAGTACTTCAGGTTGTGGACCCGGCGGCGGTCGCGCTGGGACAGCTCCAGCAGGTTGTCGGTCGATTCGCCCATCAGATAGCGCCCGTAATGAGCTGCGGCATCGCCGTCGGTATACGTTCCATGCTCGGCGTGCATCTCCGCCAGACGGCTGCCGTAGAGCTCCATCGAGTCCGTCAGCACGGTGAGCACCAGGTCCGACGGGCCGAGCTCGTAGTGCCTGGCGAACTTGATGGCCGAAAGCAGATTGGCGATCCCGGAGAACCCCAACAGGTCGAGGCGTCCAACCAGGGACTCCGGCACGCCCCGAGAAGCCAGGTAGGCTTTGCCGGCCGCCTCGTTGAACAGGCGCGCCAGATGGACCACCGCGGCATCGTCGATGGCCACCACCAGGTCGGTGTTCATGACGTTGTGAATCCAGGGCACGTGCTTGTCGCCGATGCCTTCGATGCGGTGCGCCCCAAACCCGTTTTCGAGCAGCGTCGGGCACTGCAGCGCTTCTGCCGCGCCGATCTTGCTGCCCGGGAAGGCCTGCTTGAGGTAGTCCCCGCACGCGATCGTGCCGGCCGATCCGGTGGTGAGCACCACGCCTCGATAGGCGTCGCCCGGCCGCAGCTCCTTCTCGATCACTTCCTGCATGGCATGCCCGGTGACGTCGTAGTGCCACAGGTAATTGCCGAACTCTTCGAACTGGTTGAAGATCATCAGGTCCTGCCCCGACTTGCGGAGCTCCCAGCACTTGTCGAAGATCTCTTTGACGTTGGACTCCGAACCGGGCGTCTTGATCACCTCGCCGGCGACCTTCGACAGCCACTCGAATCGTTCCCGGCTCATGCCTTCGGGCAGGATGGCGATCGACTGGCATCCCAGCAGAGCCGAGTCGTACGCGCCGCCGCGGCAGAAGTTGCCGGTGGATGGCCACACGGCCTTCTGAGTCGTCGGATCGAATTGCCCCGTGACCAGTCGCGGCACCAGGCAGCCGAAGGCCGCGCCGACTTTGTGCGCGCCGGTGGGGAACCACTTGCCCACCAGGGCCAGGATGCGGGCGTCGACGCCGGTCAGGCTGGGAGGAAACTCCAGGTAGTTGACCCCGTCGAAGCCGCCGCCCTTGGCCTTGGGCTCGTTCTTCCAGGTGATGCGAAACAGGTTCAGGGGATTGACGTCCCACAAACCCACGTTCGCCAGGCGCTGCCGGGCCTCGGCCGGGAGGATGGACGGATTCTTCATTTGAGCGAACGTCGGGATCAGGATGCCGCGCTCACGCGCTCGCTTGGCCGCCCGCTCCAGGCGGTCCTGGATCACTGTCAGATCGATCATGGTATGGCCTTAGCTCCTGTTCTTGCGCGAGGGGGCCTCGTCCGGGGGCGGCCGGAGAACGTAAAGAGGCCGCCCCTTGACCTCGTCGTAAACGCGGCCCAGGTACTCCCCGAGGATTCCCAGCGAGATGAGTTGAATGCCCCCGAGGAAGAGCACGGCGATCAGGGTCGTCGCCTGCCCCAGGAAGGCCTGGCTTCCGCTGAGTCGCATGATGATGACGACGACAATGCCGAGGGCGCTCAGCCCGGCGCAGGCAAACCCCAGATAGGTGGCGATCTGAAGGGGAAAGTACGAAAAGCTCGTGACGGCGTTCAGGGCCAGCCGCAGCATCTTCCGAACGGGGTATTTCGTTTCACCGGCGAAACGCGCCTCACGCTTGTAGGGCACGCCGATCTGCCGAAAACCGACCCAGGCCGCCATGCCCCGCAGGAAACGATGCCGCTCGCGCATTTGGTTCAGGGAATCGACCACGCGGCGATCCAGCAGGCGAAAGTCGCCCGTGTCCAGAGGAATCTTCACGTCGGTGATGCGGTAGATGAGCCGGTAGAAAAGCGAGGCGGTCGCCTTCTTGAACCACGACTCCCCCACCCGTTCCGTCCGGACGGCGTAGACGACTTCGAATCCCCTGCGCCACTGGTCCACCAGTTCCGGGATCAGCTCGGGCGGATCCTGCAAGTCGGCGTCGATGATGACCACCGCCTGCCCCCGGGCGTGATCCAGGCCGGCGGTGACGGCGATCTGATGGCCGAAATTGCGCGCGAACACCACCGGTCGCACTCGGCGGTCGCGGCGCGCCAGCTGGAGGATGGCCTCGTCGGATCCGTCGGTGCTTCCGTCGTCGACCAGGATCAGCTCCCAGGTTTCTTTGACGCGGGCGAGGGCCGCCCCGATACGTTTGTGTAGTTCGGCGATCGAATCGCGCTCGTTGAAGATGGGAGCGACGATGGACAGGCTTGGGGAGCGGGTGGCGGGCATCGGGCCTCCTTGGCGTCAGGCCAGGGCTCGTTGCAGGGCGTCGAGCGACGGCGGAATGATGACGGCTTCGCCCACGGCTTGCATCGCCGCCCGGACATCTTTGAGGCCGCTGCCGGTGACCATCACCACGATGCGTTCATCGGGACCGACCCTGCTCTGGACCACGGCCTTCATCAATCCGGCGTATCCCGCCGCGCCCGCAGGTTCGGCGAAGACCGCTTCGCGCCGCCCGAGGGTAGAGATGGCGGCCAGGATCTCAGCGTCGGTGACGGTCAGGTAGGCGCCGTTCGTACGAGTGGCGGCGCGCAGTCCGCGCAGGCCGTCGCGCGGCAGGTCGACGGATATGCTGTCGGCCAGGGTGTCGGCGTGCACAGGCTCGATGGTTTCCGTGCCGCGCTCGAAAGCGCCGGCGATCGCCGCCGAGCCGGTCGATTGAATCCCGTACAGGCGCGGCATGCGTTCGATCCAACCGAGGTCGAGCAGGTCGCGGAAGCCCTTGTGCAGGCCCGAAATGATGTTGCCGTCTCCAACCGAAACGAAGACCGCATCGGGTGAAGTCCAATGTAGGGGCACGCCACCGTTCGTGCCGCGAAGCCCGGCGGCACGCCGGCCGTCTCGCCCCGGCGGGCCCCTGCGCTCCGAACGTTTTCTGGGGCTCGCGGCCCGAACGGGGTGCGAGACGGCATGCTTCGCCCCTACCCCGACCTCGAGGGTCATCTGCTCGCAAATCTCGAAAGCCGCCGTCTTCTTGCCCTCGGCCGTGAAAGGGTTGTATCCGGTGTTGCGACAGTACCAGCCGAAGGCCTTCGAGGCTTCCAGCGTCAGGTCGAAAGCCTGATCATAGGTCCCGTCGACGAGGAAGACCTTTGCTCCGAAGACAAGCAGCTGCGCCACCTTCGCCTGCGGAGCTGTCTTGGGAGCGAGGATCACGGCCGGTTGCCCGGCGGCGGCGGCCATGCCGGCCAGAGCCGCTCCGGCGTTGCCCGTCGAGGCGGTGACGACGGTCTCGGCGCCGATCTCCTGCGCTCTGGCCACCACAACGGCGCTGGCGCGGTCTTTGAAAGAGGCCGTCGGGTTTCGCCCGTCGTCCTTGAGCCACACATTCCGCAGGCCGAGATCGCCGGCCAACCTTCTCGCCTCCAGCAGCGGCGTCCATCCGGCGGCCCGCAGGGCCGTCCCTTCGTGCTCCGGATCCTCAACCGGCAGCAGAGGCAAGTAGCGCCAAAGGGAAGTCTCCCTGGATCGGCCGATGGTTTCCGGACTGTGCTCGCGGCGGATGGCCTCGATGTCCAGCAAGACGTCGAGGTTGCCTCCATCATGAGGGCAGGTGTAGGTGACCTCCGAGATTCCAAAGGTCCGATCGCAGACAGAGCAGCGATAGCCGGCGGCGCGGCTCATGCCTACTCCTGCTCGAAGGGCAGGCCGAGAGCGGCGGGCGGTGAGGCGCGCATCGAACGCAGCAGCCGTGCCACCCCTCGACGCACTTCGTCCGGCAGGCCCGCCAGTGTTCGTTCCACCCATTCGGCATTGCCAATGTTGACCAGCAGCAGCGCGAGGATCATCAGCGGGAATGGTGCGACCTGCAGGACCTGAGACGGAATGTTCGGCAGGCTTGGCTGCAGCACCAGGCCGAGCCACTGCAAGAGCGCGAACAGGTAAGCGCCGAACGCAGCCCGCACCGGGTTCCAGCCTCCGAAGATCGTGATCGCCAGGGCGATCCAACCGATGCCGTCCAGGCCTGAGATCGTTCCCTTCCATCCCGCCTTGATGCTCAGGGAGTAGGCCGGTCCGGCCAATCCGACCAGCGCACCACCCAGCACCGTGTACAGGTACCGCAGCCGGTTGACCGGCAGGCCCCTCACGAAAGCCGCCGCTGGCCGCTCGCCGACGCTCTGCAAACCGAGTCCCGGCCGCGTGCGGAAGATCCAGACCCAGGCGGCGAAAATGAGGAAGTAGCTGAAATAGGTGAGGAGGTCCTGGCGGAACAGCACCGGCCCCAGGACCGGGACGGCGCTCAAGCCCGGGAGGGACAGCGACGCCAGCCTCGGTCCGCTGAGTCCCATGTAGGGATTGCCGAGAAAGTAGGCGAGATCGCGGCACATCAGCGCCAGGACGAACCCGACCGCCACCTGCGATTGGCGCAAGGTGATGTTCATGACGGCGACCACCAGCGCCACCAGCGCGCCGATGACGATTCCCACGAGGAACCCAAGGGCCAGGCTGCCGGTCGTCGCCGCCACGGCGAAAGAGCCCATGGCCGAGAGCAGGATGGTCCCGTTCACCGAGAGGTTGATCACGCCGGACCGCTCGGCAAACGTCTCGCCGATGGCGGCAAACAGGACCGGCGCGGCGGAGGCCAGGACGCCCGCCAGCCCAATGAGGGCCACGTCCAGGCTCACGCGGTCACCTGCTCTCGAACCCGCTGCACCCGCCGGCGCACCCCTTCCATCGCCAACACCGCCAGGACCATCGCTCCCTGGAGCACCCCCGCCAGGGACGAGTCCAGTTTGAGAACGATCGGCAGCTGAATGCTGCCGATGTTGAGGGCGGCGAAGAAGAAGGCAACGGCCGGGACCCAAGCCGCCTGATAGTTGACCAGCATCGCCACCATGAGTCCCAGGTAGCCGTAACCGCTTGAGATGGAAGGAATGAGCCGGTGATACACGGCCGTCACCTGCAGCCCGCCGGCGAGCCCTCCCAGAGCGCCGCACAACACGAAGGAAAGCATCATGTATCGCGCCGTGGGCACCCCCAGGAGAAATGCGGCCCGGGCATTCCTGCCGACGGCTTTGAGGCGCAGCCCGAAGTACGTGCCCTGCAGCAGAAAGAAGACGACCACGATGGCGACGACGGCCAGGGCCACCGACCACAAACTCAGCCGCAGCCCCTCCAGTTGGGGCAGCCACAGGGTCTGAGGGAAAGGCTCCGTCCCACTCATCGATCCCACACCCGGCCGTTTCCATGGACCGAAGATCAGCCACAGAGTCAATGACGTGGCGACGAAGTTCAGCCCGAGCCCGCCGAAGATCTCGTTGACGCCGCCGAACGTCTTGAGCAGCCCGGCCAGCGCCGCCCACAGCGCGCCGCCGATGAGGGCCGCGAACATCGCCGCCGCGATCGCCGCACCGCCCGGAACCGCGCTGTCTTGCAGCAGGCGCAGCGTCCCGACGGCGAAGATCCCGCCCAGGGTGATCTGGCCCTCGATCCCGATGTTCCACAGTCCGGCGGCGAAAGTCAGCAGCAGGCCGGTCGTGGCCAACGCCAGGGGAACCCACGCCACCAGCACATCGGTGAGCTTCTTCACCGAACCGATCGATCCGACGATCATCTGCCGGTAGGCCTCCAGCGGTGGAGCTCCCGACAGGACCAGCACGATCGTTGTGAACAGGAGGGCCAGGAGAAGACCTCCCAGCCGGTAGATGAAGCCCGAGCGAAGCGCGCTCATGCGAACGACTCCCAGCCCTTGCCCCCGATGAGCTGACCCAGATCGTCGACGTTCATGCCCTCCGCGGGCAGCGGCGGCGAAACACGCCCGCCGAAGAAGACCAGTATCCGATCGCTGTAATGAAGGAGTTCCTCCAGATCGGAGGAGATGAAGACAATGGCCGCCTTCTGGCGGCAGCGCTCTTTGAGTTTGCCCCAGATGTAGATGACCGACTCGACATCCAGGCCCCGCGTGGGATGTTCCAGGAGAAGGAGGGAGACTTCGGGCTTCATCAGCGCGAGCAGCGCCCTTTGCTGGTTCCCGCCCGAAAGGTCTTCCACCGGGCTGAGGGGAGTGCCGCGGATGCTGAAGTCCGCGATGCGCGCCCGCCCCAGCGTGGAGATCGCCTCTCGATCGATGAAGACTCCCTTTGCCCCTCCGGTCAGCGCGAAATGCTCGGCCAGCGTCAGGCCCGGAATCAGACCTTCCTCCAGGCGCGCCGCGGGCACGTAAGCAATCCCGTGGCGCAGGAAGGCGTGGTATCCACGGCCGGTCAGGTCCTTGCCGGCGATGCGGACTCGGCCGTGGACCGGCCGAGCCAGACCGGCGCAAGCACGCAGGAGAAGCTGCTGCCCGCTGCCCTCCATGCCTGCCAGGCCGATCACCTCGCCGGCGCTCACCTCCACGTCGACCTGCCCGACGACCATGCGCCGGTCCTCGAGCACCACGTCGTCCAACTCGAGGGCCTGCCCGACAGCGCCGATGGCCTCCTTGCGCCCCAGTGTGATCGCCTTGCCGAACATCATCTCCACCAGCCGATCGGTGGAATACGGCGGCGAGGCTTCCCCGACCAGACGTCCCCGGCGCAGGACCGCCACGCGGTGGCAAAGGCCTTCGACCTCCTCCAGCTTGTGGGACACAAAGATGACCGTCATGCCCTGCTCACACAGGCGACGCAGCGTCGCGAACAGCTTCTCTTTCTGGAGGGCGCTGATCCCGGTCGTCGGTTCATCCAGGATCAGAAGGCGCGCGCCCAGCCACAGCAATCGCAACAGCTCGAGTTGCTGCCGTTCGCCGACGGTCAGCGTTTCGACATAGGCTTCCGGATCGAGGGAGAAGCCGAACTGGTCGGAAAGAGAGAGCAAGGCCTCCCGGGCCGCGGTTCGTTGCGGAAACAGCCCGCCCGGCCCGCCGACCAGAAGATTCTCGAGGACGCGCATGGGCGGGACGTCCAGCGGGTCCTGATGCAGCATGCCTACGCCCATGTGGTTGGCATCGTTGGGCGAGCGGATGTCGACCCGCGTTCCGTCGAGGAAGATCTCACCCCGGTCGGCCTGGATATACCCGGAGAGAATCTTCATCAAGGTGCTTTTGCCGGCCCCGTTCTCTCCGAGAATCCCTTGAATGCAGCCAGACGGAATCGACAGGTCGATGCCGTCGTTGGCGTGCACCGCGCCAAACGTCTTGTGGATTCCCTTCAGGTCGATCTGCATGGATGATGGACAGGGGGAAGGCGTTTCCGCCTTCCCCCTGTGCGGATGGTGGAGGGTTACTCCGGAACGCTCTGGCCTTCCATCCCTTCGAGCAGTTGGGGCAGATACCAGATTTGCTTGTCGGTGGCGACTTCGCCGTCGGCAAGATAGGCGGTGCCGTCCTGCAGGTTGATGGGACCGACCCACAGGTTGAGTCCCCCCGCCAGCGCGGCGATGAACTCATCCAGGGTCGCCGAGGCTTCATCGCTCAGGGCAGCACCCTTCACGAAGCCCACGGCGCTGGTGTCGGGATTGTTGATGTCGCTCCAGTCGGGGCCGTTCCACTGGAAGACGGAGGGGAACGCGCCCTCGGCGGCCTGGGAGATCAGCTCGAGATAGGCCGGCCCCCAATTGAAGTAGGGCACACCCAGGCACGCGGCCGAGCCTTCCTCGCAGGCGCCGATATAGTCATACGGGATGGCCCAGACCTGATTGTCGGCGGCCACCAGCTTGTTGGCCTCGGTCAGGGCTTCCGTCGTGTCGATACCCGAGATGACGACGTCGAAGCCGCCGTTGAAGAAGTCGTTGGCCACCAGCGTCGGATCGGAGGTCACGCCGGGGATGTTGAACCAGAAGCCGATCCAGGTGACCTTGAAGCCCAGGTCGGCGGCGTCGTTGCCGAGATACTCCGTCCAGCAGTAGCGTGCGCCGAGGTAGGCCGAGGCGGCCAGGCGCCGCGTCTCATCGTTGATCAGCGGCCCTAGATAGCCGATCTTGCCCGTCTGCGTGGTCAGGGCGGCGGCGCAGCCGGCCATCATCTTGCCGTATTCCATGCGGCCCATGACGTTGCTCATGTTCGCCATGGGGATGTAGGCGTTGCCCTCGGCCCACACCTGATCTCCGGAGGCCATGATCACCGGGATGTCGGGGTGTGCCTGGGCAAACTCGGTCGAGCTGTCCTTCATGTCATCCGAGTTGAAGATGACGAGCTGGGCGCCCTGGGCCACCAGATCCTCGGCCAGCTGGGCCGGGGTGGTGCCGGCGCGATCGGCCGGATTGACTTTGTCGAGGTAGACCATGCGGGATCCCGGCAGGTTCTCTTCGACATACAGCCCGGCCTCGTAATGGGCCTGGCTCCAGCCGTGGTCGTTGTACGGCCCCACCAGCAGCATGCCGAAGACGAACTCCTCCGGTTCCGGCTCGGCGGTGGGCGGTTCTTCGGTCGGGGCGGTCGGCTCGGTCGGCGCCGGCTCCGAGGTCGGAGCCGCGGTGGGCGTGCCGCAAGCCGCCACCAGTAGGGCCAGGGCGGTCAAAAGGGCGGCGACGCGCCACATCTTCTTGGCATCCATCTCAGACTCCTCCTAGAAGTTTGTCCAACGGGGAACCCACGAACCGGTCGATGATCGAGGTTTGGGCCACCACCTCCTCTCCGTCGCCAGCCGCCATCGTCACCGCACGACGCGGGTTCCGGTCTTGCCTTCCAGGGCCCGTTCGATGTTCTCCGGGTCCGTGACCAGGGCTTCCTTGCCCCCTCGCTCCAGGTAGTTAATGATAGCCCGGATCTTGGGTTCCATGCTGCCCTTCGCGAAGTGCCCCGCCTGCAAATAGGTCTTGGCTTCCTCCAGCGTCATGTGATCGAGCCAGCGCTGATCGGGCTTGTTGAAATTCAAGGCGACCTTCTCGACCGCGGTCGAAATCAGAAACAGGTCGGCCTGGATGCTGGAGGCGAGCAGGGACGAGGCATGATCCTTGTCGATGACGGCCTCCACTCCCACCAGCTCGCCCTTCTCATTCTCGATGACCGGGATTCCGCCGCCGCCAACGCCGATGACGGTGAAGCCTTTTTGGATGAGCGACTCGATCGCATCGCGTTCGATGATCCGTACCGGCGTGGGGGAAGCCACGACTCGGCGCCAGCCGCGCCCGGCGTCCTCGACCACCGCCCAGCCGTCTTCGGCGCGGTGTTGGGCGGCGCGGCTTTCGTCCATGAACGAGCCGATGGGTTTGCTCGGTTTCTGGAACGCGGGGTCGTTGCGATCGACCAGCACCTGCGTCACGACGGTGGCCGCCTGCTTGTCCATGCCTCGTCGGTGGAACTCGTTGTGCAAAGCCATCTGGAACATGTAGCCGATGGCGCCCTGGGTGTCGGCGCCGCAGAAATCAAGCGACACGGGATGCAGCTCGTGGAGCGAGAGCTCGGAGCGGCGAAGAATGAAACCCACCTGGGGCCCATTGCCGTGGGTCACGACCACCTCCCAGCCGGCCTGGATCATCCCGGCGATGTGGGCCATGGATTCGGCCGCAGCCGCATATTGATCCGGGATGGACTGGTGGTCTTTGTCTTTGATCAGCGAGTTCCCACCCACGGCGACGACGGCGACTTTGCTCATACGGGAAGCCTCCCTCACATGGAATCCAAGGTGGTACGGATCACGGATAACGAATCACGGATCACGTATCACGAAACCCTCAATTCGTGATTTGTGATACGTGATTCGTGTCTTACGACCTCATCGTCAACGCCATGACCGCCTTCTGGGCGTGCATGCGGTTCTCGGCTTCGTCGTACACGACGCTCTGCGCCCCGTCGATCACGGCGTCGGACACCTCGATGTTGCGGTCGGCCGGCAGCGGGTGCATATAGATGGCATCCGGCCTGGCCAACGCCATCTTGCGCTCATCCGTGATCCACGAGCTGTACTTCTGAATGATGCGCGCGCCTTCGTCCTGGTCGGTGGTTGTCAGCAGCGCCCCCCACGACTTGGCGTAGACGATGTCGGCGTCTTTGAAGGCGGCCTGCATGTCGTCCACGACCTCGAAGCCGGTGCCGAAAGCCCGCGCCTGCGCCCGCGCTTCATCCATGATCTCGGGCATGAGCTTGAACTCCGGCGGATGCGCCACGACCACGTCCAGCCCGAAGCGCGGCATCTGCAGCACCAGCGATTGCGGAACGGAGATCGGCTTCTGGTACGAGGCCGCATACGCCCAGGAAACCACCATCTTCTTCCGCCGCAGATCGCGCCCTTTCTTCTCGATGATGGTCATGAGATCGGCCAGGATCTGGAAGGGGTGGTAGATCTCGCACTGCATGTTGAGCACCGGCACACGCGAATGGCGTGCGACCTCGTTCAGATAACGGTTGCCCACGCCCCAATCGACATGCCGGATGGCAATGCCGTCGAAGTACCGGCCGAAGATCTCGCCGATCTCCTTGGGCGTATCGCCGTGGGCGATCTGCGTGGTCTTCGATTCGATGAAGGCGGCGTGGCCGCCGAGCTGGGCCATGCCCGCCTCGAACGAGCCGCGCGTGCGCGTGCTGCTGAAGAAGAACAACATCGCCAGCACCTTGTCGCGCAGGTAGGCGTGCGGCTCCCCCAGGGCTCGCTTGCGCTTGAGATCGAAGGCTACCTCCAGAACCGTCTCGACTTCTTCCTTGCTGAAATCGAGGTCGCCGATCAGGTCTCTGCCTCGTAGGTCGGTTTGCATGATTGTCCTCTTCCACCGGGGCCATCGGCCATCGGCCCTCCATCGGCTGATGGCTGACGGCCGACGGCTGACGGTCTTCCTATTCCATCTTCCCGAGAATCAGCGCCAGCAGCGCCATGCGCATCACCACGCCGTTGAAGGCCTCCTGCCAGTAGCGCGACCAGCGGGTGATGTCCACATCGGTCGGGATCTCGTCCATGCGCGGCAGGGAGTGCAGCAGCAGCGCGTCGGGTTTGGCCTTGGTCTCGAGAAGCGAGCGGGTGATCTTGTAGTTGGCGGGGGTGAGGCCCACATCGCCCGATCGCTCATCGCGCGACTTGGTGTAGTCCGGCTGGACCACCGGCTCGACCAGGATGACGTCGGCCCTGGCGATCGCCTGCTCCACGTGCTCGGCCTCGCTGAAATTCAGGCTGAACTGCTTCAGCTCGGTCTTGAACTCGGGCGTCAGGCCCATATCCGGCGGAGCGACGAAGGTCACGGGGCAATCGAACTGGGTCAGCGCGTAGCCCAGCGAATGCATCGTGCGCATGCGCATGTCGCCCACGGCCAGCCAGGTCAGCCCGTCGATGCGGCCCTTTTCGCGCAGCACGGTGTACAGGTCGGTCAGGATTTGCGTCGGGTGCTCGCCCCAGCCGTCGCCGCCGTTGATGACCGGCACCGAAGCCCAGCGGGCCGCCTCCTGCGGGGCGCCCTGCTGGAAGTGGCGCATGACGATGACGTCGCCGTAGAACTCCAGCATCTTGACCGTGTCCTTGATCGACTCCTGATAGAAGTCGCCGGCGCGGGTCATCTTGGCGTCCGAGAATCCGGTGACGTGCCCGCCCAGGCGGTGCATGGCGGCCTCGTGGGCCAGCCGCGTGCGCGTCGAGGGCTGATAGAAGGCGGTGACCATCGTCTTCTCTTTGAGCAGCTCGCTGTTGCGACGGCTGCGGGCGATCGGCTCGAGCTCGCGGGCGACGTCGAAGACGTGGGCGAACTCGTTGCGTTCGAAGTCCTTGAGCGACAGAATGTCGCGTCCTGAAAAACTGCGCATGGCTCTCTGCCTCCATCGAATGCGGGTGTGGATTGGCGAACGAAACGCGATCAGACTTGACTCGAGCCGGCTCCCCCTCCCTCATCCGGGCGGCCGTGTTTGCCCACCCGGCGCACGACATGCAGCCGGATGCTCCCCGGCAGAAAATAGCTCCAGGAATGGTCGATGGCCCGTCCGTCGCGGGTGTACAGGTAGGCTTCCAGGCGAAGCAGGACGTCGCCGCGTTGGATCCGCAACGCCCGGGCGACATCGGCCGTGGCCGAGGTCGCCGCGATCTCGGTCCGCGAAACGTCGAGCTCCGGGTCTCCTCTTCGAAGCAGCAGATCGAGCACCGAGCCTCGGAAGCCGCGCGTCAGCACTTCATCCGGGAGGACCGTGCGCGGAACGACATCGATCAGATACGCGACCGGCCGTCCGCCCGCCAGGATGACTCGGGCCACCTCGACCACCTTCGAATCGCCGGACAACTCCAACAGACCGGCTTCATCGACCGTCGGCATGCGTTCCTCGACACGCAGCTCGCCCATCTCAACCGAGAGACCGGTACGCGCCGCGAGGGTCTCCAGGCTTTCCAGGACCTCCAGGCCCGCATCCAGCGCCCTGGGAGGCCGGGTGACGATGGTCCCCACGCCCTGCCGGCGGACGATCAACCCCTGCTCTTCGAAGGTCCGCATGGCCTCACGCAGCGTGGCGCGCGAGATTCCCAGCTGACGCGCCAGTTCAGGTTCGGAGGGGAGAAAAGAGTTGGGGGGCGTGTCCGACAGAATCTGCGCCAATCGCTGGGCCGCCTGCTGGTAGAGCGGGCTCCCGCCCAGGGCCTTGCGCTGTCTGGAAGGAGGCGTGGAGGTCGTCACGGGCGCTCTCCCGTTTCCGGCTGCTCGACCAGCGGAATGACCCGGAAGCGTTCGACATCCACCAGGCCCCGATCCGAAAGGCGCAGCTGTGGAATCACCACCAGCCCCAGCAGGCTCAGCTGCATGTTGGCGTTGTTCAGTTGGCAGCCGCAAGATCGAATCGCCTCCAGCAATTGTTCCGCCTTGTCCGCAACCACGTCGGCCGGCTCGTCCGACATCAGGCCGGCGATGGGCAGCTCGACGAGGGCCCGGACGCGCCCTTCGCGGACGACGATCTGGCCGCCGCCCACCTTCGCCAACTCGTTGGCAGCCTGGGCCATGTCGGAGTCGCTCGTGCCCACGACGATCATGTGGTGGGAGTCGTGGGCCACGGTCGAGCCGACGGCGCACGCCACGTTGAATCCGAAACCCTTCACCAGACCCACCCTCACCTCGCCCGTCCCGCGATGCCGCTCGACCATGGCG
>DASSGB010000042.1:0-13839 GCA_035693825.1 Anaerolineales bacterium
CTGCAGCAGTCGGGTCTGGTGCAGGGCGAAACGGAGGTCGGCGGAGTCAACTCGGTTCTGAACGCAGCCGCCTTCACCTACGTCGCCGCCGTGGCCACCGCCGTGCTGCAACTCATTTACTTCGGAGGAATGGTGGCCGGCCTTGGCGGTCGCCGCCGCTGAAGGTGCGTCCAACTGCTTGCGCGCCGGCCCGTCCTGAGACGGGCCGGTTCCTTTTTCCGCACCGAGACTCCTCGATAACGATTCAGCAGCATCTCATTTTCGCTTAACCCGACCGGGTGAGAATGCCCCGTTGGTCGAGTGAATGGTAAGAGGAGGCATCATGGAACAACGAAAGTCAGCACGCATCACATTCCTGGCCGCGCTGCTGGCGGCGGCGATGGTCTTCGGATTCGGAGGCGCGGTTCTCGGAGCGGGCACGACCTACCTCCTCCTGCGACAGCAGGAGACACCGTCGGCTTCGGACGTCCAGGTACAACCTGCAAGCGCTCCCCCGTCGGTGACCAGCGTCCAAATCGATACGGCCGTCACCGAGACGGTGGATCGAATCGGCCCGGCGGTCGTGACGGTCATCAACCATTTACAGCGGCAGGCCTCGCCTTTCGGCGGCTCGGCCGAGCCCACAGCCTCGGGGTCCGGGGTCATCATCGACGCCGAAGGATATGTCGTCACCAACAATCATGTGGTCGAGGGCGCGGAGACTCTGGAAGTCGTCCTGGCAAACGGAGAGAATCGGCCGGCGCGCCTGGTGGGCAGGGATGCCTTTGCCGATATCGCCGTCTTACAGGTGGAGGGTGATCTGCCGGCGCTGGCCGCGTGGGGAAACTCGGACGAGCTGCAGCCGGGTGAGCCGGTCATCGCCATCGGCTCGCCTCTGGGTGATTTCAAGAATACGGTCACCGTGGGCGTCGTGAGCGCCGTCGGCAGAGCCATCGAGACGGACGCCGGGTTCCGGATGGAGGATCTGATCCAGACGGACGCGGCCATCAACCGCGGCAACTCAGGCGGGCCGCTGGTCAACCTGGCCGGCCAGGTGATCGGGATCAACACCCTCGTCGTTCGCGGAGGCGGATCCTCCATCGCCGAGGGCCTCGGGTTCGCCGTGTCGAGCAACACGGCCAGCGCCATCGCTGAGCAATTGATCGCCCGCGGTCACGTGGCCCGGCCCTACCTTGGGATCAGCTGGGCATGGATCACGCCTCAGGTTGCGGCGGCCAACAACCTGCCCGTCGACCGCGGTGTGTACTTGCGAGAGGTCGTACCCGGCGGCCCGGCGGCCCAAGCCGGGCTCGAGCCGGGCGATATCCTGACGGCGATCGGCGAAACAGCTCTCGACGACGACCACCCGTTCATCAATTCCCTTCTGCGCCACGTCCCCGGAGAGAAGGTGAAGGTCATCTACTGGCGTGATGGACAGGTCCACGAAACGGAGGTCAGGCTGGGCGAGCGTCCATCGGCGTAATTCAGTGGCCAGTGGTGAGTGGTCCGTGGTCAGACGGGCGCAGCCCGGGCCGACTGACCACTCGCCACTCACCACTCACCACTTGCTTTTGACTCCGCCCGGATGCTACAATGCGCGTCTGGGCGGGTTTGGTTCGGCCGGGGAAGACGCCTCGGCGGCACGCCCGAGGCGGCCATGGCAACCCGGATCGTGCGCCTGAACTATCCGCCTTCCCTTCTTCGCGAACCGATCGTCTTCCAACTCATTCGCCGCTTCGACCTTCAAGTGAATATCACGCGCGCCCAGATCGAGCTCGACGAGGGCTGGTTGGAAGTGGAGCTCTCCGGCCCGGGCCCCGTCCTCGATCAGGCCGAGGCCTGGCTGCGCGAGCAGGGCATCGACATCCAGCCCGTGGGCTGACCCGGAGACGCCGGTGGAACAAGTCGAGATCGACGCCACGCTGGAGAAGATCCGCGCCGCCCTGGAGGCGGGACGCGTCGAAGCCGCCATCGCCGCTCTGATACGCCTCCGTCCGGAAGACCGGGCGGACGCCTTCGCCGACCTGGCGGATGACGACCAGGCCACTCTGCTGCCGCGGCTCGACATTCCTGTGACGGCCGACCTGCTGGAGGAGCTCGAGGCGGAAGAGGCTGCCGACGCGGCCGAATCGCTCCCCTCCGAACGCCTGGCGGACGTGCTCGACGAGATGGACCCGGACGAGGCGGCGGATGTGTTGGGCGACCTTCCGCCGGATCGCGCCGCCGCGGCCTTGGCGCAAATGGAGGAGGCCGACGACGTTCTGCCCCTCCTCGGCCATCCGGATGAAAGCGCCGGCGGCCTGATGACCACCGATTACATCGCCCTTCGCCGCCACACGACCGCCGCCCAGGCCATCGAATTCCTGCGCCAGACCATGGGGGATGCCTCGCGGCCGTATTACCTGTACGTCGTGGATCGGAATCGAAGGCTGCTGGGCATCGTCGGGCTTCGGGAACTGGTCGTGGCGCGTCCGGAGGCCGTCGCCGAAGACATCATGAGCCACGATGTCGTCAGCGTTTCGACTCACACCGATCAGGAAGAAGTCGCGCGCACGCTGGCGCGATATGGCGTGACCGCCCTGCCGGTGGTCGACGACGAGGGCATCCTGCAGGGAGTCATCACCCACGACGACGTGATCGACGTCCTGGAGCAGGAAGCGACGGAGGACGTGCTGCACCTGGGCGGCATCGAGTCCGGGCCGATCAGCGACAAGCCCTACTGGTCGCAGCGCATCAGCGAGATCGTCCGCTCGCGTTTCTTCTGGCTGCTGGGCTTGTTTGCCGCCGAGACGCTGACGGGCACCGTCCTGCGTCATTTCCACGACGAGCTGGCAGCCGTGATTACCCTCTCCTACTTCATCCCCCTCGTCATCGGCACCGGCGGCAACGCCGGCTCGCAGACGGTGACCAGCGTGATCCGCGCCCTGGCGCTCCAAGAGGTGCGCCGCCGGGACGTCCTGCGAGTCCTGTGGCGCGAGGTTCGCACGAGCCTGGCGCTTGGATTGCTGTTGGGTCTGGTGGCATTCGGGCGCGTGCAGCTGTGGGGAGTGGGCACGAGCGTTGCTCTGGTCGTCGGCATCACCATCGTGGCCGTGTGTGTGTGGGCCAACGTCGTCGGTTCGCTGATCCCGCTCGTGGCCGACACCATCGGCATCGACCCGACGGTCATGTCGGCGCCGCTCATCGCCACCCTGGTGGACGCCACCGGACTGTTGATCTACCTCACCGTCGCCGGATTCATCCTCACCGAGATATGATCCCATGCCATCTTCTCTCGTGATTCTCAATCCCTACACCGGCCGCTGGGCGGGACGACGCCGTCGGCCCGAGGCCGAGCGCGCCTTGCGTGCCGCCGGCGTCGATTTCGAGCTGGTCGAAACCCAGGGACCGCGTCACGGAGAGCAACTGGCCGAGGAAGCGACGCGCCAGGGCCGCCCGATCATCGTCGCCGGCGGCGACGGTTCGATCGGGGAGGCCATCAACGGGATGTACCGGGCGCGGCCGGAAGGCGCGCTGGGTCCGATCGGGGTGCTTCCGGTCGGGACGGCCAACGATCTGGTTCACAACCTCGGCTTGCCTTTGCAGCTCGATCAGGCGGCGAAGCTTATCGCCGGGGGCCGCACTCGCCGAATCGATCTCATCCAGGCCAACGACTGGGTCTTCTGCAACAACTCCGCCGTCGGTCTCGAGCCGGTCGTAACCCGAAAGAACATCGAGCTGGTGCGGTGGCGGGGCATGGTCCGCTATCTGCTGGCGGCTCTGCTGGCAATTGCCGACAAGCCTACCTGGCGCATGCATCTAGCCTGGGACGACGGGGAATACGACGGTCCGGTCAGCCTGGTTTCGGTCGGCAACTGTGCCATCACCGGCGGGCTGTTCCGCATGGCGCCCGCCGCGGATCCAACCGATGGGTTGATCACCTTCGTCTACGGTTACGCGCCCACCCGGCGTCGGATGCTCAGCCTCCTGCCGCGGGCGATGAGCGGGGCGTACGTGCGCGATCCGGCCATGCACCAGATCCACTCCCGAAGGTTGACCATCGAGGCGCGTCCGGCCACGCCCATCCAGGTGGACGGCGAACTCCGCTCGGAGTCGCTGACGCATGTCACATATCAAATTCTGCCGGCGCGCCTGGATATCTACGCCGCGTAGGTCCTGACTCACGCAGCCGCAAACGGTGTTGGAAGCGCAGCCTCCCTCAGCCAGCGGGTTGCACCGTCCGGTGACGACGCGCCTGCTCGCCTGGTTCCTCCGCCTCTTCTTCGAGCACCTGTACACAACACTCGCCTTTGCGTACGACGTCGTCGCCTGGGCCAGCAGCGCCGGGCAGTGGGACACATGGCGGGCCACCGCGCTGCGTTGGGTCCCCGCCGGCGGTCGGACGCTGGAGCTTGGGCCCGGCACCGGGCATCTACTGGCCGCGCTCGGATCACGTTCGGAGTCGGCCTTCGGCCTGGAGCGTTCGCCGCAGATGGTTGCCATCCTCCGACGCCGGCTGCGCAGACTCCGCGTATCTGTCCAGATGGCGAGAGGCCAGGCCCAGGCGCAACCATTTGCTGCCGGATCGTTTGACTGTGTGGTGTCCACATTTCCCAGCGAATACATCATCGATGCGCGCTCGCTCGACGAGGTCCACCGCGTCCTCCGACCGGGCGGACAGTTGGTGATCGTTACCTCCGCCTGGCCGAAGGGACCGCGCTGGATCGACCGGCTGGCGGGATGGCTGTATCGCTCCACCGGGCAGGCCCTGGCCCCGGACGGGCCCTGGACGCAGTCCCTGCAGACGGCGAAGATCCCTCTCGTCGTCGAATCCGTCGATCTGCCTCGCGGCGTGGTCGTCGTTCTCCACGGGCAGAAGCCACTCTCGGGCTGACCGCCGTTGGAGAGGACTCTGCCGTACAATCCCCTTCGTGACCGCCAACGCCGCAACTCTCCGGGAAGGCGATTTCGTGATGCTGGTGGACGAGCGACGGAAGCAGTTCATCCTCAAGCTCGAAGCCGGCGCTGAGCTGCACACCCATCAAGGCATTCTGCGGCACAACGAACTGATCGGCGCGGCCTGGGGCTCACGTGTGTCGACTCATCTCGGCCACGGATTCCTGGTCCTGGTCCCCACGCTTTACGATCGCCTTCTCAGCCTTCGGCGCCAGTCGCAGATCATCTTCCCGAAGGAGCTCGGCTACATCCTTCTGCATCTGGCTGTGGCCGAAGGCTCGACGGTGATCGAAGCCGGCTCCGGTTCGGGGGCGCTGACCGTGGCCCTGGCATGGGCCGTCGGACCCAACGGCCGGGTCGCCTCGTACGATCGCCGGAAGGATCTTCAAGATCTCGCCCGGCGCAACGTCGAGCGTTTCGGCTGGGGATCGAGAGTCGTCTTTCACGAAAGGGACATCGCCGAGGGCTTCGAAGAGAGGGATGCATCGGCGCTGTTCCTCGACCTGCCGGACCCTCACGTGTATCTGTCTCAGGTGCGGGCCGCGCTGCGCCCGGGTTCGCCGTTCGGCGCGATCTTGCCCACGGCGAACCAGGTATCGGATCTCGTGCAGGCGCTGGACGACCACGACTTCGCGGGCATCGAAGTCAGCGAGATGCTCCTGCGCTTCTACAAGCCGGTTGCGGCCCGGCTTCGCCCGACGGATCGAATGGTGGCCCACACGGGATATCTGGTGTTCGCACGACCGGTGGCGGAAGGCGCCGCCAGGCCCCAGGACGGCGAACGCGCTGCCCCGGACGATCCGGCACAGGACGATACAGAGTCGGATTAGCCCGACGCGGAGGTTCGCATGCGGCGAAGAGGCGGTTTCGGCATGCTCGGCCGTTGGTTGAGGCGGCCAGGTTTTCCCGGCGGACCCATTCGCCCGGTGGCCCGGCCGATCCTGCGCCGTTTGCGACGGGCGCATCGACTGATCGCCGAAGGCGTCTACGCCGAAGGCGCGGCCGAACTCGAAACCATCGCCGATATCGCCACCACACGCAACACGCCTCGGGCCGCCCTGCTGACGGTTGAGGCCGGCCTGGCCTGGATCATGGCCGGGGAATGGAAACGCGGGCTCGACCTCGCGCATCGCGGTTTGTCGTCGGCGAGGCAGGCCGGAGACGAAGCGCGATTGGCCATCCTGCGCGATCGTGTCGTCGACACGCTGCGCAAAGCCGGTCACTCCGCCGAAGCCGACGCCACGCTGAGGATGTTCGCCACGCAGTCGGAAGCTCCGGTCGGGGTCCGACCCAGGACAGATCTGCCGACGCAGTGCCCCCAATGCGGGGGGTCCGTGCGACCCGACCAGGTGGAATGGATCGACGAAGCAACCGCCGCCTGTGATTACTGCGGCAGCGTGCTCAAGGCGGGGACGATTTGACCGACCTCCCTGCCCGACTCGAGAAGCTGCTGTCGTCGCGCAACCCGGCGGTGAAGCCCGAATGGTCCGCCGTTCCTGCGGCCGTGTTGATTCCGCTCATCCGAACGGAGACCGAATGGTCCGTCCTGTATACGCGGCGGACGGATTCGGTCGAGACTCACCGGGGGCAAGTCTCGTTTCCCGGGGGCCGGATCGAGGCCGGCGAGACGCCGGTGCAGGCCGCGTTGCGCGAGGCCGAGGAAGAACTCGCCATTATGCCGAAGGACGTCGTCGTTCTGGGGCAGTTGGATTCGCTTCTGACGGTGACCCAGTACGAGGTCACCCCGGTCGTGGCCACGCTTCCCTGGCCCTACCCTCTTTCTCCCCACCCGCTGGAAGTCGCGGCGGTCTTCCACGTGCCTCTTCCATGGCTGGCCGACCCGGAGAATCTCGAGGAGAAGCTCCGGCAGCCGATGGCGGACGGCCCGGCGACCCCGGTTTACTACTTCCGCTCCTTCCAGGGCGAGATGATCTGGGGCGCGACCGCCAGAATCACCCTCGACTTGCTCGACCTGCTTCGCCTGCGCCAGGGAAACAAAAAGGAGCGGCCGAGGGGCCGCTCCTGAAGCTGACCGTTCGGATCAGGCTTTCTTCTCTTTCTCCTTCGCCGGCTCCTTCTTCTCCTCTTCCTCCGGGATCAGCTCCTCTTCCTTCTTGCCCCGTCCGATGACCTCCGGTTCGGCCTCGACCGCCGCCACCGGCACCTCTTCTTCGAGCTTCTCTTCCACCTGGTAGATCACGCGGGCGATCACCGAGTTGGCCTCCGTCAGGACTCGAACGCCCTTCCCCAGGAAGAGGTCGCCGACAGTGATGCGCGAATCGATCTCGGTCAGCGGCTCGAGGTCAACCGTTACTTTGCCCGGAAGATCCGCCGGCAGGGCCTCCACCTCGATCTCGGAGACCCCGGTGACCAGCACACCGCCGTACGTCTTCACCGCGGGCGCCTCGCCCTCGAGCTCGACCGGCACCATGGCCTTGATGGCGACGTCCATCGCCACCTTGAGGAAGTCGACGTGCTCGATCGACCTCCGGATCGCGTGGCGCTGGACCTCGCGGACCAGCACCTGGTGCAGCTCGCCGCCCACGTGAAGGTCGAGCAGCGTCGAGGCGCTGACCTTCGCCAACACACGCCCCGCGTCGAGCGCCTCGAGTTCGAGCGCAAGGGGCTCCGTGCCGCGACCGTAGAGGATCGCCGGCAGCTTCCCCGATCGCCGCAGCGCATTCACCTGCTTCCCGCGAACCTGGCGCAGGTCTGCCTTCAATTCCATCCGTTCCATGACGACTTGTCCTCCGGGGCGCCTCTCACCCGCATCGGGTTACCTTCGCCCCATAGTCTCCGTCCCAATGGGACGGGAATTCACGATCGTCGGCGGGAGAAAAGACTTCCGAGGGCCAGGATGAGGCCCAACACGGCTCCCGCCGCCACTCCCGCTAACAGCGCGCCGCGCGCGTCGAGCAGCGTTTCCACCTCGCCCCGGACCTCGCGCGCCAGGAGAATTCCGACACGGCTGTTCTCGAAGTTGGCTGTGTCGGCCACGGCCACTACAACGGCCGAGTCGACAAGCGTCAGCTCCTGCGCCACTGCTCCGCCGACATAGGATTGATCCAGCCCGGCCTGTTCGCCGCGCACCATGACCACGGCCGCTTGATGGGCCGTCACCGCCTCGGCGTCAATGGCCACGGCTCCACCGAGCCGCATCTCGACATCGGTGGCCACGATGCGATTGGCGCCCCCCTGCTGGATATGAACCACCTCGGCCTCGACGCGGTCCACCGTGCCGCCATCCACCTGAATCACGTCGGCGGTTACGTCTTCGTGCCCCTGCTCTTCAGTCATTGGCTCCTGCCTGAGGTCCCGGCATTGTACCGACTCCGCCTATGCACGTCAATCCTGCCCCCCGCTGTCGGGCATAGGCACCGAATCCGGACTTTATCGGGCGGCCGATGGGCACGAAGTGGTAGACTAGGCGGTTGGCCCGATCGCGAATCGAAGATGAACACCGGTCATCGCCTGTGGGCAATGGTCATCGGAGGCCTGATCCTCGTCTGGGCGGAGGCGGCCGAGGCGCGCCAGGCCCCTGGATACGCCGAGATCACCTCACCCTCGCCAGGGTCTGCGGTCCAGGGCATCGTGACCATCCAGGGATCGGCCAATCACCCATCGTTTGTGGAATATGACCTGGCCTTCGGCTACAGCGACGATCCCACCGACACCTGGTTTCCTCTCGGCCCGCGGGTCACGTCGCCGGTCGTCGATGGCGCTCTGGGGTTGTGGGACACGGGGAAGATCTCGCCTGGCGTCTATGTACTTCGACTGCGCGTCTCCCTTTCGAACGGAACGATCCTGGAGAGCCAGGTGCGCGTTTCCGTGGGATTGCCCACGGCAAGCCCCGTCCCCGGTGCGCCGACGTCCACCAAGGTCCCCGTCCTGCCAACGACGACGCCTCTTCCGCCGGCGCCTCTGCCCGTTGAGCCGGCGGACGCCGATCCGGTCGCATCGGCCATGACCATCGGCGCGGCCATGGCCGTTGCCGGCTTTGTTTTGCTGGGCGTGTATCTGGCGCTGTCCCGGGCACTGGCGGTCTGGCTGGGCGGTCTTCGAATGCGGCGGGTCCTGCGCGGGCCTCATCGAGCGCGGGCGCGGCGCTCCTGAGCCATGCACGAGGATCGCTTCCTCATCGCCGGCCTGGGCAATCCCGGGCGCGCCTTTCGTCGCAACCGGCACAACGTCGGCTTCATCGTCCTGGACCACCTCGCGGCTCAGTGGAACGTCCGCTTCACGCGCCACCGCTTCGAGGCTCTGTTGACCGACGGAGCCATCGACGGTCGGCCAGTCATCCTCGCCAAACCGCAGACCTACATGAACCTGGTTGGCCGATCCGTGGCCGCCCTTGCCCGCTACTTTCGGATTCCCAACGACCATGTGCTGATCATCTTCGACGACCTGGACCTGCCGATGGGCACACTGCGGCTGCGCGGCTCAGGCGGCTCGGCCGGCCACAAAGGTTTGACGTCGATCTTGGAGCATCTCGGGACCCAGGATGTGCCTCGGCTGAGGGTCGGGATCTCACGCCCGCCCGGATCGATGGACCCCGCCGATTACGTGTTGCAGGATTTCAGCGAGGGTGAGTGGGAGGCGATGCAGCCCAACCTCGATCGAAGCCTCGACTGCATCCGAACCTGGATTGTGGAAGGCATAGCCGCGGCGATGAATCGGTTCAACCCGCCGCCGGATTAGCCCGTGGACATCGCATCCCTGCTGACCGTGTTGCGGAGCCAATCCGGCTACGCCTGGCTCGTTCGCCAGGCCGACAGCGGCGGTCCCCTCCCCGCCGCTCTCCATCTTCCGCGTTCGGCTCGCTCGGCCCTGGCGGCCGGTCTGGCGCTCGATCTGCGGCGGGTTGTTCTGCTGCTGGTCGCGCGCTCCGATCGCCTGCAGGTGCTCGCGGACGAGCTGCCGAACTGGGCGCCGGAGCTGCCGGTGGCGTTGTTCCCATCCCCGGTGCCACTGTTCTACGACCCCGCTCCCTGGGGACCGCGCACCATATCCGATCGTGCAGCCGTCCTGGCCAGATTGGCGAAGTCGAAGCAAGGTCCAGGCCCGAGCGCTCCACTGCTCGTCCTTGCCGCGGCGCACGCGGCGATGACGAGGACGCTGGCCGCAGCCACGTTCCTCGAATATTCCCGCCATCTTCAGGTCGGGGGCTTGCTCCGCCCGGGAGACGCGCCGAGGTTTCTCATCGACTCCGGTTACGCGCCGATGACCACCGTCGTTGCTCCCGGCCAGTTCGCTCGCCGAGGCGGCATTCTGGACGTGTGGTCGCCGTCGGAGGAAAGCCCGGTCCGTATCGAGTTCGTCGGCAACCAGATGGAATCGATCCGGACGTTTCGCCCGTCGACCCAGATGACCGAGGCCGAGATCACAGGCGTGGACTTGACGCCCGCCCGGGAGGGACTTCCGGCTCTGGCAAAGCCGCCCTGGACCGGCCTCCTGCCCACCCCGGACGATGGGGAGACGCCGTCGACGGCCTCGCTCGAATTCCTGCTGCCCACCATGAGCCCCGAGACCCGGGGGATCTTCGATTATCTGCCCGAGGGCAGCCTGGTGCTCTACGACGACCGGACTTCCTTCGAGGAGGCGGTCGGGGAACTGGAGGAGCAAGCAGTCGCGCTGCGAAAGGAACGCGTTGCAGAAAAGGCTTTGCGCCGCGATTTTCCGCTGCCGTATCTTCCCTGGGAAGAGCTGCGCGATTCCGCCTCGGACTTCTCGGCTGTCGATCTCGGATACCTGACGGGCGCCGAGGAGTCTCCACTTCTCGGGGACCGTTTCTCCCCCGGGCCACGCTTCTCCGGTCAGCTTCGACGGTTGATCGAGCATCTCGGGAAGAACGCTTCTTCGCACGAAAGCAGCGTTGTCGTCAGCCGGCAGGCACCTCGCCTCGCGGAGATTTGGTCCGAAACCGGGAGCTCGCGGCCGGTGCTTGATCGGTTGCCGGCGGACCTGGGCCAGGGCGACATCCACTTCTTGCACGGCGCCTTGTCGGAGGGATGGGAGCTTCGACTCGACGACGGGGCGCGCCTCCACCTGCTGACCGACGCCGAGGTCTTCGGCTGGGGCCGGCCCCAGCCGCGGGTCCGGCCAGGTCGCGCCGCCGCCGCACCCGAGACGGCCTACGCCGACCTCGAGCCGGGTGACTGGGTTGTCCACGAGGACTACGGCGTCGGTCGGTTCCGCGACCTGGTCGAGCGCACCCTCGACGGACTCAAACGCGAGTACCTGCTCATTGAGTACGCCGATGGCGGCCAGGTCTACGTCCCCATCCATCATGCCGACCGGATTTCAAAGTACATCGGGATCGAGGGTGCGCCGGTCGCGCCTGCCCGGCTGGGCACCCAGGAATGGGAGCGAGCCAAAGGACAGGCGCGCGAGGCGGCCGAGGAAGTCGCCCGCGATCTTCTGGACCTCTACGCGCGGCGGATGGCGGCCGTGGGCCACGCTTTCTCTCCGGACACGAGCTGGCAAGGCGAGCTGGAGGCTTCTTTCCCTTACACCGAGACCGAAGATCAACTGCAGGCCATCGCCGCGGTCCGTGAAGACATGGAGCGCAGCCGGCCGATGGATCGACTCATCTGCGGCGATGTGGGCTATGGAAAGACCGAAGTCGCCCTGCGGGCGGCCTTCAAGGCCGTGCAGGACTCGAAGCAGGTGGCCATCCTTGTGCCCACGACCGTGCTCGCACAGCAGCACTTCAACACCTTCCGCCAGCGGTTGGCTCCCTTCCCCGTTCAGGTGGAGATGCTGTCCCGCTTTCGCACGCGGGCCGAGGCGTCTGACATCCTGAAACGCCTGGAAGAGGGGACGATCGACATCATCGTCGGCACCCACCGCCTGCTGCAGCGCGACGTCCAGTTCCGCGACCTCGGCCTTCTGATCATCGACGAGGAGCAGCGCTTCGGTGTCACCCACAAGGAGCACCTCAAGCGCATGCGGACAGAAGTCGATGTGCTGACCATGACGGCGACGCCCATCCCTCGGACGCTGTATATGGCCCTTACAGGAGCGCGTGACATATCGACGATCAACACTCCGCCCGACGAACGCCTACCGGTGGCGACGCACATCGGCCCCTACGATCCGTCCCTGGTGCGCCAGGCGATCTTGCGCGAGCTGGACCGAGGTGGTCAGGTGTTCTTCGTCCACAACCGGGTGCAGACGATCCCCGCGGTGGAACACCGCCTTGAACGCCTTGTGCCGGAGGCGCGGCTTTCCGTGGCTAACGGCCAGATGCCCGAGCATGACCTGGCGCGCGTCATGGAGGAATTCTCCAACGGCGAGGTGGATATCCTTCTGACCACCAGCATCATCGAGTCCGGGCTGGATTTCCCGAACGCCAACACTTTGATCGTCGACCGAACGGACTGGTTCGGCCTGGCCCAGCTCTACCAGCTTCGAGGTCGCGTCGGCCGCGGCACGGCCCGCGCCTACGCGTATTTCTTCCGTCCGCCGGGCTCACGCATGGGAGACGAGGCGCTGCGCCGCCTGGAGATCCTGGCGGAGAACACGCAGCTGGGGGCGGGCTTCAACATCGCCATGCAGGACCTGGAGCTGCGAGGCGCGGGCGAGGTGTTGGGCACGCGGCAGCACGGACATATCGCCGCCATCGGCTTCCATCTCTACACCCGCCTGCTGGCGACCGCCGTCCGGCGGCTGCGGGCGGAGTACAGGACCGAGGAGAAGTTGAAGTTGCCGGCGGCCATGCTCGAAGATCCGCTGGCCGTCGACGTGGACCTGCCGCTCGCCTGCGCCATCCCCGAGGACTATGTACCCGACCGCAACCTGAGGCTCCAACTGTATCGAAGAATGGCAAGGCTGAGGTCGGAGAAGGAAATCGGAGCCCTCGAGCGAGAGCTGGCGAACCGCTTCGGCAGCCCCCCGCCCGAGGCGCGCAACCTGCTGTACCAGATTCGGGTGAAGGTGCTCGCCGCAGGCGCGGGTTTCAGCGCCGTGGGTGTGGAAAACGGACAGATCCTGCTGCAGCACCCCGATCCCGAGGAACGCTTCGGGTCGACGGATCTCGGCCCGGATGTCAGGAGGAGCCGCCGCGGTTTGTGGCTGGGCCGAATCACCGATCGAGGCTGGCAGGACAGGCTCGTGGAGTTTCTGCGCGAGCAGTCGCTCGCCTCCTAACGCGCTTATCCCTCCGGCGGCAGCCTCTCGCGTCTCACAAAGCCGATCTCGACCACCCGGTCCACGAGCCACGGACAGGCGCGGCCCAACCAGAGCACCGGGCGCATCCAGGCCGGGAGAATCCAGATTCGGCGAGGGCGTTCCGCCAGTTGGGCGACCGCCTCGCCGGCACGTTCGGGGCTGAGCCGGAGGCGCTTTGGAGTGCGGAGGCGTGTCTTGCGCTGCGCCACCGACTCGGCGGCGAAGCCTGTGTCCACGGCTCCCGGGAGGAGCGTCGAAACTCTCAGGCCCCAGATCCCGACTTCTCGACGTAGCGAATCGGCGAATGCCAGGAGGCCGGCCTTTGTCGCAGCGTAGACGCCGTAGGTGGGCGTCGAAACCAACCCGGCCAGCGAGCCGACGAAGATGATCTGCCCTCGCCTGGAGGCGATCATGCCCGGCAGAACGGCGCGCGTCAGGAGGATGGCGCCGGTGAGGTTCACGGCGATCGGCTCGGCGATGCCTGTTTTCGGGTCCAGATGCTCGACCCAATCGAACTCCGCCACGCCGGCGTTGTTCACTAGGATGTCGATCCGACCCAGCTCGCGAAGGACGCGGGCGACCGCCGCCTCGATGCTGGCCGGATCCGCAAGGTCCAGCGAGATCGCCAGACTCTCGAGGCCGGGATGCCGTCGGGAGATCTCCTGCGTTAGATCCTGAAGCAACTTCACGCGCCGGGCGCCGAGGGCGACCCGGCAACCTCGCCCGGCGAAAGCCAGAGCTGCTTCTCGGCCGATG
>DASSGB010000043.1:0-12737 GCA_035693825.1 Anaerolineales bacterium
CCGGTGAGGCTCAGGAAGATGTCCTCCAGCCGGCTCTCACCCTTGCCCACGGCGCGCAGCTCGTCCATCGTGCCCGAGGCGACCAGCCGTCCCTGGTGGATGATCCCGATCCGGTCGCACATGCGCTCGGCGATCTCCAGAATGTGCGTCGAGAGAAACACGGCCGCGCCGCGAGTCGCCAGCTGGCGCAGAATGTCCTTGATCAGCCGCGCCGACTTCGGGTCCAGGCCCACCGTCGGCTCGTCGAGCACGAGCACCTTCGGGTCGTGAACCAGGGCCGCGGCGAGCGAGGTCTTTTGTCGCATGCCGTGGGAGTACGAGTCGATCGTATCGTCCGCGGCCTGAGTCAAGTCAAACAGGCGCAGCAGCTCCTCGACGCGGCGCTCGACCTGAGCTCCGGGGACTCCGAAGAGGTCGCCGACGAACCGCAGCAGCTCGCGCCCGGTCAGTTTGGGATACAGGCTGGGTTCATCAGGAACGTATCCGCTGGCGGCCTTGGCCCCGATGGGCTGGAGCTGGACATCGTATCCGGCGACGCGAACGGTTCCCGAAGTTGGTTTCAACAGGCCGACGATGGCTTTGATGGTCGTCGTCTTGCCGGCGCCGTTCGGTCCAAGAAACCCGAAGATCTCCCCACCGAACACGTCCAGGCTCACTTCGTCAACGGCGGCTTTGTCGCCGTAGCGTTTGGTCAGCTGCCGGATTTCGATGAGCGCGCTCGGAGTCGACATCGAGACCTCGAATCGGGACAACCCTCGCGGCGATCAACCCCGGGAACCATTATAGACAGACGGACCACATGGAGGTGACGCGAGGCCGACGGAACGCCGATATCGCCCCTCTCCGGCTGGCGCCCCTCTCCCGCTTCGCGGGAGAGGGCCGGGGGTGAGGGGCGTCCAGCGGGTGCAAACCAACCACCCTACGCGAAGACTTTCTCCTCCGTAAGATCGCTTTCCTTCGCGTCCGCCTCGACATCCCGGCCGAGGGGCGCCGCGCCCAGCTCGCGATAGACCTCGTGCTGGATGATGAGGTCCATGATCTCGCTCGTCCCGGTCCAGATCAGGCCCAGGCGTGCATCCCGCAGCAGGCGCTCGACGGGATAGACGTCGGTGTAGCCGATCCCGCCCAGGATCTGCATGGCGTGGTTGACCACTGTCCAGGCGGTCTCGGTGCCGAACTTCTTGCATTCCGAAACCATGCGCCGCAACCGCTCCGGGCGATCGCCGCCATCGATGGCGCGCGCGGTGTTCCACACCAGCGCCCTGGCGGCGTCGAGCAGCGTGCTCGATTCCGCCACCTTGAAGCTGACCGCCTCGAAGGCGCGAATCTTCTGGCCAAAGGCCTTGCGCCGATCGCTGTAGTGCACGGCAACTTCCAGCGCGGCCCGCGCCAGACCCAACGCGCCGGCGGCGCTGGTCATCCGCTCGGGAATCATCATCTGATAGAAGACGTCGCCTCCGGCGTGCAGCTCGCCGATCAGGTTGGCGGCGGGGACGCGCGCCTCGCGGAAGGTGACCCGGCCGGTGCCCCCGCCGCGGGTGCCCATCAGGCCATACACATGTTCGACGACGACCTCCGGGCTTCGTTCCACCACGAACACGCTGATCGACTTGCGCGGATCGCCCTCGGGATTGGTGCGAGCATAGACCAGGAACAGGTCGGCGCCCTCGGCCCCGACGATGAATCGCTTCTGGCCGCGCAGCACAAACTCGTCGCCCTGGCGCACGGCGGTGGTCGTCGCTCCGAAGAAGTCGGATCCGCCGCGCGGCTCGGTCAGCGCCTCGGCCACCAATAGCCGGCCCTCGGCGACGGGGCGCAGCCAGCGCTCTTTCTGTTCCTCGGTGCCGAAGACGGCAATGGCCTCGCCCACGATGCTCGGCAGGCTGTACAGGCACGCCAGCGATGTGCCCAAGACTCCGATCTCTTCCAGGGCCACAACCTCCTCGGCCCAACCCAGCCCTCGCCCGCCGTGGGCCTTCGGAAAGCGCAGACCGAGCAACCGTGCGGCGGCGGCATCCTCGACGAAGGATCTTGGGTACGAGACATGACCCGCGTCCATGTCGAGCACCAGCCGGCGCGGGACACCCTGACGCGCGAAGTCCCGCACTTCATCGCGCAGGTTGCGTTGAGAGTCGCTGAGAAGAATGTCCATGGTGGATCCTTTCGTCGATGGTCGGTCGAAGCTCCCATTCGCCCCTCTCCCGCAGAGCGGGAGAGGGGAGGCGGTGAGGGCCGCTATCTCCATCCTATCCCCAAACCGCCGACCGACGCACAAGCGCTGGGCAGCCAGATCCTGGCCGCCGGGCCCGAGTGGCCGGGGAGTCGGGCCACGCCGCCAGCCGTCAACTGGATCGTGATCGTCGCCATTGCCGGAGCGGCGCTGGTCGGGCTTCTGCTGATGGTGCCTCTCATCCGGGGGTGGTTGAAGCGCTGAGTCCACTGAGAGTCCTTGCGCGGGGTGGCGCTCTGGCCAAGGCGGGCTACAATGCCCGCCTGCCAAAGGAGATCCGAGTGCCCGGGCCCCGCCTCCTCGCGACCCTCTGTGCACTGATTCTGGCTGTGATCGCGTGCAATCTACCCGGTGCGGGCTCGCCCGGCGCCTCTCCCAGCCCGCCTTCCGCCGGCGAGATGAGCCTGGTCGACGCGCTCGCGGTGGCTCCTCAAGACGGACGCCCCGAAGTCCTGCGCCTCATGGGCGTTCCCGATTCCTTCACCGTGCAGTGGCAGGAGCTCGAAGGCCGCCTGGTCCGCTGGGAGGAATGGTCCTACTTCGATGCCGCGGCCCGATTCGAGTTCATCGACGGCGAGCTGGTCTGGACGGCCGACCTCGAACCCTCAGGCGACGGCGCCCTGTTCGCGCATGTCTACAACCCGCTTGACTTCGAAGCGACGATGTCGATCGCCGACGTGCGCGAGGCGCTATCGGACCAGGCCCTCGAGGAGATGCCGCTGGCCGAGGTCGATATCCCCGATGGAGTCGTCCTGGCCGGCGATCAGATCCTGCTCGGATTCGAAGCCGACCGTCTGGTCTATGTGCAGACCTTCATCTTAAGTCCCGACGAGACGGCGCCGCCTGCGGTTGAGGCGACTTCCGCCGCGACACCGATCGTCTCCCCGACGGTCTCCGCCCTGCTCGTCGATGATTTCGGCGGCCCCAGCCCGGCCGCGCCGCTCTTCGGCCCGGAGTACATGTCGTTCGAGCTCGAGTCCGGCGAGGGCGCGCTGACCTCCACCGCGCCGGGAGGCGTGGTGCCGGCGATGTACGCCGTTCCGGCAATGCTCGACTTCGCCCTCCAGGTCGATGTGCGCTTTCCCCAGGCGCGGCCGGAAAGTATCGCCGGCGTCGTCTTCCGCAGCGACGACGCCGCCGGCGGACTTGCCCACTACTACCATCTGGCGTTCCGCCCGGCGGCATCCACCATCGGCATCGACATCTGGAAGGACGGTGCGTTCTCCGCCGTGGCGAGCCGCGCGATCGCGTCCGGCGTGGTGAACGCCAACGGCGTGAACCGGCTGCGCCTCGAAGCGAAGGGCAGCCGGTTCCAGGTGTATGTCAACGGGACTCTCGTGATGGACGTGAGCGACTCGCGCCTGGGCGAGGCCGGCATCCTCGGCCTGTCGCTCGTGGGTTACGAGCCCTCGGAGACGGTTTACTTCGACAACTTGCGCGTCGAGGCGCTGACGCAATGACGATCCGGACGAGCCTTGCCCGCCGTGTCATCATCGTGTTCACGGCCGCCGGCCTTCTGCTCGCCTCCGCGCCCTTGCCCGTGCGGGCTGCTCCGCGGCGACAGGTGATCGGCAACGTCGTGCCGTTTCTGGGCGTCTTCGTCGGATGGAGTCACCGCAATCGCGTGTATCGCGACGCCGAAAGCTTCATCGCCGATCGCAATCGCTACTACGATGCCCTGCGAGACACCGCTCGCCGGCAGCTCGCCGAGCGCGAGATCGCCGGGCTTCGCACGTCGCAAGTGGCGGCCTACACCAAGCTGGTGGCGCTGATCGAGAGGAACCGGCAGGCTGAGGTCGCCCAAGCCGAGGCGCGGAAGCGCGAAGCCAGGCAGGCCTTCCACCGGCGTCTGGAAAGCGTGCTGCTGCAACGCATCCTCGGGACGGGGACGCTTCAGCGCCTCTTCGGCGCGCTGAGCAGAGGCGTCAACTCGAGTCAGGGCTTGCTCGACGAAGCCCTCAACAAGGTCTCCGGAGGTGGCGGCGGCTTCCTGGCCGAGATCGAGCGTGTGCGCAAGATTGCCCGCGACGTGGAGTCCGTGGCCGGGATCGTCGGGGGCAAGACCGGCAATGGGCTGCGCCGCACCGCCGGCCGCATCGCGGCGACCATCGAAAGGCCGCAGCAGCTGATTCAGGCCGATCTCGAGCGGGTCCGGCAGGAAATCGGCGAACTGGGCGCGACCATCGACGCGTTAGCCCGCTCCGGCCGCACGCCCAGCGCCGGCGCGCTGGCGGAAGGACTCTTGCTGCGGCCACCCGGAGGTTCCGACGACCCTGCGGTCGAGGCCGTCTCGGCCATCCTGTCGCGACTTGCCGTGGGAGATGGAAGTCTGCGGGACCAGGCTCGCGCCGCCATCCAGGCCGGCTTCGTCGGACGCTGCTCGACCTTCGTCAACGAGTTTCGCCAGGCGCTGGCGCGCCTGGAAGAGTCGCCCGACGCCGCCGAGGCTTCCTCGGCCGCCAGCGCATGCAACCCGGTGGATGTGGAGCAACTCGCCCAGACGACCTCCGACGGGGCAGCCGCCGACGTGCCCATCCCCGAAGGTCGCTGCGGCCTAACCGGCGACGGCGACTTCGTGATCGAGAACCTCGTCGCCTCGAACACCGGCGGATCGTGTGAGGGCGACGTCTATCCCTTTGGCATGTCCTCCGAACCGCTGCTCGCCTATCTGGCCGTCGCCGGCCGATGGGTGACTACATCGGAGACCACCTGGACCTGGCAGGCGACCCAAGACCTGAACGGCGCGATCGTCGATGCCACCGCCCAGACGATGGGCGACTCGCTGGAGATCGACGTGGCGGTCACGGCTCCACCCTCCGGCAATTCTTTCCTGCCGGTGCCCGGCCGCGGCAACGGCCTCGCGCTGGCGGTGATGCTGCCGCTCCTTCCCTTGGCGATGAAGTTCAGCCCCAAGAAGCGCCGGCGGCTGATCGTTGCGGCAGTGACGCTCCTTTCCTTGCTTCTCATGGCGCAATCGTGCGAAGTCTACGGGACGTTCTCCGGACGCTACACCTTCCCTCTGCCGGACGAGGGATTCGCCTGCGAAGTCGCGCCCGACAATCCCAACCTGGCCGAGATGCCCGGGAGCCGCGGCCTGGTTTCGATGGAGCTCACCGTCGCCGACGAAGACGGTGCGAATACCTGTTCGGTCTCCGGCACCGCCGGCGGCCTGGGCGTGCTGAAGCGAGACGGGGTCTACACGGAAGACATGCTGCAGTAGGTCCGCGTTTCGCCATCGGCGGCCGCGTCGGCGTGAGGCATCGGCCACGGCCGCCCGCGGTCATCCGGCTGAAGATCAGGTGCCGCTAACCCCAGGGATTGGCACCCGGGCTCTTCGGGTGTCGGCCGGGAGGGTCGTACTCCGGCAAGTCCAGCCCTCTCTTTCCGTACTTGGAGCCCCTCAGCTCGGTCTCCGCAACGAAAGAGTGAGCCGCGTGGGGTGGCCACGGCAGCGACTCGGACTCGATCACCTGCAGGACCAGCACGGATCTCGCGCCGAGGGCCGAAAACAGATCCTGCTTGACTTTGTCCAGCACGTCAGGGCTGCGCGCGTCGACCGGGACGACCATGTCGTGTCCGCTGCCCGGATCCACCATGTCACCGCGGACGGCCACCCACTCGTCGCCTCCCTCCAGCAGGAAGCTTTCAACGTTGCGCGCCGCCAAGGCTCTGTCATTCACTTGGAACACCAGCCACGCTCGGACTCGTTCCTGTGTTGTCTGACTCTTGGGTGGCATCTAGCCCTCCTTTTGTTCGACGACGGCGTCCTTCAGCTTGAGCAGGGACGGCGAGACGCGCGGAATTCGAAGGTAAGCCTTCACCAGGCGCCGCCCCTGTGTGTACCGCAGAGGCATGACCGCTGCCTGCTCGGCGACCAGAATCTGATCGGCCGTGCGGTACAGCTCGATGCGCTTCTTGCGCTCGGTGATCCGGCCGGCCTCCTCCACCAGCCGATCGAACTCCGAATGGTTCCAGCGGATGGAGTTCAATCCCTCCCGACTGTGAAACAGCACGCGCATCAGATTGTCGGGGTCCGGATAGTCGGCCGACCAACCGCTGAATGTGAGGTGCGACGGTTCGTGGTCGCGCCGGCGCAGGAACTCGCCCCACTCCACGCCCATCGTTTCCACTTCAATGCCTAAGACCTCGCGCCAGGCCCGCTTGAGATAGGCGGCCTCCGGGTTGTCGCGATCACCGGTGTAGAGCAGTTCGACCGCCGGGAAACCCTTACCATCCGGGTACCCTGCCTCGGCCAGCAGCCTCCGAGCCAGGTTCGGGTCGAACTTCAGGCCGATCCCCGAGGAATGCCCCGGCATGCCCGGCGGCAAGAAACCGCCCAGCGCCGGGTGCTGGAGATGAGGCACGGCCGTTCGATCGACGGCGTGGATGAAAGCCTTGCGGGCTTCAGGCGCGTCAAAGGGCGGGCGGTCCGTCAGAAAGCTCAAGTAGAAGAGCGACAACGCCGGCGTGTTGGAGAACTCACGCGGATGGGAGGCGCGCACACGGGCCTCGGCCGAGGGACCGGCCCGAATCAGGCTGATCCCATCCAGCGCGCCTTGGTCGAAGGCCTCCAACAGCGGGCCGAACTCGTCGACCAGGGGCGCCTCGATCCGGCTCACATTCCCTGGGAACAAGCCTCGGTACAGCGGATTTCGCTCGAAGACCATCCGCCTTCCCGGTGTCCATTCTGTCAGCCGGAAGGGGCCGTTTCCGACCATCACCCCTGCCTGCGGCCAGGGCTGCCGTTCACCCTCCACCACCCGGCGCGGCAGCGGATACGCCACGGGGTGTGAAAGGAGATAAGGGAAGAAGGCCGCCGGCCGTTCCAGCCGGACCTCCAGCGTCAGATCATCGACGGCCCGCACACCCACGTCGTCCGCCGACGCCTTGCCCTGGGCGAGGGAGGAGGCCTTGTCGATGAGGCTGAGCAGGAGCGCAGCCGCCGACTGAGGTCCGAGCGCCAGGTTGCGCTTCCAGGCGTACTCGAAATCGCCTGCGGTGAGCGGGGTGCCGTCGGCCCAGACGCGACCGGGCCTCAGGTGGAAGGTGTAGTGTCGGCCGTCGCCGGAAACCTCCCAACGCCGCGCCAGGGCGGGGACGACACCCGCGGCCTCGTCCAATTCCAGCAGTCCTTCGAAGATCTGCCCCACGACGAAGCCGGTGATGTCGTCGCCGGCCATGCCGGGATCGAGCGATGGAGGCTCATCGATCGCGTAGCGCAAAGTGACCGGCGGTTCGCTTTCCCCGAGCGGCTTCTCGGCCTGCCATAGTGGCTCCAGAATCTCGAACGCCTCCTGGTAGGCCTGCTGCGCCTTGTCGAACTGGAAGTCGGCCGAGTACGCCAGCCCCAGCCTCATCAGGGTGCGTGCCGCTTCTTCGTGACGCCCCAACTCCTTCTGAAGGCGGAGCGCGGCGGTGTAGTTCTCGATGGTTTCGGGGACGGCGTGCAACGCCCGGGCCCGATCGCCGGCCCGCACGAGATAGTCGGAGGCTTTTTCGGCATCCCCCGCCAGGCGGTAATGCTCCGCAAGGGACTCGTATTCCTCCGGCCGCAGGCGCTCAAGCACCGGAGCCATTCGTCCGTGCAGACTACGTCGCTCGGAGGCGCGCAGCCCGTCGACGATCGCCGCCGGGATGAGGTGGTGGGTGAACGCGTAGCGCCTGCCGTCGCCGGGAATCTCCTGGATGATCTTCGCCCGCTCGGCCGCCTCCAGCGCATCGGCCAGAGCGTCTTCTTCCACGCCCAAGGTCCGCCGTACGATTTCCACACCGAACTGGGGCCCCCGAATGGCGGCCGCCTCCAACGCCTTGCGTGCCCCGGGCTGAAGGGCACGCAGCTGTTCGGCGATGGCCACTTTCACGTTGACCGGGATCTCCAACTTCCTGATGCCCGGCCACTGCCAACGCCCGTCTCGGTGAGTCAATCGGCCGCTCTGGGCCAGCGTCTTGCACACCTCTTCGATGAAGAACGGATTTCCTTCGGTGACGCGGAAGATCTCGTCCGCCAGGTCCGGGGCGACGCTCTCGCCGAGCAGCGTCGTCAGCATGTCTTCGGTCTTGGACCGATCCAGCCGCGTCAGGGGCAGGCCGACCGCCACGTTCCCCCGGCGAAAGTCATGGAGCATCTCATGCAGCCCGCGCGATTCCTCCGGCTCGACATCCCGATGGGTAAGGACGAAGAGAACCGGCCGTTCGCGCGTGTGCTGGACCAGGTGACGAAAGAGATCAAGAGTCCCGCTGTCGGCCCATTGGGCGTCTTCCAGCACGAGCAGGACCGGCCTTTTCTGGCTGAGCATGGACAGCAACAGCTCCGCGCCTTCGAAGTTTCTCTGCCGCCCCTCGGCGGTGTCGACCGCCGGACTGGGGGCGACATCCGGGAATCGTTTCTGATATTCCGGGGCCAGCGACAGCACGGCCGCAGCGACGAAGTCCGGCGCGGCGCTGATGGTTTCGGCCATGCCATCGAAGGCCTCGCGCAGGATCTGCTGGAAAGGTCCATAGGGCTCGCCCGGCTGCGCGTAGCACCAGCCCTGCAGCACCAGCCCGCCCGACACCTCCGCCAGCGCGCTGAGTTCGCGCACCAGCCGCGTCTTGCCGATGCCGGCTTCGCCGCTGATGATGAGGGTTTGGGTCTTGCCGCTGGTGGCCCGGGCCCACATGCCACGCACCACGGCCAGCTCCGCCTCGCGCCCGGCGATACGCCCACCGCCTATTCTGTCCAGAATCGGGATGTCGATCGCTTGCGCCTCGACGCGCATCAGGTCGGGGGATCGCAGGCTTTCCAACACCTGGCGCGCCGAGACCGGACGATCGTCGGGCGACTTGCTCAGAAGGCGCAGGACGAGCCGGTCGAGCCCCGGGGGAACCGAGGGAGCCTTGGCGCGTGGGGCGACCGGCGAGGCATACAAGTGTTGAGCAATGACTCCCAGGGTCTCGGATCCACCGAAGGGCAGCTCGCCCGTGGTCCACTCATACAGCAGCACACCCAGAGCGTACAAGTCGGCTCGGCCGTCAACACTCTTGCCCAGCAGCTGTTCCGGGGCCAGGTAGAAGACGGTTCCTACGATGATCCCGTCGCCGGTGAGGCGCGAAGCCAGGGAAAGGGCCAGGCCGAAATCGGTCAGTTTGACCGTGCCGTGCGGCGTACGGAGGATGTTCTCGGGCTTGAGGTCGCGATGGACGATCCCCTGGTCATGGGCGTGGACTAGCGCTTCGCTGAGTTGGGAGGCAATGCTCAACGTCTCGGTCAGGTCATTCGGCGGTCGCTGGAAGAGCGATTCGCCTTCGACCAGCTCCATGACGATATACGGCTGGTCGTCGATCTCGCCGGCGTCGTGGACGGCGACGATGTTGGGATGATTGAGGCGCGCCGCCAGGCGGGCCTCGCGCAACAGACGTTGGCGGTCCTCCGAGGTGAGATCCGGTTTGTGGATGACCTTGACCGCGACGTCGCGTTCGAGCAGCTGGTCCCGGGCACGGTAGACCGACGCCATACCGCCGCGGCCAATCTCCTCCTGGAGGCGATAGCGATCGTGGAGCAGGCGGCCGCTTTCAACCGTCATGCTGCGCGAGGGATCCACCGAAGGCCGGCAAGGGCCTGAGAAAGGGCGCGTGCGCTCCGTCGGGGCTCTTGACTTTGAGCACGTGACCCTGAAGCGAGGAACGACGGGCCGGGGAACCGGCCTCCTCCGGCAGAGGTAGTATGGGCCCGAATTGCCCCCTGTCAACGGCGGACGGATTCGGTGGTTGCCCATCGTCACCCGGCGGTCGGCCGTGGTACCTCCCGCCTATGCCTGGCGTTTGACTCACCGATGAGAATGGAGACGACGCATCCACCTCCGGAATCGAGGCTCGTTTGAGGGCTCGATCCTCACGGTCCCAATCACCTCGCCGCGGGCGCGGCTGCCTCGCCAGGGCCCTGGTCGGCCTGGCTCTGGCGCCGCTGGCGACCGCATTGGCAATCGTGGCGGTGGTCGTCGTGAGCGAAGCGGCCTGGGGATCTCCGCTTCCGCCAGTCGATTGGGCGGCCGTCGAACAGGTGGCGATGGAGATCGGGCTGTTGCCCGCTCCGACCTCGACGCCCGTCCCTCCCACCAGAACGCCGCGACCCACGTCGACATCCACCGGCACGGCTTTCCTGCCCGCGCCTCCGACGCCGACCCCGACAGCCTCCAGCACCTCATCGGCGACACCGACGTCAACGATCACCCCGGTCGATACGCCGACCTCCACAGCCTCCGCGACTCCGACGGGCACGGGGTCATCCACCCCGACGACGACATCATCCGTCAC
This sequence comes from Anaerolineales bacterium, assembly GCA_035693825.1. Taxonomy (GTDB): domain Bacteria; phylum Chloroflexota; class Anaerolineae; order Anaerolineales; family E44-bin32; genus MGOM01. The sequence goes on from DASSGB010000043.1 coordinate 10,523, forward strand.
GGCCACATCGCCACGGACCGCGACCGCCAGCCGCACACCCTCCCGCACCCCAACTCGCACACGGACTCCCACGCGCACGGCGACGCGCACCGCAACCCGGACGTTCGCGGCACCCAGTTCTACGCCCACGCCGTCTGTGACCGCGACCCCCAGCGATACGCTGGCCCCAGGCACCGGCACGCCTCCACCGCCGACAGCCACGGCCAGCCTCGTGCCGCCTTCGCCGACGAGCACCACCGAATGCAATCCCGTCGGCAACTCCAGCTTCGAGAGCACGCTCATCGGCCTGATCAACGCCGAACGACAACGCCAGGGCCTGCCGACCTACAACGTCCAGTCACAGCTTCAGGCCGCGGCGCGGCTGCACTCCGAAGACATGGCCTGCAACGGCTTCTTCTCCCACACGGGCTCGGACGGCTCGAGCGTGCGAGACCGGGTCGAGCGTCAGGGGTATGACTGGTCGTGGATCGGGGAGAACATCTATGCCACCGGCAACACGTCCTCCAGCGCCCCTCAGCAGGCCTTCGACTGGTGGATGAACAGCGCCCCGCACCGCGCCAATCTGATGAACGTCAACTACGTGGATATCGGGATCGGCTACCGTTACCTCGCCGGAAGTCCGTACGGGGGCTACTTTACGGCCGTCTTCGCCAAGCCGTGAGGCCGTGGCCCGTGGCCAGAGGTCGGTAAGGCGAATGAAGACATGGGAGCTGAAGCTCAGGGCCCCGAATTCTCTGGCTGATACAATCAACCACGATGCGGTTCCTGCGAATGCGCGTCGTGGCCACCGAAGCGCGGCCGGTCTTCCCCGGCAGCCTGACGAGTGAATCGACTCTCAGCTGCGCTCATCGAATTCCCAATCAGTTTCTGTCGCCGCATGATCGGCGGAGCCGGCATACCCGGAGGACGATCCGCGCGGCTGACAGGTTGACCCCGTGCCGTAAGATCCGGGGGTCCGCGGCGCACCATCGGATGCCGAGGGGTGGGATCGTTCTCACTCCCACCATCTGGTATCTGGTCTCGGCGAGAGTCTACAGGTTCGGATGATCCCCTCGGGGTTGGCCCCCTCAGGACTGACGATCTCGTTCGTCTCCGGGCTTCGGAAGCTAATTGCGTCCAGGTACGGTGTTGTCCTGATTGGCGCGTGCACGCTCCTTCTTGCAGGGATGTTGAGGCTGACGGACTACGGGGCCTCCATGGATGAAGGGATCAACTACCGTGTAGGCAGGACATTCCTGAGTGCCTATGAGACAGGGAGTCTGCTCGGGTCGCCGGAAATCGACTATTTCAACGGCCCGTTCTACTTCATGGTCTTCACGGTAGCCGTGAGGTTGTTCCGGGCGCTGAATCCGAACTGGCTGTGGCACGACGGCTTGCACCTGACAAACTACATCACGTTCTTGGTAGGGGTGTTGTTCTTCTATCGAATTGCCCTGCGGCTTCTGCCGAGAGGAATGGCCCTCCTCGCAACGGCGCTATTCACCACGCAACCCGTGTTGTTTGGGCATGGATTCATCAACCAGAAGGACACCCCGCTGATGGTGTTCTTCATGGCATCGGTGGAACTCGGATGGACGGCCGTGGAGGCGCGGCTCAGGATTGGAGGTGCGCCTCCCCACGGGACGCTCGCCCACCATCGGGAAGGAATCGCCACAGAGTGGAGAAGTCTCCGCGTGAGGACGCGAGTTGCCCTGGCCGCCGGCGCAACCCTCGTGCTTGCGGCGCTCTTGGACCTGTGGTGGCTTGGACGGCTGCAGGCAGTGGCCGCGAAACTGTTGACGGACGCCTACGATGGGTATGGGCCACCGTTGATCGTCTCGCTCTTCAAAGGGTTCGCGGAGGACTCCCACAAGACACCCCTGATTGCCTACCAGGCAAAGCTTGTTTCTTTCTTCGTGTGGGGACGCCTTATCGTGTCCTTAGCATCGATCGCGGGCGCGCTGGGTCTCTGGAGGCTGACTCTCCCTCGGACGTTCTCTGAAACGGTGGGGGCATGGGCGAGGCGATGGGGCGCGGTAGTTCTGAGTGGAGTCGTCCTGGGAATGGCCACCTCGATCCGCGCGCTGGCGCCGTTCGCGGGTCTTCTTGTGGCGGCCTACTGGATCGCGCACAGAGGACGCCGCGCCCTGCCCGGGCTTGTCATGTACGGAGGCGTGGCGGCGCTCACGATGTACTTGACATGGCCGGCTTTGTGGGGGAATCCTCTCGTCGCGCT
>DASSGB010000044.1:0-5722 GCA_035693825.1 Anaerolineales bacterium
GATCTCCTCGAACGTCGCTGGCTGACCAACGATGGACCGTACGTCCGCGAGTTCGAACGCAAGGTCGCGGATCTGGCGGGGGTGGAGCACGCGGTGGCGGTATGCAACGCCACGGCCGCCCTCGAGCTGACGGTTCGTGCCCTGGGCTGGCACGGCGAAGTGCTCCTGCCCTCCTTCACTTTTATCGCCACGGCGCATGCCCTGCGTTGGCAGGGGATCACGCCGGTCTTCTGCGACGTCGATCCACGCACGCACAACCTGGATCCGAAGGAAGTCGAACGGGCCGTCACCCCCCGCACGACCGGGATCATCGGCGTCCATGTGTGGGGTCGACCGTGCGAGGTCGAGGCCCTGGAGGAGATCGCACAGCGCAGAGGTCTGGGATTGATTTTCGACGCGGCCCATGCCCTCGGCTGCTCGGCCGGCGGCCGGAGCATCGGAGGGTTCGGGCAGGCGGAGATCTTCAGCTTCCACGCCACCAAGATCGTCAACAGCTCCGAGGGCGGCGTGATTGTGACGCGTTCGCCCGACCTGGCCGAAAAACTGCGCCGGATGCGAAACTTCGGTTTCTTAGGAGAGGATGTCGTCGACGGGCTGGGCACGAACGCGAAGATGCCCGAGGTGTGCGCCGTGATGGGGCTGGGGAGCTTGGAGACGCTGGACGAATGGGTGGCGGTGAATCTCCGCAACTACCAGAACTACCAGGCCGAGCTGCACGGGCTGAAGGGGATCGAGCTGGTGCCGTACGACCTCTCCGAGAAGAACAATTACCAGTACGTCGTTGTGGAAATCGAGGGGCCGCCCGACGGTCGAACACGCGACCGGATACGAGATGTCCTGCGAGCGGAAAACGTGGTCGCGCGGCGCTACTTCCATCCCGGATGCCATCGCCTGGAGCCCTACGTAAGCGAGGCATCCACCACCGGGCGCCCACTTCCGGAAACGGAACGCCTGGCGGCCAGGGTTCTGGCCCTGCCCACTGGCACGGCGGTGGGCGAAGCTGAGATCCACAGCATCGCCGACATCCTCCGCGTGTGCGCCGAGAACGCCGAATCGTTGGCGGCCGCCCGCCTGCCGCAGCCGGCCACGGCCTGAGGTCACCCCTTGGACTCTTCATTCTCTCCCTCCGCACCGAAGCGCGCCCTCATCACCGGCATCACCGGACAGGACGGTTCGTTCCTGGCGGAGCTGCTGCTCGAGAAGGGCTACGAGGTCCACGGCATCGTCCGCCGGGTGGCGCTCGAGGATCCAATGCATCGGCTGTGGCGCATCCAGCACCTGCTCGACCGGGTGCGCCTTCACGCCGGCTCCATGGAGAGCTACGCCAGCCTCTTCCGTGTGGTGGAACAGGTGCGGCCGGACGAGTGCTACCACCTGGCGGCGCAGAGCTTCGTGGACTACTCCTTCGACGACGAGTTCTCCACCATCGCCATCAACGTCAACGGAACGCACTACCTGTTGTCGGCCCTGAAGCAGGAAGCCCCCGACTGCCATTTCTACTTCGCCGGCTCGAGTGAGATGTTTGGCAAGGCCGACGAGAGTCCCCAGTCGGAGCGAACCGATTTCCATCCACGGTCACCCTACGGTATCTCGAAGGTGGCCGGCTTCCAGCTGACCCGCAATTATCGCGAGGCCTACGGGATGTTCGCCGTCAGCGGGATCGCCTTCAACCACGAGTCCGAGCGCCGCGGGTTCGAGTTCGTCACCCGCAAGATCACCAGCACCGCCGCCCGGATCAAGTATGGGCTGGCCTCCGAGCTCCGACTGGGGAACCTGCAGGCGCGGCGCGACTGGGGCTATGCCCCCGATTACGTCGAGGGCATGTGGCGCATCCTGCAGATCCAGGAGCCGCAGGACCTGGTCCTGGCCACGGGCGAAACGCACAGCGTTCAGGAGTTTGTCCGCGAGGCCTTCCGGCATGTGGATCTCGATCCGGAAGAGTTCCTGGTCGTGGATGACAAGCTGTATCGCCCGGCGGAGGTTCACCAGCTGCGGGGCGACGCCTCGCGAGCGGAGGAGATTCTCGGCTGGAAAGCCCGGGTGACCTTCTCGGCCCTGGTACGGCGGATGGTCGAGGCCGATCTGCGGCGCCTCGAGGCCCAGGGGGTTCCAACGGCGGCCCTGGCTACGAGCGACCACGCTGAAAAGGTTGATCGCCGATGACCTTGGCTGAGCCGCGCCGCATCCAGGCCGGGCTGGTATCCGTGATGATGCCGGCTCTCAACGCCGAAACCACGATCGGCCTGGCCATCGAAAGCCTGTTGGCGCAGCGCTATGGGGACTGGGAACTCATCGTCGTCGACGACGGTTCGCGCGACCGCACAGCCGAAGTGGTCCGGGGCTACGATGAGGCGCGGGTGAGGTTGTTCTCCCAACCCAGTCGGGGCGAGGCCGCGGCGAGGAATCGCGCCCTGGAGGAGATGCACGGCGAATTCGTCGCCTTCCTGGACTCCGACGACCGCTTCCTGCCCGATCACCTTCAGCTGGCCCTCGATCATCTGCGTGACCACCCGGAGCACAGCGGAGTCTATAGCGACGGCTTCCATATCGACCCTTCCGGCCACCGACTGTCGCTCCTTTCCAGCCGGCGGCGGGGCCCCTTCGAGGGCGATATCTTCGAGCAGGTCGTTCGCGCCTCGGATGTGTTCGGGCCTCCGTTGTGCATGGTGCTGCGACGCCGGCCGATCCTTGAACGTCGCTTGGCCTACGACACGCGCATCGTCATCGGCCCCGACTGGGACTTCGAAGTGAAGTTCACGGAGTCCGGCGAGTTCGGGCGCCTGGCAGCGCCCACGTGCGAGTACCGCCTGCACGACTCGAGCATCAGCATCACCACGAGCGACGCGCGGCGACGGGCGTCCCTGGCGATCTGCCGGGAGAACGCCCTGCAACGCAAGCGGTTCGGACAGTGTTCGCTCGATGTCCGAGCCTACGTCTTCTACGACCTGCTGGTGAACCTTCTGCCGGATGCGCCGGCGCGGCAAGAGGCGCTTACTCGCCATGCGGAGTTCGGCGCTCTGCCGGCTGAGGTGCAGGCGCGCATGTACCGGCTCATGGCGGGGCGCGCCGTCAGGCTTTCGATCGAGACCGCGCCGGTGGACGAATGGTTCCAACGTGCGGCACGTCTCGGCCCTTACGATCCAAGGAACCGCTGGCTGTCCTGGTTGTACAGGTTACATCCGGCGTTGTGCCGTCTGTTCCTCCGACTCCGGTCCGCGACCGCCTCCTAGCCCTCCTGGGGCGAGAGTTCGACATCCCATGAACGGGGAACACGACACATTGTCCGTCCCGAAGGTGAAGGCCTGGGTCCGACGCGCCCTGGACCCGCGGTTGAGGGATTCGCTTTGGGCGCTGCGCACACGCCGGGACGCGGCGGTCTTGTCGAGCGTGGCGCGCTCGATGTCCGGCACAGGTTTCGCCCTCGGATCGGACGCCGATCACCTGCGATCGACCTTCGCCTGGTTGAGCGCCGCTCAGGACGCGATCGGCAGCGGAGGCGTTTCGGCGTTCTATGACTTGCGGCAAGCCGTTTGGGGCCCGGCGTATCCCGAAACCACCGGCTATCTGATTCCTACCCTTCTTGACCACGCCCAGGCAAGTGGTGAAACCGAGTTCCACTCTCGGGCTATCCGTATGGCGGATTGGCTGCTGACCATCCAGCTCGCGTCGGGCGCGTTTCCTATCGGCCCGCTGTGGCCGGATTGGGAGAGGCGTCCCATAGTTTTCGACACGGGCCAGGTCATCCACGGTCTGGTGAGCGCGTTCGAGGCCACGGCCCGTTCGGCGTATCTCCAGGCGGCAATCCGGGCCGGGGAGTGGCTGGCCTCCATCCAGGAGGCCGATGGAAGCTGGGCGGCGCATACACCGCTGGGCAGGCCGAACAGCTACGACGCGCGCACCGCCTGGGGCCTCCTTCGCCTGGATGGCGTCCATCCGAAACGCGGACTGCGGCTCGCCGCGCAGAGGAATCTGAAGTGGGTGCTCACGCAGCAGACGCCGGAAGGCTGGTTTGCCAACGCCTCGTTCTCTCGGGACGGACTTCCGCTGACTCACACCATCGCCTACACGATCGAAGGGCTCTTGGAATCCGGTCTCATTCTCGGCGACGACCGGATGATCGAACGGGCGGATCGGTCCGCGGTCGCCCTCAGGGACCTGTACCTTCGCCATGGTCAACTGGCCGCCCGCTATGGGCCGGGATGGAGCTGGCAGGACCGGTGGACCTGTCTGCCGGGCGACGCACAGGTGGCCATCTTGTGGTTGCGCCTTTACGACATCACGCACGACGCTGAGTATCGGCAGGCAGGGGATCGGATGGTGGCCCAGCTGAAGAGAACGCAGGACCGCGGCTCGCGCCGCTCGGGGATCTCCGGGGGCATTTCGGGATCGCATCCGATCTACGCGGAATACGAGCCGTACCGGATGCTGAACTGGGGTGCGAAGTTCTTCGCCGACGCCTTGCTCTTGCGTGGGCGACGGGAAGATCGATCGGCGCCTCGTCCGAGAGATCGGGCTGCCGTCGCCGTTCGACACGGCAAAGGCTCAGGCGCGCTGTGAAGGTCCTCTTCATCAACTCCCGGCCCAACGCGGCGCAGATTCCCGGCGGCGACACCGTCCAGATGTGGAAGAGCCGTGAGGCACTGGATAAGCTCGGTGTGGACGTGGAGTCGGTCGGCGCCGAGGCGCTTGAGGGACCGCTCCCCGCCTGCGACCTGGCCCACCTCTTCAACCTTCAGGATGCGCAACCGGCTTGGGCGCTGATGGAGCGGCTGCAGAAGGCCGGCATCCCCGTCGTCCTATCGCCCATCTACTGGGACATGACTCCTTTCTGGTACGAGAACGCTTCCACCGGGTCAGGGCCGTGGGCGCGCATCACGCGGCTGCTGGGCAAGCGTGTCACTGCGAACCTGTATTCGCGATGGCAGCGGACGAAGGCCCCGGGCAGTGGCGCGTGGAGATCCCAGCGGCGGCTGCTCCAGACCGCCCAACGGGTGCAGCCGAACTCGCGAAGTGAGACCGCCCTCCTGCGCCGGCTCTTCGGGTTGGGTCGGGGTTTCGAGGCGAAGGTTGACGTGGTGCCCAATGCGGTGGATCCGATCCTGGAAGGCAAGGCCGCGGGCGGCGAGTCGATCGCGAGGCGGTTGGAGTATCGCGATTTCATCCTCGAGGTCGGCACCATCTACCCGGTCAAGAACCAGCTGGGTTTGATCGAGGCCCTTTTCGACCTGCCCGTCCCCATTGTGTTTGTTGGGCAGATGATGGAGGCCTACGCCGATTACGCCGCGGCCTGTCGAAGCGCGGCTTCACGCCGTGGAAACGTCATCTTTCTCGAGCACCTGCCTCATGAGCAGCTCCCGGAGGTCTATCGTTCGGCGGCGGTGCATGCCCTGCCCAGCTGGCGGGAAACGCCGGGGCTGGTCAGCCTGGAGGCTGCGGCGGCCGGATGCAAGATCGTATCGACCTCCATCGGGTCGGCGAGGGACTACTTCGGCGATGAGGCGTGGTATTGCCACCCGAGCGATCCCGCCTCGATCCGGACGGCCGTGGAGGTCGCGCTGGCCGCGCCTCGAACTCCGGCGTTGGAACAAAGAGTGAAGAAGGAATTCACCTGGGAACGGACGGCCGAAGCCATGTTGGCTTCGTATCGCAAGGTCCTGCATGCCCGCCCGCAGGCTGCCCCTTTTGTGATGACGGGCCGCAAGCCGACCCCGGCCGGACGGGC
>DASSGB010000045.1:0-6683 GCA_035693825.1 Anaerolineales bacterium
GTGCGCACGGCTGGCGGTCAGCGGATCGGGTATGACAGCCTGCTGCTGGCGACCGGTGCTTCGGGGATGTTGCCGCCGATCTCCGGCATCCGGACGGGTGGCGTCTTCACCCCCTACCGGCTGGAGCAAGTGGAAGCGGCGCTGGCTGGGCTGGAGCGTGCCCAGGATGTGGTGGTGCTGGGAGCTGGCAAGGTCGGGATCAAGGCCGTAGGAGTCGTCTCCAGACGACGACGGGTCACCCTCATCGAACAAGCACCGGGCATCTTGCCCGGCATGCTAGATGAGACAGGTGGAACCTTGGTGAGTCGGTTTCTGGAACGCCATGGTGTGATCGTGCGCACCGGCGTCACCTTGACCGAGGTTCGGGCGCGGAATGGTACCGTCGACCAGGTTGTTTTGAGCACAGGGGAGTGTCTGCCCTGCCAGGCCCTGCTGGTGGCCGTAGGAGGGCAGCCCAACGCCGATTTGGCTCGCTGGGCAGGGGCACAGGTGGCTGAAGGCATTGTGGTGGATCATCGATTGCGGACGACCCTGGAGGGAGTATATGCAGCAGGCGATGTGGCCGAGGCCCCGGTTCTGCACGATCGGCGCCGGGCCGTGTTAGCTAACTGGCTTAACGCAGTCCAGCAGGGACGGATCGCCGGCTATAACCTGGCCGGACAGGAGACGGAATACGCCGGCGGCGTCCGATCCAACTCTCTACGTCTGTGGGACCTGCCGGTCATCTCTGCTGCTTGCGCCCCGCCGGGCGGGGCCGGTGAGGTGAAAGGGGAGGGTGAGTGGTCCCTCGATGAGGAGAAGGGGGTTTACCGCCGGTTGATCTTCCAAGAGGGGCGGTTAACCGGGGTCATGCAGGTGGGCGGAGACATCCGGGATGCAGGCATCTTCGCGACGCTGATCAAAAGCGGTAAGCAGGTGGACGACCCGCGCAAGCTATTTATCAGTGGCTATTCTGGCTTTCAAACACAGCGAACGCGTTGGGCCCTGGCAGGGGTGGCGATGTGAAAGAGGGCATCGTCGTCCGGTTGCGCCTCTTCGGCTTTGGTAATCGCCCGAGCCGCTTTCGGAGCCAGACCGTTACTCTGTCCGAAGGGGCGACGGTCGGAACTCTGCTCGCTTGGTGGCGACAGGCAGAGCGCGGTGTGCTGTCCGACAATCTGCTGGTAATCGTCAACGGCCAAGACGCACGACAGTTGCAGGGGGAGCTGACCCCTCTGTCTGACGGCGACGAGGTGACTCTTATGCTGCCAGTTGCCGGTGGAGCTGGAGCGCTCGAACCTGCCGCCAGCGCGCAGGCCGGCGCTGGAAAGGGACGGCTGTGATCCGTTTCGAGTATCACCAGCCGAGAACACTCGATGAGGCTGTCGCCCTGCTGATCCAGTATGGCGACGCGGCAGCGCTTCTGGCTGGTGGCACCGCGCTGCTGGTCGACATGAAGCACGGCGAGCGCCGCCCCGGCCACGTGATTAGCCTGTGGAGAGTTCCGGGGCTGGAGGGCGCGCAGGCTAATGGCGGCCTGCGCATCGGTGCCCTCACCATCATTTCTGATCTGGCTGAGGCTGTGGCGGACCGTCCATCATGGAACGGCCTGCTGGAGGCTGCCTGGATGCTTGGCGGGCGACAGGTGCAGAACATGGCTACGGTGGGCGGGAATATCTGCAAAGCATCGCCCGGAGCCGATATGGTCCCGCCTCTGCTCTGCCTCGACGCGCAGCTACGGCTGGTCGGGCCGGACGGCGAGCGGACGACGCCGCTCGATGGCTTCCTCACCGGTCCGGATCAAACGGCGATCCGGCCGGCCGAGGTGTTGACCGAGATCGACGTTCCGCCGGCACCACCGCGCACAGGCACCGCCTTTCTCAAAGTGATGCGGCGTCACGCCGTCGACTGCTCCATCGTCGCCGCGGCCGCCCGCGTCAGCCTGGCCGGAGATGGCCAGACGTGTGTCGAGGCGCGCATCGCGTTAGGTGCCGCCGCGCCGAATCCGTTCCGGGCCAGGCAGGCTGAAGATCTTCTGACCGGCCAGAAGATCGAACCCTCTCGCGTCCGAGAGGCAGCGCGCCAGGCACGCGAGGGGTCGGGCACGATCAGCGACGTGCGCGCGTCGGCTGATTACCGGCGGATGCTCGTGGAAACACTCGTCGAGCGCGCCGTTTTGAAAGCCGCCGAGCGCGCGGCTCGAGGAGGAGATCGCTGATGAGCCAACTCCCCATCCAGCTCAATGTCAACGGCCAGGAGTATTTCATGGAGGTGGAGCCTCATCGCACGCTGCTCGAAGTGCTGCGCGAGGACCTGGCATTGACCGGCACCAAATCGAATTGCCAGGAGGGTGAGTGCGGGGCATGCACGGTGATGGTCGATGACCGCGCGGTCAACTCCTGCCTGTTCCTGGCCGTGCGTGCCCATGGCAAGCGCATCATGACGATCGAGGGTCTTGCTGGTCAAGGCAAGCTGCATCCGGTTCAGGAGGCCTTTATTCGATATGGTGGCGTCCAATGCGGATACTGCACGCCTGGATTCATCGTCTCAGCAGCGGCTCTTTTGGCGACCCATCCTCGACCTACCGGTGAGGAACTCACGCGCGCGCTGGCCGGGAACATCTGCCGGTGCACCGGCTATGTCAATATCCGCCGCGCGCTGCGCGCCGCGATCGAGGCAGGGAGGAACGCTACGTGAACGAGCAGCGGATCGTCGGTCAGGCCATGCCTCGACTGGATGCTCGCGCCAAAGTGACAGGCGAGTACGTCTATGGGATGGACTTCAGCATGCCCGGCATGCTGCACGGCAAGGTGCTGCGCAGCCCGCATCCCCATGCCCGCCTTGTGGATATGGACACTCGCCGGGCCGAGGCGCTGCCGGGCGTGCGCGCGATCATCACCGGCCGGGACTTACCCGGAGTGATGATGCCGGGCACCGTGTGGGATCAGCCGCCCCTGGCTCGCGACCGGGTTCGCTACGCCGGCGAGCCGGTGGCGATCGTCGCCGCGACCAGACCGGAGATCGCCGAAGAAGCCGCGCGGCTGATCGCGGTCAAATACGAACCCTTGCCGATCATCACTGACGCTGAAGCGGCGATGCAGCCAGGCGCGCTTCTGATCCACGAAGACTGGGCATCGTACAAAGCCGAGGATGGGCTGGTGCGGAAAGGGAATGTCTGCTGCCACTCGACTCTGCATAAGGGAGATGTGCCGCAGGGCTTTGCTGAGGCCGACACCATTTTTGAAGATAGCTTCTCAACTGAGAGCGTCCACCAGGCGCACGTCGAACCGCGCGTCGCCATCGGCGTGGTAGACTCGGCCGGCCAGGTGACGGTCTACAGCAACACGCAACTCCCCTATTGGATCCGAACCAACGTGGCCCACGTGATGGGCGTGCCGGAGAGCGATGTGCGGATCGTCCCCACGGGCATCGGTGGCGGCTTTGGCTCGAAGCTGTATCCACAGATCGAACCCTTCGTCGCCTTGCTGGCCCGCAAGGCCGGCCGGCCGGTGCGCATCGTGACGCCGATTGAAGAAGAACTGGCGGCGGGGTTGCCGCGCCACCCCTGCCGGCTCTACATCAAAACCGGCGTGAAAAAAGACGGGACGATCGTCGCTCGCCAGGCGTGCATGATTCTCGACACCGGCGCTTACGCCGGCTCCGGCCCCGAACTGGCTTCTGTGGGTTGCCTGGTGCTGGCCGGCCCGTACCGCATTCCCCACGTCCAGATCGACGTCTACGCAGTACATACGAACAAGACCAACTTCGGCGCGTATCGTGGGCCTAGCGGCCCGCAAGCGAACTTCGCGCTCGAATCGCACATGGACATCATCGCCGAGAAATTGGGCCTCGATGCGCTGGGCTTTCGGCTAGGCAACATTGTTGAGGAAGGCGACGAAGCGGCCAACGGCCAGATCCTGCGCGGCGTCGGACTGCGCGAATGTCTGGAGAAGGCCGCTGCCGCCATCGAGTGGGGCAAACCTGCCGGCCCCAACCACGGCAAGGGTCTTGCCTGTGGGTGGTGGACGACGACCGGTGGCCTGTCGATGTGCCGTGCCCGGCTGGACGTTGGAGGCAAGATCATCATCACCCTGGGGACTCAGGAGATCGGCACGGGAGCGATCATGGGCGGTGTGCCACAGGTCGTGGCCGAGATGATGAGCGTGGGCCTGGACGATGTCCGCCTCGTCGTCGCCGACACCGCGAGCGGCCTGTGGGACTTCGGCTCGCAGGGCAGCCGCACCTTGTTCAACGTGGGGCGGGCGGCGCAGTTCGCCTGCGCCGACCTCATCCGGCAGATCAAAGATCTGGCGGAGAAGATACTGGAAGTCCCCGCCGATGATCTGGAACTACGCGACGGGGCCGTCGTCGGGAAAGGCTCGCCCAGCGAACGCATCTCACTGGCCGATCTGGCGAAGCTGGATACGAAAGGCGATCTACACGGTCGCGGACAATCCTACCCCGACCCGGCCGCCTATGACCCATCGCGGATGACTTCCTGTTTGTATCCGGCCTTCCACTATCCGAGCTTTCACTGCCATGCAGCCGAGGTGGAAGTGGATCCGGGCACGGGCGAGGTCACCGTGGTGCGGTACGCGGCGGCGCACGACATCGGCCACGCGGTCAACCCGACCCTGATCGAAGGCCAGATTCACGGTGGCGTGGCGCAGGGTATCGGGATGGCTTTGATGGAGGAGATCGTTTACCGCGATGGCCACGTGCTGAATAACAATTGGACCGATTACAAACTCCCGACCTTCGCCGACGTCCCGGACGTGCAGGCGATCATCGTGCAGCATCCGGTGGAAGGCGGGCCGTTCGGTGTCAAGGGCCTGGGCGAGTCGCCTGTCATCGAACCGCCCGCCACTCTGGCGAATGCCGTCTATCACGCCGCCGGTGCCCGGCTCACCTCACTGCCCATCACCGGCGAGAAGATTCTGCGGGCGTCGAAGGAAAGAGAGAAACATACGTGAGACAGGAGGGATGTGGACGACGAAGACACCGGTTACCCAAGCATCTTATCCGGCAAGCCAGGCATGTCTCACGTGAGTGGGGCCCTGGCGCGAGGATCGAACCAGGAGGAAAGTAGAGATGAACGCAAAACGAATGCATGGCCCCTGCCGCATGGGGCTGATCGGCTCCCTGGCGCTGGCCATCATCCTGGCTGCCTGCGCACCCGCACCGACGGCCGCACCTTCGCCCATGGCTACCACAGTACCCACTGCCGTGCCGGTGGTGAAGCCCACGGCGACCCCGGAGCCAACCCCAGTCCCTAAACCACAGATTGTCGTCGCCTACGACAGCGACATCGATCACGTGGAGTTGATGCAGTTCCGCAGCCTGGGCGCGTACGACGCCACTGCGAACCTGTACGAGCCACTCATCCGGCAGAAGCTCGTCGAGAACCCAAACGGCGAACTCATCGGGCAACGCGAATTCGAGGGCGCTGTCGCCGAAAGCTTTGAAGTGTCAGAGGATGGCACGGTGTTCACCTTCCATTTGCGTCAGGATGCCAGGTTTGCCGACGGCACGCCCATCACGGCCCAGGACTACAAGTACACTTTCGACCGCGCGATGCAGGGGCCGGGCTACATCGGGCTGTTGACCCCGTTCATGGCCCTCGATTCGCCGGATGACGTTGAGGTGGTGGACGACTACACGCTGCGGATCACGACCAGCCGCCCGGCCGCTCTGACCGAGACCATCATCGCCTTCCAGGTGTTCGGCGCGATCAGCAAGGCCACCGGCGATGCCCACGCTACCACGGACGATCCCTGGGCCGACGAGTGGCATCACACCAATGCCAACTCCAGTGGGCCCTACGTCATCACGGAGTGGAATCCTGGCACCGAGTACGTCTTCGAGCCGAACCCGAACTACTGGCGCGGTCCTGAATGGTTCCAGAACTCGGGCATGGTCTTCCGCGTCGTGCCGGACGCGGCGACCCGCGAGCAACTGCTCCGCGCGGGCGATGTCGATGTTGCGCTCGGCATTCCCTATAGCGACCTGAACGAACTCGACGCGGATCCGGACATCACGATTCACGCTATCCCCACCACGCGCGTCTACCACCTGGGCATGAACATCAACGTGCCTCCCTTTGACGACAAGCGCGTGCGGCAGGCGGTGTCGATGGCGATTCCCTACGAGGCTATCGTCGAGAACGTGATTTACGGCTATGGCCGCCAACCGACCAGCCCGATTCCCGAAGGTATGGAGGGGCACACCGACGAATTCTGGACCTATGGCGAGGCAGACCTGGATGAGGCCCGAGCGCTGCTGGCGGAGACCGACTACCCGGACGGCTTCGAGGTCGAGCTGACCGTCCCGCAGGAAGACCAGACACGCGTGGACGCTGCCACCTGGGTGCAGTCTGGGCTGGCCGAGATCGGCATCGAGGTCACCATTAACGCGGTGCCCACGGCGGAGTTCTCCGGGTTGATCAACAGCCACGAACTGCCCTTCTTCATCCAGGAGTGGTACTCGTGGGGCAACGACCCGTTCTACCAGTTGACCTGGAACTTCAAGTGCGGCTCGTTCCCCAACTTCGTCAACTACTGCAACGAGGAGCTCGACCAGATTATCGAAGACGGGACGTTCAGCCGTGACCCGACGGAACGGGCGGAGCTGGCCCGGCGCGCCCAGGAAATCCTGGTCGATGAGGCCGTGTGGGCCTTCCTGTATCAACCCGACTGGATTGTCGC
>DASSGB010000046.1:0-23576 GCA_035693825.1 Anaerolineales bacterium
ACTTCTGCGGCAACTGCCACGCCGACATCCACGAAGCCTGGCAGACGACGCGCCATGCCCAGGCCTTCTCCTCGCCCGTCTTCCAGCAGGATTGGCAGGCCCTCGGAAGCCAGTTCACCTGTCTCTCGTGCCACACCACGGGATACGACGCCGTCAGCAATAGCTACGCCGACGAGGGTGTCACGTGCGAAGCCTGTCACGGCCCGTTCCAGATGGGCCACCCCGAACGGCCGATGCCCATCACGCCGGACGCGTCGCTGTGCTCCAGCTGCCACAAGACGACGACCGACGAGTGGCGCGCCAGCCGCCACGGCGAGATCGGCCTCAACTGCCAATCGTGCCACAACCCGCATTCGCAGACCCCGATGGCCGAAACCATCACGGCTTTGTGCACCAACTGCCACAATGATCCCGGGCAATCCTTTGCCCACAGCACCCACTCCAACGCCGGCCTGGAATGCTCGAGCTGTCACATGGCCACGCCCTCCGAAGCCGCCTCCCCCGTGGGCGGGTTGGTCGCCACCGGGCACACCTTCACCGTCGGCTCGGAGGCCTGCATCGGTTGCCATCAGGACACGGTCCACTCACGCGACACGATCATTGCGCTGACGGGCGATCTGGAAGAAGTCCAGACCATCGATCCCGAGGAACTGAAGCAGACGATCCACGCCCAGGAAGAGACCATCGCCTCTCTGGAGGCCAGCAGCACCGCCCGGCTGTACACCGGCCTGGCCCAGGGAGCCATCGTCGGACTGATGACGGGAGGCGTCGCGGCCTGGATCGTCGGCCGACGCCTCAAGGTGGTCGACGAGCAGTTCGAGGTGGATGATGAGTCGGAAGGTTAAGACGCGCCGCCGCGTCAAGGTTGAACTGAACCGGCGCGATTTCCTGACCATGGCGGCCACGGCCGCCGGCTCGGTCGTAGCCGCCCAGGCGCTCACGACCGGGCCACTGTCGCCCTTCGCCAATCTGAAGCAGAGCCAGATCGAGGGCGTCTCCACCACGGGCCACCCCGCCGGCCGACAGCATTGGGGCATGCTCATCAACCTCGACCGCTGCATCGGCTGCGAATACTGCCTGCGGGCGTGCTCGGCCACCAATGACGTCGCCTCCGATCGTCCATGGAATATCGTTCAGCCCGACGAGACGTCCGCCGGGCGTCGCTTCTTCTTCAGCCGGCCGTGCCTGCACTGCCAGCACGCACCGTGCGTCGAGGTCTGCCCGGTCAAGGCCACGTACGTGCGCGAGGACGGCCTGGTGGTGATGGATTACGACCGCTGCATAGGCTGCCGGTACTGCGAAGTGGCCTGCCCCTACGACGCCCGCAAGTTCAACTGGGAGGCGCGCAGCGACGTCAACGCCTTCGCCCCGACCTGGGGAACACCCGAAGTCGAGCGCCGGCCGCGCGGCGTGGTCGAGAAGTGCACATTCTGCATCCATCGCATCGATGCCGGGCTGGCGAACGAGCTCGTGCCCGGAATCGATCCGGAGGCCACGCCCGCCTGCGTCAACATCTGCCCGGTCGGCGCGCGCGTCTTCGGCGACCTCAACGATCCCAACAGCCCGGTCTCGAAGGCCATCGCCGGCAATCCCACCGTGCGATTGAGGGAAGAGCTCGGCACGGAGCCGAGCGTGTACTACGTGCCTCCGAAGGAGGGCCTGTAGCCATGGCCGCCTCGACTCTGACCGCAGCTCCCGAGGCCCGCCGGGCGCCGATCTTCACACCGGGGATGCTGGCCTGGTTCGCCTTCCTCGGCCTGGCGCTGTTCATCGGGCTGATCGCGGCCTATCAGGTCCTCACCGAAGGACTGGTCGTCACCAACCTCAGCGACGGAGTCCCGTGGGGTCTGTGGATCACGATCGATCTCTCGGCGATCGCTCTGGGCGCGGGCGCCTTCACCCTTTCGGCCGTGGTGTACCTCTTCGGCCTGAAGAGTTTTCAGTCGATCGTGCGCCTCGCGGTGTATGTCGGTTTCATCGGCTACACCTCCGCGCTGCTCACCCTGGTGATGGACATCGGCCGCCCCGACCGGTTCTGGCATCCGTGGGTGTACTGGAACATCCACTCGGTGCTGTGGGAAATCACCTGGTGCATCACGATCTACCTGACCATCCTGATGATCGAGTTCGCGCCGGTCATCGCCGAATTGCCCTTCTTCGCCCGCTGGCCGGTTCTGAAGAAGATCGCGCACGGCATCCATCGCGCCGCGCCGGTGCTGGCCGTCGCCGGTCTGCTCATCTCCCTTCTCCACCAGTCCTCGCTGGGGGCCACGTACGGAGTGCTGCGCTCGCGTCCGATCTGGTTCAAGCCCAGCATGCCGATCATGTTCATCGTCTCGGCCATGGCCACCGGCCCGGCCCTGACGATGGCCGCGGCCATCGTCATCCAGTGGATCACGGGGCGGCGCGTCGTTCCGCCGGACGTCCTGCGCACCATCGCCCGCTTCAGCGGGCTGGGACTCCTGGCCTACCTCTACATCAAGATGTGGGATCTGGCCGCGGTGAGCTACTACGGGCGAACGCCCGCCGCCGACCGCGCCCTGTTCGTGCTCAACGAATACACACCGTACGGGTTTGGCTTCTGGGTCGGCGAGATCCTGTTGGGCCTCGTGATTCCGATCATCCTGTTTCTCGTGCCGCGCTTCCGGCGACGGCCCTCGGCGTTGGTCGCAGGTTCGCTGCTGGCGACCGCGGGCATCGTCATTCACCGCTGGAACGTGACCGTCTCCGGGCTGGTGGTTCCGCTCGCCTATTCTCCCGGATCGGCCGCAGCCACCCTGCCGCAGCCCTACACCCCCAGCCTGGCCGAATGGGGCATCGCACTCGGCGTGGTGGGCTATGCCCTATTGATGTTCACGCTGGGAGTGAAGTTCTTGCCGCTGTTCGACCGTCACCCCGCCTCGCGTCCTTCGTGACCGTAGACCCGCTGCCCGATCGGGGAGCCTGCCCCACCCGGAATGGTAGGGGCGTTCGCAGGAACGCCCCTACGTTCGTTCCTTGCCCTGACCGGTCGTTGACAATGCGCGCCGCACGGACGTATAGTGTGTTTTCCTTCACAGAACGCCGAGGTCATGCTACGGGCCAACGTCATGGATGAGCCGACGGCCAATCCCCTGATCGTCGCCCTGCTGTTCATGCTTCGCTGTCTGCTGCCGCTGGCGATCATGCTTGGCGTTTCCTACCTGTTGCGCAAGTGGGGCCTCATCAGCCAACCGCCGCCCCCTCCGCCGAACGGCAACGGCCAATCGTCCGGCCAGGCGCCCCGAGGTCGCTCGTCATGACCCTCGGCCGGCGCCTGTTGGTGCCGTTGGCCGGCGGGATCCTGGCGGCGGTGGTCTTCCCGGCCGTCGTCCTCGCTCAGCCACGCGCGGACCCTCCTCCACAGCCCTCCACGCAAACCGAGGCCTACTGCCTCAGCTGCCACGGCGAGGAGGGGTTAAGCCTTACCTTGCCCAACGGCGAGAGCCTTTCGCTGACCCTGTCCGAGGAAACGCTGCGAGCTTCGGTCCACAGCCCTCTGGGCATCGAGTGCCGCGCCTGCCACACCGAAATCACCACCTACCCTCACCCGGCGATCGAATACGCCACGCGCCGGGAGCTGGCGCGCAACCTGTACCTGGCGTGCCAGAAGTGCCACGCCGACAACTACGACAAGACGCTCGACAGCATGCATGCTCAGGTGGCCGCCGCCGGCAATCTGGATGCGCCGGTGTGCACCGACTGTCACGGTGCCCACGACGTCCATCCGCCGGATGAGCCTCGGGCGCACATCTCCGAGATCTGCGGCCAGTGCCACACCGAGATGTACGCCTCCTACGCCGAGAGCGTGCACGGCGCGGCCCTGATCCAGGAAGGCAACACCGACGTGCCCGTTTGCACCGACTGCCATGGAGTGCACAACATCGGCGATCCGCGCACGGCGCAATTCCGCGTCGACACGCCCGAGATGTGCGCCGGCTGCCACGCCGACCCCGAGCTGATGGCCCGCTACGGCCTCTCGGCCGACGTCTACAGCCTGTACAACCTGTCGTTTCACGGCGTGGATATCTCGGTCTACAAAGCCAACTGGCCGACGATCTGGCATCAAAGCGCCGTGTGCACCGATTGCCACGGCATTCACGACATCCGCCGCACCGGCGATCCGCGGTCGCGCGTCAATCCGGCGAACCTGTTGACGACATGCCAGCAATGCCATCCGGAGGCCGGACCCAATTGGACGGGGGCCTGGACCGGGCACAACCGCGTCAGCCTCGAGCGAACTCCCTTCGTCTTCTACACCCAGGCCTTCTACTCCCAGCTCGTGCCGTTCGTTCTGGTCCTGTCGGCCATCTACGTCGGCTTGCAGATCCTTCGCGCCACGGTCGATCGGATCCGGAGGGCGCTGCGATGACCACGCCCGCCCACGACGAGGTCCGCACCGAGCGCACCTTCCCGCGCTTCAACCTCGGCCAGCGCTGGGAGCACGCGCTGATCATCCTCACCTTTACCGTCCTGCTCCTGACCGGTCTTCCGCAGAAGTATCGCAATACCTCCTGGAGCCACTACATCCTGGCCACGCCCGAGCGGGTTGAGCTGGTGCAGACCATCCATCGCACGGCGGCGGCGATGTTCGTGCTCGAGGCGCTGTATCACGTCGGCCGCGGCCTGGTGTTGATGGCGCGCCGGAAGCTTTCGGGCGATATCTTCCCCACCGGTCAGGATGTGCGCGATGCCGGGCAGATGATTCGCTACCTTTTGTTTCTTGCGCCCCGGCCGCCGCGATACGGCAAATACAGCTTCGAGCAGAAGTTCACCTATTGGTTCATCTTCTTTGGATTCGGGATCCTCATTGTCTCGGGACTTCTGCTGTGGTTCCCAACCTTGTTCACCCGGCTGCTGCCGGGCGGAATCATCCCGGCGGCCAAGTTGGCGCACAGCAGCGAGGCGATCGTCTCGGCCATCTTCGTCGTGCTGTGGCACTTCTATCACGTCCACCTCGAGCGCCTGAATTTCAGCATCTTCACCGGACGCCTCAATGAGCGCGACATGCGCCGCCATCACGCGCTCGAGTTCGAGCGGCTGACCGGAGAGCCGGCCTCGGACGAGACTCCGGGGGATGGCGAGTGAGCCGACGTCTGCCTTTCTGGCTACCCCTCCTCCTCGCCCTGGTCGCCTTCCCGTTCCTGGCGGCTCCTGGGCCCTTCACGCCTCCGCCTCAAGATATCGATAACGACACCTGCCTGGCCTGCCACGGCCAGCCGGGCCAGACGCGGACCTTGCCCAGCGGAGAGGTCCTCTCGCTGTATGTCAGCCCGCTGGTTTTCGATCGCTCGGTCCACGGCCAGCAGAATCTCAATTGCGTCGATTGCCACACCAACATCACCGGATTTCCTCACCCGCCGTTCGAGCCTGCCAGCCGGCGCGAGTTCGTGCTGCAGATGTACACCGCCTGCCAGGCGTGCCACGCCGGCGAATACGCGCTGACTCAGGACAGCGTTCACGAGCGGGCGCGCGCCGCCGGCCAGCCGGCGGCAGCCGTATGCACCGACTGCCACGGCTCGCACGACATCCAGCGCATGACCGACGACGATGCCGGCGAGATTCTGCCGGAGGCGCGCACGCGCATCCCCCAGACGTGCGCCCGCTGCCACAGCACGATCTACGACAAGTACCTGACCAGCGTCCACGGGTCGGCGCTGCTGGGCGAGGGCAACCCCGACGTTCCTACCTGCATCGACTGCCACGGCGTCCACAACATCGAGGACCCCACCACAACCGAGTTCCGTCTGCGCTCGCCCTCGATGTGCGCCCGCTGCCACACCGACGCGGGCATCATGGACAAGTACGGCCTGTCGACGCGCGTGCTGCAGACGTATGTCGCCGACTTCCACGGGACGACGGTGACATTGTTCGAGAAGATCACGCCCGACGCCGAGACCAACAAGCCCGTGTGCTACGACTGCCACGGCATTCACGATATCCGCCGCACCGACGACCCGCGGAAGGGGTTGCAGGTGCGGGAGAACCTCCTGGCTCGCTGCCAACGCTGCCACCCGACCGCCACGGCCAATTTCCCGGACGCGTGGCTGTCGCACTACATCCCTTCCCCGGACAAGACTCCGCTGGTCTACGCCGTCGACCTCTTCTACAAGCTGTTCATCCCGGCCACGCTCGGCGGCATGGCGGCATTGGTGGCTTTGGACGCCATGTGGCAGCTTCGGCGTCGGTTGCCGAAGCGTCCGCCAGCCTTGCCACCGGCGGATGTTCCACCGGCGGCCCCCGTCGTCGAGCCCCCGCCAGCGGAGCCGGCGCCTCCGGCGGCCGAGGAATCCGCTCCTGTCGAGTCGCCTGAGCCAACGCAGGCGACCACCGCGGAGGAACCTGCGCCGCCCGATACCCAGGAAATCGCGCCACCCCCACCCGACGACCAGAGCGCACCTCGCGCTGAAGAAAGCCCAAGCCCGGACCCCGACCATGAGTGAAGCCGGGACGCCGCCCCAACCTTCCCCGACGACGATCGCGCGCTTCGATCTCTCGCAACGGATCGAGCACGCAGTGTTTCTGATCGCCTTCTCCACGCTGGGGATCACCGGCCTGGCGCAGAAATTCGCCACATCCGGAGCCGGGGAGCTCATCCTGCGAGTGTTGGGCGGTATCGAGTCCACGCGGTTGATTCATCGTTCGGCCTCGATCGTTCTGATGGTTGTGGCCATCTACCATCTGATCGGCGTGCTGTATCGAGTCGTCGTTCGACGCTCCCGCCTGTCCATTCTGCCGGTCCCGGAGGACTTCCGCCATCTGCTTCAGGATGTCCTGGTCTACCTGGGACGCCGTCGGCGCAAGGCCTACTACGCCCGCTACAGCTATGCCGAGAAGGTGGAATACCTGGCGGTCGTGTGGGGGACGGTCATCATGGCGGTGACCGGGTTCATGATGTGGAATCCGATCGCCACGGCCCGAGCTCTGCCCGGGCAAGCCATTCCTGCAGCCAAAGCCGCTCACGGATGGGAAGCCATCCTGGCGGTCCTGGCCATCGTGATCTGGCACTTCTATCACGTCCACCTGCGCCACCTCAACCTCAGCATGCTCACCGGCCGGCTCACGCGCGAGGAGATGGAACACGAACATCCGGCGGAGCTGGCCGAAATCGTGAGCGGCCGCGCGCCGGCGCCGCCCTCGACGGCAGAGGCAAGACGCCGCATGCAGATCTTCGTCCCGGCGGCGGTGGTTCTGACCGCCGCGCTGAGCTATGGCCTGATTCGCTTCGTCACGCTCGAAGAAACTGCGATTCTCACGCTGCCGCCGGGCGAAGCCGGACCCGCGTTTGTTCCCCAGACTCCGACGCCGGCTCCGACTCCATCACCCGCGCCCCCGCTCCCCGAGGCCCAGAGTCAGACCTGGGACGGAGGCATCGGCGCTGTCTTTGCCGGCCGATGTACGATGTGCCACGGCTCCGGCGGACTGGGCGGGTTGGACTTGAGCAGCTACGCCGCGGCCATGCAAGGCGGGCTGAGCGGCGCGGTCATCCTGCCGGGTGAGCCCGAGACGAGTCTCCTCATTCTGCGGCAGGTCGCCGGCAACCATCCGGGACAGCTCACCCCCGACGAGCTGACCCAGATCCGCTTGTGGATCGACGCCGGCGCTCCCGAGAAATAGAGTATCCTCGACGACCTCTGGAGGGTCTGCATGGATCGATTGCGCCGGGCATTGCGTAGCTTCTTCTTCCCCCCACCTGGCTCGAGGGTGTGGGTCCGGGTGCTGCCCTACGCCGTGCTGGGCCTGCTGACCATGGTCGTGCTCGTGGCAGGGGTCTACGCCTGGGACTACACCAACTCGCCTCAGTTCTGCGGCACGGCCTGCCACACCATGCCGCCCGAGTACACCTCCTATTTGACCTCGCCCCACGCGCGGATCGACTGCGTCGAGTGTCATATCGGCCGGGGCTTCATCGCCACGCGCGTCACCCGCAAGGCCGGGGACGTGCGCCATATCATCTCGCTGGCCTTCCAGCGCTACGAGTTCCCCATCCGGGCCGACGATCTGCGCCCGGCCCGCGAGACGTGCGAGCGCTGCCACTTCCCCGAGAAGTTCTCCGACGACAGCTTGCGCGAGGTCCGGCACTACGCCGAAGACCGAAGCAACACACCCTCTTCCACGTACCTCATCCTCAAGACCGGAGGCGGCACCAAGCGCCTCGGCCTCGGGCGAGGCATCCACTGGCACATCGAGAACCAGGTCTTCTACCTGCCCGAGGATCCGGAGGAACAGACCATCCCCTTCGTCCGCGTCGTGGATGACGAGGGCAACGCCACCGATTACCTCGATGTGGAATCGAGCCTCGACCCGCAGACTGTCGATCCGGCCTCGCTCAAGCTCATGGACTGCATCACCTGCCACAACCGCATCACCCACCTGGTCTATCCGCCTGCCGACAGCGTCGAGCGCCTGATGGGGATCGGACTCATCTCCCCCATGATCCCCGAGATCCGGCTCAAGGCGGTCGAGGTTCTGGCGGCGGAGTACCCCACGGATGAGGCCGCCCTCGAGGGCATTGCCGGCCTGGAGGACTATTACCGCGAGTCCTACCCCGACTTCTACGGTGAGCAGGCCGACCTGATCCGCACCGCCGTCGGCGTGCTTCAGGACACCTACCGGCAATCCGTCTTCCGGGAGCAGAAATCGGACTGGGACTCGCATCCCAACAACATCGGGCACGACGATTCGCCCGGGTGCTTCCGCTGCCACGACGGCAAGCATCTCAACCAGCAGGGCGAGGCGGTGCGTCTCGAGTGCAACCTGTGCCACTCCATCCCGGTCGTGGTCCAGGCCGGAGACCTCGTGGCGGACATCGAGATCAGCCGCGGCCCGGAGCCGCAGACTCACCTCAATCCCAACTGGATCAGCCTCCACCGCCAGGTCTTCGACCCAACCTGCTCGAGCTGCCACACGACCTCGAACCCCGGCGGGACGGACAATTCATCCTTCTGCTCGAACAGCGCCTGCCACGGGAGTGTGTGGACCTACGCCGGTTTCGACGCGCCCGCGCTGCGCGAGATTCTGCTTTCGCAGCTGCCTCCCACCCCGACGCCCGCAGCCGTTGCGACCGTCTCCGGCCCGCCCACGTACGCGAGCTCGATTGGCGCTCTGCTGACGGCCCGCTGTGGCAATTGCCACGGGGAATCGGGCATCCAGGGGCTCGACCTCACCACCTACGCCGGCGTGATGGCGGGTGGGTCCAGCGGGCCGGCGATCATCCCCGGCGACCCCGAGGCCAGTCTGCTGGTTCAGAAACAGGCCGCTGCCCAGCCGCACTTCGGTCAGTTGACGCCAGACGAACTGGATCTGGTCCGCCAATGGATCGAGGCCGGCGCCCCCGAGTAGCCCCTCGGCCAGCGTGACGGTCGCTACCCTGCCCACGCGGGCAGGGTAGAATCCTCTCGGCTGCCCCCTTGGGTGACATTTTGCACAGGGGCAGGTGAGAGAATTCACTAACTCAACCAAGGCCAGTCCACCAAACTACCCCTTGGGGTAGCCGCCCCATCCGATATGGGGATTCCACCCCATACGGGCCGAGGAAACCCGCGGCACAGGGCCGGGACCTTTTCTAACGCCAGGAGGAGCACAATGTCCGCCTCGTCCGCTTCGTCCACCACTCCTGTCGGCCGCCGTGGTTTTCTGGGCTTCGTGACGTGGGCCATCGGCGGCCTGGTCAGCCTCGGATTTGGCATCCCGGCGCTGGCCTACCTGTTCGGGCCGGCCCTCCGTTCGCAGCAGGAGGAGACCTGGCTTCCGCTGGGTGCGGCGTCGAAAGTTCCCCTCAACACTCCGACACTGTTCAAGGCGACGGTCAAGCGCCAGGCGGGCTGGATCGTCAGCGAAGAGCAGATTGCGGCCTTCGTTCTGACGGAGGACGGCCGCGAGTTCATCGCCATGTCCAACATCTGCACGCATTTGGGTTGTCGCGTGCGCTGGATCGCCGACAAGGAACAGTTTCTGAGTCCGTGCCACAACGGGATCTTTGACAAGCTGGGCAACGTCGTGTCGGGCCCTCCCCCGCGACCGCTCGACCGGTATCCGGTGAAGGTAGAAAACGGCCAGATCCTCATTCTTGGAGGCTAACGTGACAGCACGCCTCGCCGGCTGGTTGGACGAGCGCCTTGGCTGGCGCCGCGTATGGGAATCGATCTTCTTGCGCAAGGTACCCAAGGTCAACTGGCTCTACACCCTGGGCAGCGCCACGTTGTTCGTGGCCATCAATCAGATCGTGACCGGAATCCTGCTCACGATCTACTATGTCCCCACCCCGGACCATGCCTACGACAGCGTTCAGTACATCACGACGCAGGTTCCGGCCGGCTGGCTGATCCGCGGGCTGCATCACTGGGGCGCCAGCGCCATGGTCGTGCTGACGGCCCTGCACATGCTGCGCGTCATTCTTCACGGCGCCTATAAGTACCCGCGCGAAGTCACCTGGCTGACAGGCGTGGGCCTGCTCGTGCTTGTGCTGGGCTTCGGTTTCACCGGGTACTTGCTCCCGTGGGATCAGAAAGCGTACTGGGCGACGACGGTCGGCACGCGCATTGCAGGCGTGGCGCCCGTGATCGGCGATGTCATTCTCAGGATCATGCGCGGGGGCGAGGAACTGTCGGCCGTCACCCTGGCGCGCTTCTTCGGCGCCCACGTCTGGATCCTGCCGGCCGGTCTGCTGGGCCTCCTGGGGATCCACATGTTCCTCGTCGTCCGCAACGGAATCAGTGCCGTGCCGCGGCGGGAGGACTGACGGTGAACGATCAGGAGCGGCAGGACTACCGGCAGAAGTACCACCAGCAGAAGGAGCACGGCGTTCCGTTCTTTCCCGACATCCTGTTCAAGGATGCCGTCGTGTCCTTCGTCGTCTTTATCGTGTTGATCGGGCTGGCCTACTTCGTCGGCGCGCCTCTGGAGGACCGGGCCAATCCCGGGGACGCCTCCTACACGCCCCGCCCGGAATGGTATTTCCTGTTCCTCTTCCAACTCCTGAAGTACTTCCCAGGCAATCTGGAAGTCATCGGCGTCTTCATCCTCCCCACCCTGGCGGTCGCGCTTCTCGTTCTGCTTCCCTGGCTCGATCGTTCGCCCCGGCGGTATCCGATCGCCCGGCCGGTCGTGACCGGGGTCACCGCGTTTGGCGTCCTGGCGGTCGTCGGCCTGACCTTGCTCTCGGTCGCCGAAGCTCCTCCGCCGGCGCAGACGAGCACCGGCGACACCACGGCCGCGCTGTACGCCTCCAACTGCGCCGCGTGCCACGGACCGTCGATCGAGGTGGAACCCGGCGCCAACCTGCACGAGATCATCGCCTTCGGCCGGCACGAGGGGATGCCCGCCTGGAGCTCCGACCTCACGACGGACCAGATCGACGCCCTGGCCGGTTTCATTCTTTCTCCCGCAGGCAGCCGTCTCTTCACCCAGGAATGTGGGAGCTGCCATGAAGCGCCCGAGCTCGTCGCCGGAGATCCTGTCCTGCTCAAGGACAGCCTGGCCCTCGGGTCCGACTTCGAGCCGCACGCCGGGCTGGACGTTCCCGTCTGGCACGAGAGTCTTGCTCCCGAAGAACGGACGGCTCTGTTGAACTTCCTGGCCGCACCGGACGGTCAGCGGCTGTTCGCCACGAACTGCTCTTCGTGCCATGGCCGGGCGGTGGCCTTCTCCGGCGACCGCCGGGCCCTCGAGTCCATCATCCGCGAGGGCGGCCTGCATCTGGACATGCCCTCCTGGCGCGAACGCCTGTCGCCGGAGGAGATCGACATCCTGACAGCCTACGTCGTCGATCCGGAGCTGCCGGAGGGACGGCCGCTGTTCCAGCAATACTGCGCCGCCTGTCACGGGGCGCGGGTGCCCGCCGCGGCGACGCCCTCCCAGGCGCGGGAGATCATCTCCAGCGGCGGACCGCATCAGACGATGCCCGTCTGGGGCGACATTCTCACGCCCGAGCAGATCGAGGCCCTGACGGCGTACGCACTCGAAGCCGGTGAGGGCGCCCCGGTCGAGTTGGGCGCGGAACTGTTCGCCACCAACTGCGCCACCTGCCACGGAGATTTCGGCGAAGGCGGCGCAAATCCAACCCGCCCGGGCGATGTGATCGCGCCCATCAGCTCGGCCGAGTATCTGAAGACCCGCGACGATTCGACCTTGCGCGCCATCATCGCTCAGGGCCAGCCGAACTTCGGCATGTCCCCCTTCGGGACGGCCTACGGCGGGCCCCTGGACGACCCGGATATCGACGCCATCGTGGCCTTCCTGCGCTCGTGGGAGCTGTCACCGCCGGTGGAGCTTCCACCCGAGGTGGCGACCACGCCCATCGCGGTCTCCGGAGCGGAGATTTACGCCGACGTCTGCGCCCAATGCCATGGACCCATCGGCGAGGGCGGCCTGGCCGTGGCCCTGAGCGACTCGGCCTTCCAGGAGCGCAATACCGACGAGGATCTGTACAACTCGATCAACCTCGGCCATGACGCCACGGCCATGATCGGCTGGGGAGAAATCCTTTCCGCCGATCAGATTCGCGAGCTGGTGGCCTTCATTCGCCAACTCGGCGGGGTGCAGGTGGCGACCACGCCCTCGGGCGCCGTATCGTTCCGAAACGACGTCTTTCCGATCCTTCAGGCGAACTGCGGCGGTTGTCACGGAACGATTGGCGGCTGGGATGCCTCCACCTACGATCGTGTCATCAACAGCGGCTCGCACGGCCCGGCCGTGGTCCCGGGAAATGTCGACGCCAGTCTCCTGGCGGACAAACTGCTCGGGACCCACACCCAAGGCACGATCATGCCTCCGGGCGGAGCCCTGCCTTTCGAGGAGATCGAGACGATCCTCAATTGGATCGCAGCCGGCGCGCCCAACAACTGATCCAGCGCCGTGCCCGGACGAGAGAGAGATGTCAGGCCCGCCGAGAAGGTCCCGGCTGTTCGGCCGAACGAGTCTGCGGGGGCGGGTGGCCCTCGGCGTCGCCCTGCCGCTGTTGCTCGCGCTGACGTCTTTCTCGGTAGCTCAGTATCAGCGCGAGCGCAGGTTGCTCGAGGCTCAGGCCCGCCACACCGCCGCTCAACTGGGCGAGGCTCTCGCCGGCGGCCTGCGGCATGCCATGCTGGTCAACGATCGCGAGCTGCTGGAGCAACTGGTGCAAGACGTGGGAGCGATGGACGCGCTCGACCGAGTCCTGCTGCTCGACCGGCAGGGCGTGGTGCGTGTGGACAGCAGCGGGGCGCAGCTGGGCGCGACCGAACACACCCGGGATCCGGGCTGTCAGGAATGCCATGCCTATCCGCCCGAGAACCGGCCCAGGGCGGTGTACCGCAGCGAGGACGCGGGGATCCTGCGCGTCGCCACACCGGTCGAAAACGAACCCGCGTGCTACGGCTGCCATGCATCCACCCAGGTCCATCTCGGAATTCTCCTGGCCGACGTTCCCCTGCTGGTGTGGCAGCAGCACCTGGTGGAAGACCTGGGCTGGGATCTCGGCCTGTCCGTCGTTGGCACGCTGGTGATCACGGCCGGCGTGTACGTCTTGGTCCATCGCCTCCTGGTGCGGCGACTCGAGCAGTCTCGGGCGCCTCTGGCTGCGTTGGCCTCCGGCGATCTGACGGCGCGGCTTTCCAGCCAGGGATCGGATGACGAACTCGACGGAATCGCCGAGGCGGTCAACACCATGGCCGACGGCCTCGCCCGACACCTGGACGAGGAACACGAGCGCCAGGCCGAACGGCAGCGGGCGGTCGTGCACGAGCGCGAGCGCATCGCCCGCGAACTTCACGATGGACTCGGCCAACTGCTTGGGTACGTCAATACGAAGGCCATGGCGGTGCGCCTGCTGCTTCAGGGAGGCCAGGCGGAAAGCGCCTCACGTCATCTGGAGCAGCTGGAGGAAGCCGCGCGCCAGGTTTCCATCGATGTCCGGCAAGCCATCCTCGGTCTGCGCCTGGCCTCGCACGACGAGGGCGGCTTCGCCTCCGATCTGCAGACCCTGGTGGACCAGAGCTCGCGGTTGAGCGGATTGCCGGTGCGCCTGGCGGCCAGCGGGCTGGACGGACTGCGTCTTCCGTCGGACGTGGAGCTGAATCTGCTGCGCATCGTCCAGGAAGCGCTCACCAACATTCGCCGGCACGCGGACGCAACTTTCGCCGAGGTCCGCGCCGAACGACAAGGAAGTTCCCTTTGGCTTCAGGTTCGCGATGACGGCCAGGGCTTCAGCGACCTCGCCGACGGGTCGCCGCGGCCGCTTCACTACGGACTGGCGATCATGGGCGAACGTGCGGCTGAGATCGGTGCCGAGTTGGATGTGCAATCCCAACCGGGAGCTGGAACGAGGGTGTCGATCCGCTGGAAGGTTCCTGAGGAGTGAGACGATGGACGTCCTGGTAGCCGATGATCATTCGCTGTTTCGCGACGGGATCGTCAGCCTGCTGGAAGCCGCCGGCCACCGCGTCGTGGCCCAGGTGGGCGACGGCCAGGGAGCGGTGGCGGCCTCGGCCGAGCTTTCCCCGGACCTGATCCTGCTCGACCTGGCCATGCCCGGTATGGACGGGCTGGAGGCGCTGGCCGCCATCAAGTCGAAACACCCGAGCGCCAAAGTCGTGATTCTGACGGTCTCGACCAACGACGACGACCTTTACCGCGCGATCCGGGCCGGGGCGGATGGCTACCTGCTGAAGAGCCTGACCTCGGCCGACTTTCTGGAGATGCTGTCCGGCCTGGATCGAGGCGAAGCGGCCATCTCCCGGGCCACGGCCACGCGCCTGATGGAGGGTTTCGCCGACGATCGGCAGAGAGCCGAACCGGCGCTATCTCGCCTGACGGAGCGCGAGACCGTCATCCTGAGATTGGTGGCCGAGGGTCAGTCGAACAAGGCTATCGGGCGGATTCAATCCATCAGCGAAAACACCGTCAAGTACTACATGAAGAATATTCTTCAGAAGCTCGGCGCGCGCAATCGGGCGGAAGCCGCAGCTCTGGCCATCCGCTCCGGCCTCATCAAAGAGCGGGCGCCCGTGCACTGACCCGTGGTCACGAGGGAAGAGCGGACGGCGAATGGGGCCCGGGGTTGGATCGAGTCCTGGGACTCGCGCGCTAGCCGGAGTTGTGGAGGCACGGCCGATGAAAGGGGTGTCCTATTCGGAGAAACCAATCCACTTGCGGACGGCAAGCGCAGGATGAACTCTGCGAAGAGGAGAATGCTATGCATCGGAACCATCTCATCATAGGCGGGGCCTTGTTGCTGCTCACCGCGATCCTGGCGGCCTGCGGCACCTCCACCCCTACCGAACCGGCGGCCACCCCGACCGCCGAAGGGCCCGAGACCTTGCCGCTGGAGGTCCCGTTCGAGGCCGAGTGGGCCGGCTCACCCCACGCGGATGCCTCGGCCGAGGCTTTCCGGCACTGGGACGAGGACGATCCGGCGGTGATCCCGGCCACGTGCGCCAAGTGCCACAGCACCTTCGGCTATCGTGACTTCCTCGGCCTGGACGGCTCGCCCTACGGCAGCGTCGAGAACGAGGCGCAGACCGGGTCGGTCATCGCCTGCGTCGCCTGCCACAACGAGGCGACCATGGCCATGGACAGCGTCGTGATGCCCTCCGGCCTGGAGATCACCGGCCTCGGTCGCGAAGCGCGCTGCATGCAATGCCACCAGGGCCGTGAGTCGACCGTCAGCGTCAACGCCGCCATCCAGGCCGCGGGCGTCGAGGACGACACCGTCAGCGAGGACCTCGGCTTCCGCAACATCCACTACTACGCGGCCGCAGCCACGAAGTACGGCACGCTGGCTCAAGGGGGCTATCAGTACGATGGCAAGGCCTACGATGCCAACTTCGCCCACGTGGACGCCTACGACACCTGCATCGAATGCCACAACGTCCACACCCTGGAAGTCAGGGTGGCGGAGTGCGCCGGCTGCCACACGGGCGTCAGCGATGTCGAGGACCTCAAAGACGTCCGCATGAACGGCTCGCTGGTGGACTATGACGGCGACAGCGACGAGGACGAAGGCATCTACTTCGAGATCGTCGGGATGCAGGAGAAACTCTTCGCGGCGATCAAGGCTTACGCAGAGGAAGTCTCCGGCGCGCCCATCGGTTACGACGCCGGCCGCTATCCGTACTTCTTCGGCGACGCCAACAGCAACGGTACGATGGACGAGGGCGAAAGCGGTTATGCCGCCTGGACGCCGCGCCTGGTGCGGGCCGCCTACAACTATCAGGTGTCCCAGAAGGACCCGGGGATGTTCGCCCACGGC
This sequence comes from Anaerolineales bacterium, assembly GCA_035693825.1. Lineage (GTDB taxonomy): Bacteria > Chloroflexota > Anaerolineae > Anaerolineales > E44-bin32 > MGOM01. Next base: position 16,247 of record DASSGB010000046.1, read on the forward strand.
GGCAAGTACATCCTCCAGCTGCTGTTCGACTCGCTGGAAGACCTCAACCGCGCTCTGGCCTCGCCGGTGGCCATGGACGGAATGCACCGCATCGACGACGGCCACTTCGCCGGTTCGGAAGAAGCCTTCCGGCACTGGGATGAAGACGGCGCCGTGCCCGGCTCGTGCAGTCGCTGCCACTCGGCCGGCGGGCTTCCGCTCTACCTGAGCGAAGGCGTGACCATCTCGCAGCCTGTGTCGAACGGCTTCAAGTGCTCCACCTGCCACGAATCGGTCAGCGAGTTCACCCGCTACCAGGTGGAGCAGGTGACCTTCCCGAGCGGGAAGACCGTGGCCTTCGAGAACCTGGATGCCAACCTGTGCCTGAGCTGCCACCAGGGTCGCGAGTCGACGGTGAGTGTGAACTCGGCCATCACCCGGTCCAACGCCGGTGACGACGAAGTCATGGGCGACGTCAACGCCAACGGCGTGATCGACGAAGGCGAAACCCCGGCCAGCTTCCGCAACCCGCACTACTTCGCCGCCGGGGCCACACTCTTCGGCAACGATGTCCAGGGCGCGTACCAGTATGAAGGCAAGACGTACCTGGGCCGTTTCCAGCATGTGCCGGGCTTCAACACGTGCGTGAACTGCCACTCCACCCACCGGCTGGAGGTGCAGGTGGCGGCCTGCAGCGGCTGCCACCCGACGGTCACGGGCGAGGAGACGCTCAACACCATCCGCGGCTCGAGCTCGACCAACGTCGACTTCGACGGTGACGGGAACGCCCAGGAAGGCATCGCCGAGGAAGTCGCCACGATGCACGCGGCGCTCCTGGACGCCATCCAGGCTTACGCCGCGGATCGCGGCGCACCCATCCAGTACAACGGCGCGCGCTATCCGTACTTCTTCGCCGATCCCAATGCCAACGGGTCCATCGACGAAGGCGAGGGCAACTACGCCTCGTGGACCCCCCGCTTGCTGCGTGCCGCCTACAACTACCAGTGGGTGGAGAAGGATCCGGGGGCCTTCGCTCACAATGGCAAGTACATCATGCAGGTCGTGTACGACTCGATCCAGAACCTGGGCGGCAGCGTCAGCGGGATGACGCGGCCCTAGGACCAACGTTCAGCACGAAAAAGCCGGGCCTTCGGGCCCGGCTTTTTCGTCACACTCCAGACCGCCAACGCCCGAGTGTGGATTGGGCCGGACACCCCACTCCGGACTGCATTGACCTACCGATGGACGACTCATGTGTCCTGTGCCATTGTGAAGCTGAGGAAGGCGGATCCAGAGACCTTCCCGGGAGGACAAAATGCGCAGGGCACCTTGGATTGCAGCTCTGGCGACGATCGGCCTGGCCCTGCCCTTCACGCTTCTGGCGCTGGCCGGGGCAGCCTGGCTGACCGAGAATCTGACTCAGATGGCCTCGTCCATCGGTGGAATGGACCTCCCCGCCGCGGTCCGGGAGGCCTGGTCTCGCTGGCCGGAAATCCTGGGCATGGTGATCGGCATGGGCCTGGTGGTGGTCATCCTGGTCCTGGCCAAGCGAGAGCTGGCGGCCACGTCGAAGGAAAGCCTCTAGCCGCCCGCGCACCGAGCGCCCACTGGCCAAATGCACGCAGGGGCACGCCGTGGCGTGCCCCTGCGATTCTTCAGACAGCTGACGCTAGACCTGGATGATTCCTTTCCGGATGGCGTACTTGACGAGCTCGGCTCGGGAGTGCAGGTTGAGCTTGCGCATCAGGTTCTCACGATGGCGACCGACCGTCTTGGGACTGATGCCCAGGCGATCGGCGATTCCCTGGTTGCTCTCGCCTTCGGCCAGTTGAGTCAGCACTTCCTGCTCACGCTCCGTCAGTCCGTCCAGAGCCCGGGCCGTCTTCGTCGCTTGCTCCTGCTTGAGGTAATCACCCACCAGGAGCTTGGCCATCGAGGGGTAGAGATAGACTTCCCCGTTGGCCGCCGCCTCGATGGCGCTGAGCAGCTCGTCCGGCGCGGCCCGTTTCGGCACATAGCCGGTCGCCCCGGCCTCGAGCATCTTGAAGAAGTACTCGGCGTCTTCATGAATGGTCAGAGCGACAATGGCCGTGTCCGGCCGAAGGCGTTTCATCTCGCGCGCGGCGTCGATCCCCGATAGATCCGGCAGACCGATATCCATCAGCACCACGTCCGGGTTGAGCCGATTGGCGGCTTCGATCGCCTCGCGGGCGGTGCCCGCCTCGCCCACGATGGTCACACCTCCCTGATCCTCCAGGAGCATGCGCAGGCCGGAACGCACCACGGCGTGGTCATCCACCAACAGCAGCTTCACGTTCATCTCCAACCTCGATTTCCTGTTCCGACCGGTATGGGATGGTGACTTCCACCAGGGTCCCCCGGCCGGGGCCGGAATGCAGCCACAGCTTGCCGCCCAGGAGAGCTGCCCGCTCTTCCATCCCCAGCAGCCCCCATTTCGTTCCCTTGCTGCCGTTGATCCCATCCGGGTCGAAGCCGACGCCGTCATCCTCGACGGCCAGGGACACCGCGTCCGGCTGAAAGACGAGTCTGACGCTGGCGCGTCCGGCATGGGCATGTCGAACGACGTTGGTCAAAGCTTCCTGTGCCACTCGAAACAAGGCCGTGGCGACTTCGCTCGAGATGGGCTGCGGATCTCCGCGAACCTCCACCGCCACGTCCAGCGGGGCGCGCGTCTGGATTTCCTTCCCGTACCAGCGCAGCGCCGCCGGAAGCCCCAGGTCGTCCAAATGCGAGGGGCGCAGATCGGCGATCATTCGCTGCAGCTCGGTGAGCGCCTGGGCGACCATCTGCTCCAGCTTGCGCAGGGTCACGCCCGTCTTCTCGACATCCTGCTTTAAGCTGGTGCCCGCGCCGCGCAGGCCCAGGCCGATGGCCGTCAGCGCCTGGCCGGTCTCATCGTGCAGCTCGCGGGCGATGCGCTGCCGCTCGGCCTCCTGGGCGCCAACGACGCGCTTGAGGAGCTCGCCGCGCAGCGCCTGCCGCCGCTGAGCTTCTTCCCAGCGGGCGGCCTGCAGACTGGCGATGTGGCGCTGGATCTCGACCTCGGACGATCGCAGGAAGCGGATGACGAAGATCGCCACGACGACGGCCGCCGCCGCTCGAAGCAGCTGGATGGGAAAGCCGGTCATCTGAAGGAACAGGTCCTGGTTGATGACCGTGGACGGCGGCAGAGGAGTTGCCCGGGTGAAGAGCTGGCCCACGCCCCCGTACCAAAGGAAAGCAATGGCCGCCCAGAGGCTGTCGCGGCTGAACTGCACCATGCCGGCCTGGCGGAAGGCCCGGCGCAGCGCCAGCAGGCCCGCGCACGCCAGCAGCGCGGAAGGAATGGCCAGCACGTAACGCGTCCACACATCGGCGACATACAGGCCGGTCATCTGATCGAACCGACCGCGCAGCACCAGGAGTCCGATCGCCCAGTAGATGGACTGACCGACGGGGACGAGGATGCTCCAGCGCCGGAGGCTTTCCGTGGAGGAGACGAGCGACGCCCCGAACGCGCCCAGGGCCAGAAACGACAGCGCGAGGATACCGACCCGGATGCTGAGCCAGAAGACGGGAAGAGTCTGCGAGATGGAGATGAAACCCAGGATCTCGAACATCTCCATCCACTCGTGCCCGCCGTGGATCAGACCGAAAACCGCCAGCGCTCGCAGCGCGTGGCGCAGGCGCACGTCGGAGCCGTGGCCGATCTCCAGCGTAATGGCCAACCCCATGCTGAAGAACGCCAGGCCATAGAGGAAGTAGATCAGGGTCAGCGTCGTCGTGGACATGCCGCGGGCCCACCGGCCCCTGACGCCAGTCTAGCAGAACGCCGACCGTCGATTGTCTACGAAGCCGAGGATGAACGTCCCTGATACCCGCCTGCCGATCGAGGCAGGTTTGCGTCGCCGCCGCGAAAGGTTGCCTCAGGAAAAGACGATAGAGTCAGCGGCGAAGCGGCGTCCCGCACTGACGGCAAAAGCGATCGGTGGCGGAAGCGCGGGCGCCGCAATTGTGGCAGTAGACCGGCGATGCTTCGAGCGGATCCTCCGCGGCCGAGGCGCGCCGATGCCGCGGCCGGGGAGAGGCTTCACGGCTGCGCGTGCGCAGGTAGTAGATTCCGCCGCCGGCGAGCAACAGAATGCCGAGAGCCAGAAGGGCCCACGGCAAATAGGCCGTCAGGTCCGGAGTCCGACCGCCCCCGGCCTGCGGAGTGCCCAGGGGAGTCGGGCCGACGAGGAAATCGCTGGTGAATTGGGCGGTGGTTCGCGTGTAGTTGACGGTCAACGTGGGCTGGTCCGCCGCCTCGAGCGCGCCGAGATCCACGCGCTGATACATCAGCTCGAATTCGCCCGTCGCTCGCGATCCGGCGGCGGGCGCCAGGGTCAGGTTCTCCGCGCCGACAGGTTCCTGGACCTCGAAGATCAGACGGTCGGCGGTCAGCCCGCCCGGCCAGGTGAAGGTGAATGACCGCTGCTCATCGGTGCGCTGGATGGGAGTGTAGAACTCCACCTGGATATCGAGGCTGTCGCTGTCGATCACCAAGACGGTCGTGCCGTTGCGAGTCTGCTGGGTGTAGTTGGCATTCAGCAGCGTGCCTTGCGGGCCCACCGTCGCCACTGCGTTCAGAGCCGAAAAACTCTCTGGAAGAGACACGCTCAACTGCGTCGGAAGCGGCGCATCCGACGCCAGCCGAATGCGATAGATGACGAGCAGGTCTGGCCGATCGAACTCCGGCCACATGCTGACCGTCAGCTGCTCCACCCTGGGCTGCGCTTGGGCGAAAGCCATGCTCGGCCAGACGGCCAGGACGACAAGAGCCAGCCACCATCGGAAAGGACGCACGCCGCGAGTCCTAAGCCCGCCGGTAGTAGCCGATCAGGATCACGGCCACCACCAGAACCAGAACGATCAGCAAGGCCCAACTCACCGGGCCGCTGAGCGGTCCTTCGGCAGGCAGGGCCTCGGTGGGTGCGGGCACGGGCTCGAGGGTCAGGACAAAGGCAGCCACATTGTCGATGTCGGTGTCGGTGAGAGGGCCGCCGCGATCGTCCGCCCACGCGGGCATGGTCGTGCCCTGGATGCCTTCCGACACCACCTGATGGATGTAGACCTCGGGCGCGTTGCCCGACCAGGCTTTGGCCAGCGGCAGGCCGAAGCGGCCTTGGCCCCGGTCGCCGTGGCACATGGCGCAGTTGAGCCGGAAGACGACGGCGCCGAGCGAGGGATCACCCTCGATGTCGGGACGCGGCTCGATCGGTGGCGGCGAATACTCCGGAAGGGGCGTGATCGGCTGCGTGCCCTCGAAGGTCGCGAGGATGTAGGCCGCCAGGTCGGCGATGTCCTGATCCGACAGCGGCCCGCCAAACTCCTGACCCCAGGCCGGCATGCGGCTGCCCGGCACGCCACGCGCGATCGTATCCTGCATCGCCGGGCCCGGGTCGATGCCGGGGAAGTTGGCCAGACTGGCGCCGATGCGGCCGCGTCCGTCCACCCCGTGGCAAACGGCGCAGTTCTCCACAAAGAGCCGGCCGCCGCGCTCGGGATCGCCCTCCTGGGCGTAGGCGGTCCCCGCCAGCGCCATCAGCAGCACGGCTACGCCGCCGACCATCCCTCCGATCCGAACACGCATGAAAAATCCTCCCCCGACTGGAGCACTCCATTCTACAGCATGCGACCGCCCGCGTCGGCTGGCCCGTCGACGATCCAGACATGAAGGTAGGGGCGAAGGATCCTTCGCCCCTACCTGTACTTGACGCACTCTCCGCGCCTTCAGCGCAACGTCAACATATAGGCGATCAGGTCGGCGGCTTCCTGGGCAGTCATGCGAGTGCCGAAGTTCGCCGGCATGATCCGGGCGGCGAAGCCCTCGACCAGATGGACGTTGGGATCGACGATCGACTCGAGCAGATACTGCTCCGGCGTCGTGGCGGCACCCGCGTAGCCGGCTTCGGTGAAGCGCGTTTCAACCCGCGCCCCAATTCCGGGCACGCCTCCGGCCGGCAACCACGCCGGTCCGGCGGCGGACAGCACGTGGCACGCCGCGCACCCGAGGACACCCTCGGAAAGCGTCTTGCCGTTCTCCGCATCGCCCTCGGGCAGTTCCTGAGCGATGTCCGTCCCAACCGACTCTCCGGACACCGTGCCCGGCGTAGCCCCGCCGCCGGCGAGAGCGCGATCTTCCCAGTTCATGACGAAAGCCACCAGGGAATCGATCTGGTCGTCGCGCAGCGGTCCGCCGTAGCGCTGACTCCACGTGGGCATGCGCTGCGGATAGTTCGTGCCTTCGCTGGGCACCGGCCGCCCGGCGGAGATGACGCCGCGCACGTAGTCGTCGACGGTGCCGGTGTAGCCGACCGCCTGGAGGCGTGAACCGTCAAACAGGGAGGCGGTGTTCAGGGGCGGCGCCAGTGGAGTGCCCAGGCCCTGAGGCCCGTGGCACGGGCGACAAAGACTCTCGAACTCCAGCGCGCCGGCTTCGATCTCCTGAGCGGCGTAGGCCTGGTCGGCCTGGGCCATGCGGTTGCTCTCGCCGAGGGCAATCCAGGCGAAAGCCGCGGTCAGCGCGGCCATGGAAATTCCGCCGAGGGCGGCTTGCCATTTCATGGCTCAGCCTCCCACGCCGTGATTGCGGTCCCGATGAAGATAGACCGACTGGCTGTACTCGTGCGGCGTTCCGTTGGCTTCCACCCATACCACGCGCAGGGTAACCTTCTTCAAATCGGTTTGCCAATCCTCGATGAGCATGATGCCTTCTACGGACTGGCGGTCCGGGCTCTCGACGTCGGAAAGCTCGTGGTTGAACTGGCGCAGCAGGCTCTGCAGCGTGCGCGTGGGCGCCGCGCTCCAGTCGGCCGCGGTGAAGTTTCCCAGGGTCAGCTCATCCCAATCGGCCTCGCGCAACGGTCCCGGATGAGTCTGGGGCAGCAGGGCGGCGACCGCCTCCTGATCGGGCGAACTCGTGACCAGGTACCAGGGGGAGCCCATGAACGACAGGATGGCCAGGCCCGCGACCGAGAGCGCGGCCGCGGAGAGTCCCAACCTCCGATCGCCGTAGCGACGGCTCGGGCCCACCTCGAAGTACGGCAGGACAAGCAGCAGCCCGGTGAGCGCGCCCGGTACGATCAAACCCCAGACGACCTTGTCCCCGATCTTCAGCATGCCCTGCAGCCACAGGAAGTACCAGGGCGAGGTGATGTGCAGCGGCGTGAGCAGCGGGTCGGCATGGGCCTCCAGGGTCGGGGCGTTATAGATGAAGGCGCATACGATCACCAGCAGGGCCGTCAGGCCGGAGACGTACCAGAGCTCGCGGGTCAGGATCTGGGGCATGAAGTACACCCGCGATTCCATC
>DASSGB010000047.1:0-10459 GCA_035693825.1 Anaerolineales bacterium
TTCTGTGAAAGGAAGAATCATTTCGGGCTGCTGCAATCCGGGCTCGTAAAGGGGATGATAGTAGGACCAGGGATCACCGAAGATATTGAAGTAGGTCACGGCGAATCCGCTCGGTGCCACGGCTTCGCGCCACTGGGCTTCGCCCATGAAGAGGGAGAAGTAATACTGGACCGCAACCGTGCCCGCGTTCAGTTCCGGCGCCAGGCGGACCCGAGTGCCATCCGCCAGCTGCAACTCGGTCAGCGTTCCCGACCTCCAGCCGTAGTATCCGTTGCCCAGCTCGTTCGCCAGCCACGTCAGCTGTCGATAGAGGCCCTGGGTCGCGGGATCGTTGTGGCCCAGCGGGTACCTGAAGTCGTCCCCCTCCGGGCGCGTGGGATTCGTCACCCAGCCGGCCACATACTCGAGGATGGCCATGAGCAAACGCGGATTGACCGAGTTGTCGCGCGCCGCCAATGCGATGACCTCCGGCCCCGTTCGCCACAGGCCACCGACCGTCTCCTGATAGCGAGGCAGGAAACCCGCCTCGCGCGTGGCAACACCGTTGGGGTCGAAGTCCAGGGCGTTGGGGGAAAAGACGAACTCGCTGTCGGGAATGAGACGATCCGCCGGTCCGGTGGAACTGAGGCGGCGAGGCACGAGCAGCAGCTGGTCGACGTTAACCAGCGCGTTCTCGTCGTCGACGGGCCCTTCCGGGGATACGATGTCCGACGGGACGACCCCGAAGCGGATCGCCAGCGTGCGAAGCGTGTCGCCGGGCTGGGCCATGTAGACGATGGTGCCCGGCTCTTCCGACTCGCTGTGTGTGGGCGTGGCCGGGAAGGTGGGCGAAGCCACGGGCTCCGGCGCAGAAGGTGTGGAGGTGGGCGGTTCCGGCGTGGGAGTCGGCGGGAGGGTCGGCGCCTCGGTCGGTGGGATCGATGTCGGCCGCGGAGGCAAAGGAGTCGGCACGATGGCCGGGATATCTGCCCGCGCGCAAGCCAGGACCGCGGACAACAGCGCGCTGATGACCAACGATAGATGAAGGCGGCTGGGCCGACGAGGCCGGGAGGATGTCATCGGTAGACCTGGTTGAACTCGTTGCGGCAGCCGCAGGCTTCCAGGACCACGTTGCCTCGGGTCAGCGTGCCATCGTATTCGAGCGTCAATCCTGCCGAGACCCATCCGTCCAGCACGAACGGCATCGAGCCGTCGGCCGAGATCCACTCTCCGTTGTATCTGCGCGCCAGGTGCAGGTGCGTCCCGTTGGCGACCCCGCCCTCACACGACGGATGACCTATTCGATCGCCGGCGCGGACCATCGCGCCGGACTCGACCCGATCGCGAGCTTCGATGTGCATATACAGGACGGCCCAGCCCGTCTGCTCGAGCCCGTCGCCGTCGAGATCCTGCATCACCTCGCCGTTATCGGAACGCACGATCAATCCATCCGCTACAGCGGTCACCCATTCGTTGGAGAGAACGCATCCGAGGGCGTATCCGGGCGGAGCGAAATCCAGCGCCGCCCAGCCTGCTCCGACTCCCCACGCCGAGTGCGGCCCTCCGGTGAACGACCAGGTGGAGCCGTCCTCGATCGGAAGACGAAGAGGCGGCAGGGAGAGTTCGTCGGGCACCAGAGGTTCAACAGCCTGCTCGAAAGGATCGCCGAACATCTCGAAGTAGAGAGCCGGGAAGCCGAATTCCATGACTCTTCGCCAGGATTCGACGTCCAGGATCTGCGAATAGAAGTAGCCCACGGCGGCCGTCCCGGCGTTGATCCCCGGCCCGGCCGGCACCTGGCGTCCATCGGCAAAGACGAAGGGTCCGGCCCATCCGGCCCGCCAGCGGTAGTAGCCGTAGTTCAGCTGGTCGGCGGCCCAGGAAAGTTGCTCGAACAAACCCTCCGCGCCCGGCCTCACGTAACTCAGGGGATACGTGCCGGTTCCGCTCCGAATGACAGTGCTTCGCACCCAGCCGCTGCGTTCTTCAAGGATCGAGAGCAGCAATCGCGGGTCGATCGAGTATCGCTGCGCCACGAGCTGGATCATCTCGGGCCCGCTGCGGCTCCGTTCCTCGATCACATCCCTGTAAAGCGTCAGATGCCCGGACCACTGCGCAAGGAATTCGTTGGCGTTGAACAGCGCGCTGGCCGGCCCGTACACCAGGCCCGAGTCAGGCACGAGCTTGAGAGCAGGTCCTGGGCTTTCGACGATCGGAGGCGGGATCTCGAGGGTCAACCCTACCGAAAGGTAGTCGGGGTTGTAGAGTCCGTTTGCATTCATGAGCTGCCGGGTTCCCACGCCATAGGCCTGAGCGATCGCGCTCAGCGAGTCGCCGGGCCGAACCAGGTGCCAGAGAGTCTCGGTGCGAGCTGTTGGCACCGGGCGCAGGGCGTCCGGTGTTGGCGTCAACACCGGCGCTCCGGGAACGCGTGTAGGAGGCAGCAATCGACTAAGCAAGTCGGGAGTGGCCGTGGGAACGGCGGTGGGCGGAGGCGTCCAGGATGGGATCGTGCCGTGCCAGGGCTCGATCAACCGCCACGACGACCTCTCGGGTCCGGGGGCGCAGCCGCTCAGCACCGCCAGCAAGCACAGGATGAGCCCTGTCTGAATGCATAGCGGCCGAGGAATCGAGTGTGAGCCTTGCGCCATTCCCGTTCACCACCATCCGGGTGGAAACCCTCCCGAGCGCCCAGGCAGGATGCCGGTCCGAAAACGCAGAGTTCCCTGGGCGCAGGCCGGCCCAATCTTACCGCGCCGCGGCCCGGCTTCGCCGAAGCCAGGTCTGCGCGGCAAGTTCCGTGCCACCGGGGATCGATCAGGCCGAGAGGATCTTCTCGAGAAGGAACGCCGGCTCGACCACATCCTGGATGCGACCGCGGTCGTCGATGTACGACCACATGCCGGAGTCTTCCCCAAAGCGGACGTACCCCAGGCGCTCGTAGAGGCGCAGGGCCGGTTCGTTGTCTCTGGCCACGGCGATGACGGCGCGTTGCAGGCCCTGTCGTGCGAGCAGCGCCTCGCCCTCCCTCACCAGCGCCGTCCCGATGCCCTGGTTGCGGAATGGTGGACGGACCCGGAAGGCGTACAGGTAGCCGGTCGTGTCGGCCTGACTCAGCAGGGTGCCTTCGAATTGTACGAAGAGCTGCCCCACGATCTGTCCTTCGACGTCGGCCACGAGCAGCGCGCGTTCGCCGCGACGCGCGTCCTCGAAGGCTGCCCGGTAGAGTCGGCGGAAGCGGCGGTATTCCCCGTCCCACTCCAGGGCGGCGAGATCGGATTCTGTGGCGTGGCGGATCCGATACAGCAGTCCTTCAGCCACGCTCGGCCTGCCCGCGCAAGAGCTGTTCGAGCAGCCGCCTTTCTCCTGCCTCGTCGGTGATCTGGCCGTCGAGCCAGGACTGACGCAGGCGCATCAGAAGGCGGCCGTATTCCGGGCCCGGAGGCAGGCCCATGGCCTGCAGATCGTCTCCGGTCGTCTTCGGATGGAGGAAGCGCAGCCGGGAAAGATAGTCGTCAACCGTCTGGCGCGCGGCCCGGTTGTGGCCAAAGGCCAGCCACAGCCCGACCAGGGTCGATTCCGGCGCGCCGTCGAAGGCTTCGACCACTCGACTGGGAGGCGCAGGAGGCTCCCATGCCCTCCGGCCGCGCCACAGCAGACCCGCATGCCGCACGGCGTTCGCCATTCGCAACGGCATATGGAGCCGTTCCGTACAGACCTCGATGGCCTGCGAATCGAGCCGCAGCAACCACAGGATGTACAGCAGATCGGACGACGGAACGAGCTCCGCCAGCTTCCATGCCTGCGGGGGCTGGAAATCGGCCGCGGCGGCAAACCGTTCTCGCAACCACTCATCCCACGTCAGCCCGGGATGGATGGTTCGCAGCAGACCGAGGTCATCGAGACGGGTCATGATCTCGGTCAGGCGCGGCTCATGGAAGACAAGCTCCAGCTCGTTGCGCAGCCGCTCACCGCTGACCCGGTGCAGCAGCGGCAGCGCCTCATGCAGCAAGCGCAGCGTCCGCGGCTCGATGGTGAATCCCAGGCGCTGCTCGAGGCGAACCGCCCTCAGCATCCGCGTGGGATCGTCGATGAAACTGATGGAATGCAGCACGCGGATGCGCCGTTCGCGCAGATCGGCCCCGCCGCCCCAGGGATCGAGCAGTTGCCCGTAGGCGTTGCCATCGAGACGCAAAGCCAGGGTGTTGATGCTGAAGTCCCTGCGGTGCAGATCGAGCTTGATGCTGCCCAGCTGGACCGAAGGCAGCGCCGTGGGATGCGAATAGAACTCGGCCCGAGCCGAGACGAAGTCGACGGTCGGAGGCAGGCTTCCGGGCGCCTGGGCGCCTGCGCCGAGCGCCGTCAGCAAGCGCGGCTCATCCGGATCCAGCCGCCACTTGGCCGTCCTGAATCGATCGTGACCGCTGACCCGGCCGCCATAGGCCGCGGCCAGGCGCCGCGCCAGAGCGATGGCATCACCCTCGACCACCAGGTCGAGATCCGCGCCGGGTTGGCGGAGCAGAAGGTCGCGGACAAATCCGCCCACGACGTACAGGGCCACCCGGTCTGTCTCCGCCTGCCGCGCGACGAGATGCAGAAGCGCCAGTCGCCGCGGAGGCAGCGCACGCTCGAGTTCGTCGGCCAAGGAGGCCGGGGCCCGCTCCGTTTCGGGGCCGGCCAGGCTGCGCAGAAGATCGGTGCGGGTGACGATTCCTACGATTTGGCCGGTTGCACTGTCGGCCACGGGCACCTGGCCCCAGTCATGTTGAATCATCACCCGCTGAAGATGCTGGACGGAGTCCTGCGGATGAACGACGACGCTTCCGGGCTCCATCACGGATCGGATGGGCTGCTCGCCCATGCGATGGGCCATCGCCCGGTCGACGGCGCGCCGCGTCAGCAGACCGACGACGCGGCCGTGATCGACGACCGGGTAGCCCTCGTGCCCGAAACGCTGCATGCGTTCGGAGGCCTCGCGGATCGGTACGGAGGGATCGAGCAGCGCCGGCCCGCGGGACATGATGTCCTCGACGGTGGTGGCCGGTTGAACCGAGCGGGCGAGCTCCTCCTCCAGCTCCTTCCGGACCTCCGATAGGCGCCGGTCGCGGATCAAGGCCGCGGCCGCACGCTCGTGTCCTCCGCCGCCGAACCGCTCGCTGATTCGCCCGACATCCACGGCCTCCGAGGTCGAGCGGGCGACGAGCTGGACGTGGCCGTCGAGCGCCACCAGCACGAACAACCCCGCCGGATCGAACAGGTCCCGCAGCTTGTGAGCCAGCGTCGAGACCTCATCCGTCAATCCCGGAGCGTGCGCGCTGGCGATGACCACCGACAGGCCGTGGATCGTCAGTGTCTCGGCGTTCTCCAGCAGCTGATCGTAGAGATCCTGCTGCGCGGGCGACAGCGGATGATTCAGAAAATCGGAGGCGATGGTGAGGCTCGCGCCGGCGTCGAGCAGCCAGGCCGCGGCCCGCATGTCGCGGGCCGTCGTTCCCGGATACGAGAGAGAGCCGGTGTCTTCGTAGATGCCCAGCAGCAAGAAGCTGGCGCCGACGAGGTCCGGGCGTTCCCCGGCGTTCTCCATGGCTTCGACCAGCAGCGTCGTCGTCGCCCCGACCGGCTCGATGTGACGCGACCACCCCGGGTCGAGACTCGGCGAGGGCGGATGATGATCGACAATGTGGACCTGAGTCCAAGGGCCGAAACCCTTGAGCGACGGCAGGACCTGCGTGTCGACGAGCGTCAGTCGATCGACCTTGCCTTTCTTGAGGTCCTCGAATTCGTGCAGCGCGAGACGATCGCCGTAGAGGGTCAGGAAGGCGCGCAGGTTGCGATTGAGGCGGCGGGGCAAGACTCCCAGCGCCTCCGGCTCGAGCTGCCGCGCGGCGTAGAGGGCGGCCACCGCGTCGAAATCCGCCTGCTCATGCGTGAGGATGAGGTGCATCAGCTCCCGCTTCCACGACGTTCGCGGGGATTATACAGGAGCACCTGAGCGCGGCGGACGAGTGGGTGTACGGCATGCCGTGCCCCCCGGCAAAGGCATGGCCCGCTGCAGCCGGATCAGCTCAAGAAACCGGCAGCCAGAGTCTCGCGCCCCTTGGTTCCACTTCGATGCGCAATCCGGAATCGGCGATGGTGCGGGCCTCGCCTCGCAGGGGATCCTCGACCGCCCGGCCGGCCTGCCAGCCGGCCTCGCCGGGCGGCAGCACCACAGCCCGCGTGACGTCCGAAGCGTTGACGACCACCCGCGCTTCGTGGTCGTCCAACCGGCGGGCGAAGCTCATCACGCCGCGTCCGTCATCGGCCAGCACCGGCCGATACGCGCCGCGCCGAAGAGCGGCCTCGGCCTTCCTCACGCGGGCCAGCGACTGCACATAGCGGCGCAGCTCCACGTCCCACAGCGTCTCGTCCCACGGGAATGCCCGCCGCGAGTCCGGATCCTTGTCTCCCTCCAGGCCGATTTCATCTCCATAGTAGATGCCCGGCGCGCCGGGAAGGCAGAACTGAACCATGAGAAGTTGCCGCAATCGCCGGTCGTCGGGACACAGCGTGCGCACGCGAGGCGTGTCATGGGTGCCGAGCGGTAGGTAATGGGCCATCAAGTGCTCGGGGAGATACGAGGACAGGATGTCTTCCACGCGCCGGGCAAACTCGCCGGCCTTCAATTGGTCGCCGACCAGGAACTCGAGCATGGCTTCACGGAGCGGATAGTTCATCAGGCCGTCGAAATGGCCGGCCCCGACCCAACGCGGATCGACCGTCCAGATTTCGCCCAGCAAGTACGCATCCGCATTGGCCCGCTTGACGACCGATCGGAATTCGGCCCAGAACGAGTCGTCGTCGATCTCGTTCGGGACATCGAGGCGCCAACCATCCGCCCCCAGCTCGATCCAGTGCCGCGCAACATCCAGCAGCATGCGGCGAACGCCCCGGTGGGAGGTGTTGAACTTGGGAAGACTCTTGATGCTCCACCACGCCAGGTAGTTCTCGGCCTTCCCCGGCCCATAGGCATCCAGTGGAAACCGCAGCACGTGATACCAGTCCCGAAAGGCTGAATGTTCCTCGTTTTCGAGCAGGTCGACGAAGGCCGGGAAGCCGCGCCCCGAGTGGTTGAAGACTCCGTCCAGGATCAGCTTCATCCGGCGATCGTGGATCGCTCCGATCAGCCGGTGGAAATCCTCCTGACTCCCGAGGCGCGGATCGATGGTGAAGTAGTCGATCGTGTTGTAGCGGTGATTGGCGCTGGCGGAGAAGATCGGATTGAGATACAGGGCGGTCACGCCCAGGTCCTGAAGATAGTCGAGGCGCTCGTAGATCCCGCGCAGATCTCCGCCCTGGAAGCCCCACAACGTCGGCGGAGATCCCCAGGGTTGCACGTTGGGCGGGTCGTTCGAAGGATCACCGTTGGCAAATCGGTCGGGGAAGATCTGGTAGAAGACGGCGTCGTGCACCCACTCGGGGACGATCATGCGATGACCTCGGGATGGAGGGCGGCCGCGCAGTGTACCACAGCGGTCAGTGGCCAGTGGCAGTGGTCAGTGGCCAGTGGTCAGATGGTGGCGAACTTGGGACAGGGAGCCCGATGCCGGGAGCTGGCGGCTGGAGGCTCCCTAGGATGTCCACGTATAATCTCCGGCGTGTCTTCTATTTGGCGCCTCGTCTATTCTTCCCCCGCCTCGGGCCGTGAGAACATGGCGGCCGACGAAGCGCTGCTCGAGGCCGTGACTCAGCGAGTGGCCGCGCCCACGCTGCGATTTTACGCGTGGGATCCGCCGTGCCTGTCCCTCGGGCGGGCGCAGCCCCTGGCCCAGGTCGATTTGGTCCGCCTGGAGGCCGAAGGTTGGGATTGGGTGCGCCGGCCCACCGGCGGCCGCGCCATCCTTCACACCGACGAGCTGACCTACGCCGTGGCCGGCCCGATCGATGAACCGGACCTGGCCGGAGGCGTCCTCGACAGTTATCGCCGTCTCAGCGCCGGTTTGGTGCGCGGATTGGAGCTGCTGGGCATACAGCCTGATCCTCCCGCGGAGACTCACGTCGATGACGCCGGCAGGCAGCAGCCCGTCTGCTTCGAAGTCCCGAGCGCGTATGAGATCACCGTGGGGGGAAGGAAGCTGATCGGAAGCGCTCAGGTGCGCCGAAGAGGAGGAGTCCTCCAGCATGGGACACTTCCCCTCGGCGGCGACCTCACGCGCATTTGCCGCGTCCTGCGTTACCCGGATGAGCTCGCGCGCCGGGCAGCCGCCGACAGGCTTTCGGCTCACGCCGTGACGCTCGAGGAATTGCTCGGGCGTCGCGTCGGGTGGCAGGAGGCGGCCACCGCCCTGGCGAAAGGATTCGACGAAGCGCTGGGGTGGCCGCTCGAATCCACCACCACGTCCGAGACCGAATCGGTCTCGACTCGCTCGGGCGAAGGCTTGCCGGCCAGCGTCCGACAGGTCGGGGGGTAGATGCACATTGCGGCGCTGTCCATCGAGCTCCGGCTGCCGGGATGCCGCACGCTCAAGGACAAGCGCAGCGCGTTGAAATCGCTCCTGGCGGCGATCCATCGCGAGTTCAACGTCTCCGCGGCGGAGCTCGACCATCTGGATGACATCCATTCGAGCGTCATCGCCTGCGCAGCGGTGAGCAACGACCCGGCCCACGTCCAGCGTGTCCTGGGGCGGATTCCCGGCTGGGTGGAGGACCGCCGCCCCGACCTGCAGGTGATCGACAGCGCCCTGTCCATGCGCTAGCGGCGCGCTCGCGGTGAGGAGCGCGCTCTTGCCAGCGGGAGGTGGTTGTGACACAGCCCTCGGGTGACCGTCTGGCCATGCTGTACCGTATCTCCCAGACCTTCAGCTCCACCCTCGACCTGCGCGAGGTGCTCAATCGCGTCATGGACGAAGTGGTGGCGGTGACGAGGGCCGAGCGCGGCTTCATCATGTTGAGAGGCCAGGACGGCTCGCTCGCCTTTCGGGCCGCCCGAGGCATCGCTCAGAAGTCCATCGAAGAACCCGAGTTTCAAATCTCACGCGGCATCGTCGAGCGCGTGGCCGTTGAAGGTCGCCCGCTCCTCACCAGCGATGCCCAGCTGGATCCGCAGCTGGGAGGGCGCGCCAGCGTCCGCCTGCTGGGTCTGCGGGCGGTCATGTGCGTTCCGCTGGTGCTCAAGGGGACGATCCTGGGGGCGGTCTACGTCGACAGCCGGCTCCAGTCGGGCGTCTTCTCTCCGGACGATCTCGAGCTGTTGGCCGGCATCGCCTCCAGCGCAGCCATCGCCATCGACAACGCCCGCCTGTACGAGGTGGCTGTGGAGAAGGGCCGCATGGAGCGCGAACTCCAGGTGGCGCGCGAGGTGCAGGCCAGCCTGATTCCTCAGCACTCGCCCCAGGTGCCGGGATGGGAATTCGCCGGGTGGTGGCATCCGGCGCGCGAAGTGAGCGGCGACTTTTACGACTTCCTCACCTTCGGCGACAACCACACCGGGCTGGTGATCGGCGACGTGACCGATAAGGGCATGCCCGCAGCGCTTTTCATGGCCAGCGCCCGCAGCATCGTGCGCGCCTGCGCCGCGGCTGCCACGGACCCCCTGACGGCCGTGCGCGCCGCCAACGCCACGTTGTGCGCAGAGACTTTGAACGGAATGTTCATCACGCTGTGCCTGGCGCACCTCGAGCCGGCCAGCGGTCGCATGGCCTACGTCAACGCCGGCCACAACCCGCCCCTCCACTGGGTCCACAACACCAAGAGCTTGCAGCCGTTTGCCCGGCCCGGGCTGCCCCTCGGAATCGAACCCACCGCGGCCTACGCCGAGGGCGTGGCGGATGTGGAGCCGGGGGATGTGGTGCTTCTGTACACCGATGGCGTCACCGACGCGACGAACCTCGACTCGCAGCTGTTCGGCCTCGACCGGCTGCAGCGCGTGCTAGCCGAGCACGCCGAAAGCCCGGCGGTGGAGCTCCGCGACCATCTCCGGTCGGCCCTGGACGAATTCATCGGTCCTTCGACACCCTACGACGACGTGACGTTCTTGATCGCCCGCCGGGCGGAGTGAGCCCCGAAGGAGTCCCATGCCGGGCCTGCTCCTGAACAGCGCTGCCGCCTCGAGTCGGAGATCGGCCGGGGCGGTATGAGCATGCCGCGGCCCCGACGAGTTGTGGGGCAGGTCGGTCGCGGTCAAGGTGCTTCAGGGCCGGGAAACAGGGCGGCACGGGTAGGACTCCACCTTTCGCGAGGCCCTTCGATGCGCTAGCCGCTGGCTTCAGCCTGCGGCTTGCGCGTTCGCAGCCTCCTTCGATCCCGAGGACCGACCCTCACCCTGCCCTCCCTCTGGAAGGGGGAGGGAATGCGCGCTCGCCTTGCGGCTTTGCCATTCGACACCGTAGCCGCAGGCTTCAGCCTGCGTCCTGCACGTTCGCAGCATTTCAAGTGCCGGTACGGCATGTTTGTCATAGCCCCAGAATCCACACCACGCAGCTTGCGCTGCGTGGTGTGGAGT
>DASSGB010000048.1:0-5629 GCA_035693825.1 Anaerolineales bacterium
GGCGGGTGGATGCCGGCGAGCAGCCGCTCGAGGAGGTCCCGGCGCTCGTGTTGCGGCGCCGTCATCCGGTTGCGACTGTTGACGGCCAGCAGGTCAAAGGCGACGAACGATGCCGGGGTCTCTTTCGCAAGTTTCGCCACGCGCGAGGCGGCAGGATGCAGCCGCAGCTGCAGCGCGTCGAAATCGAGGCCATTCGGCGTCCTGATCACGATCTCGCCGTCGATCACGCAGCCTTTGGGCAGCTGCTCCAGCAGCGCCTCGTGCAACTCCGGGAAATAGCGGTCGAGTGGCCGCAGGTCGCGGCTCTGGATAAAGACGTCGGATGCGCCGCGAAAGACGATGGCGCGAAATCCATCCCACTTCGGCTCGAAGAGCGAAGTCCCCGCCTCAGGCAGGGCGTCGGCCAGCTTGGCGAGCATCGGCTCGATCGGCGGCGTGATCGGAAACGCGTGGGTACTACGTTGCGTGCTCATGGTTGGCCGGACCTCGTTTCGTCGCCCCTTCCCGCGGCTCCCGGCCGGATTGCGCTCCCGATGACCAGGCCTGCGGCGATGAGCACCAGGTTCTTGATCACGAACTCCCCGGTCGTCGTCAGCAGGAGCGGATTGCCCCGCTGAAACGCAAGCTCAGGTCGCAGCACCAGCACGAGAAACGTCCCCGCCATCTGCAGCCAGAAGAACAGGAGGACCATCCGCATCGCGACGCCCGACAGCAGGCCAAGTCCCACAGCGATCTCCCAGATGCCGAGGAGCGGCACGAAGACGCGTGGGTTTATCCAGTAGACCGTGCCGGCGACGAGGTCGCCGACAGGGCTCAGGCCCGCCACCTTTAACGCACCGAACCAGACAAAGACGATCCCCAACGCGACACGCAGCGCTCGGATCCCGTTGGCCCGCATGAATCGGATCATCGCGTGATCGAGCTGCTGCCATGCCTTGCGGATCGTGCGCATCGGTCTACTCCCAGGCCGTCTTCTGCCAGTTGTCCTTCGCGCCGTCGACCGGCAGCCACGGCGGCAATGTGAGAAGGAGTCCGTCGGCCAGCGCCGCGACGTATGGCTCGTAGGACCGGCGCAGCTGCGTCAGTCTGCGCTCCGCATCGTCGCCCGAGGCCAGGATAACACCGGACTCGTGCAAGATCGCCCGAAGCCGGTCCAGTTCGGGCCGCGGTAGGCGGTCGGCGGGCGTGTGCGGAGGGGTGTCCAGGACCTGGCAGAGGTCAACCGCAACGTGCCGCGCCATGGCAAACGTGAGCCAGGCCTGCCGCGGTCTCACGCCGTCGATCCCGGTCAGCACCAGCGCGCAGCTGTCCAGGACCATGGTCAGAGCGGCCACCCACGACTCGTTGCCGTGCTGCGAGCGGAAGCCGGCCAGGACTGGGTACGAGATGTGGCTCTCGATCAGGTCCGCCGCCCACTGCTCCCACCTCGCCAAGAAGTCATCGAGCACGCGGAGGTCGCTCCAGCGTCCAAGGCGCCGCAAGAGTTCCCCCGCCGATGGCGGCGATCCCGCCCATTCGTCGAGCATCACGATGTGTACTTCCCGCCGGGAGAAGGCCTGATAGATGATCGGCAGATACCCGATGACCAGGGCCAGAAACGCGAACCCCGTGAAGGCCTCGATCACGGTGAGTGCGCGCGCAGCCGTTGAGGTCGGTGTGACATCCCCGAGGCCGAGCGTGAAGAGCGTGCTCCCGCTGAAGTACAGCGCCGCGCCGAAGATAGCCCCCGGCCCAGAGAGTGGGGGTGTATCTGGCGCGGATGGCAAACCCGTCCCGACATACATCAGCGCAAAGCCGACGACGAGCCCGGTCGCCCATGTGCCGAGCAGCAGGATCAGGGAGAACGGGCCAAACAGGCTGAGGAAGCTGTCCCGCCGGCGCCGGTTGCGCAGCAGGCCCGCCGCCAGAGACCACACGCCCCACAATCCCTCAAAATACAGGCTGGTCAGTCGAAGCCGGCGGGTCACACGCCGCGGCAAGACCACGGTTTCGAAGGCATCCCACAGGATGAGCCCGATGAGCACCAGGCCGGCAGAGCCGATCAGCAATCTCGTCACAGGCGTCCAGCCTCTCCATTCTCCGATGACCCGCTCCAGTCTAACGCTGCTTATCTGACCGCGCATCCCAGATGGCCGTATCGGTGAGCCGTACTCAGGAATGGGAGGGGAGAACCCCGGGGGGCCTCGAACTAAGGGTCACCCAGCCCCCCATGGTAGAAGGAGGAGGTGCCCTGTGCCGATCCACCGTCCTGTGGTCCTCATCCTCGCTGCCGCATTGAGCCTGCTGCTGGCCGTGACCGCGCCGACGCCCGCGGCCACCGCCTGGAGCGCGAGTGTCCGCTTCACCAATCAGGTGGCCAGCTCACCGTTCACTGCCGGAGGCTATCCCGTACCTGCCGGCCGCACCGCGCCGCTGGCCGGTACGTGCCGCCCCGGGCTCTACAATGCCAACCGCTCTGAATCGTGGATCGCCGTCCAGCCCGGCACCGAGAACCTCGTGGGCACGTCCAAGGTCTTCTTCGAGACCTACAGCACGTTCTACAGCTTCCATCTCGGCTCATACACGTTCGTCAACGGACGCCCTGCCGGCAATAACATCGTACAGGGCTACGAGTGCGTCTCGCTCGGCACGCAGGCGATGCCGCCGAGCTGGATGAACAACACCGACCCGAACGTGGACTTCGACACCAAGGGTCGCGCCTATCAGATCACCTTGCCCTTCAACCCCTGGTGGACAAACCACCTCCACCCCGACGGGGCGATCGGGATCTCCTACAGCGATGATCTGGGGAAGACGTGGGTGACGGGGAACGGGGGACAGTACCTCGACAAGGTGCCGAACCAGTCCTCGAAGACGCTCGGCGGCGTCGAGGACAAGCAGTGGATCGCCGTCAACAACATCCCGGGGAATGCGTACCAGGATCACATCTACGCGATGTGGGCAGTCTTCAACGGGTTCACCGCCGAGGTCCGGTATGCGATCTCCCGGGACCGAGGGCAGAGCTTCACTCCCGCGCGCACGCTGACGATCCCCGCGAACCAGACCGGCCCCTCGACAACCTACGTCTATCCGTCGGTCGACGCCGCCGGCGCGGTGTACGCGGCCGTGGCATCGTTCCCGCCGTGCTGCGGGACGCCCGCCACACTGTACGTGACGCGCTCGGCCGACGACGGCGAGACGTGGGCCCCGTTCGTGAAAGTGGCGACCGTGGGGGTGATCGCCAGCGGCCTGCTGCCGAACACGACCTTCCGCGATGGGATCGTGGAGAGCTTCGCCGCCAGCCCGACCCACGCGGGACATCTGTACATGGCCTGGGAGGAGTGGGACGGGACCCAGATGGACATCAAGCTCTCCCAGTCAATAGACGGCGGCCTGACGTGGTCGCAGGCGATCACCGTGAACGACAATGCCGCCGAGCCGACGGATCAGTTCCAGCCCCAGGTCGCCGCGGGACCGAACGGCGCGGTCGCCGTCGCGTTCTATGACCGGCGCCAGGCGTGTCCCGAGGAGCGGGGGATCGTGCCGGCCCACGCCGGGCGAGAGAACTTCTGCATCGACGTGTCGCTGCAGGCGTTCAAAGATGACGGGACCGGGGCGAAGCCGGTCGGGGGCGCGATCCGTAACGTGCGCATCAACACCTTCACCTGGGACCCCGAGCAGCCGGACCAGACGATCGACGGGATCGACCAGATGGCTTGCGCGGCCCACCAGAACCCCTGCACGCGGAACGCCTTCATCGGGGACTACTTCGGCCTGGCCGTCTCGGCGGGGAACATCTACGTGCTATTCGTCTCCACCCGGTATCCATCCGGCGTGACCGGAGACGATGGCGGTCCCGTGTACTACCAGCAGCAGGTGTTGGGCACAGTCGCGCGGTCGGCACTGGGCCGCGGGTACTGAGGCTGGAGCCGGCGTCTACCCGAACAGCCCGAGTGCCGGATGGTACTGCCGGTACCACTGTTCGCCGCCGTCGGCGAGCCTGACCTCATCCCAGCCGCCGAAGAGGGGATGCGCGAACCACGGCCGTGCCCGTTCCGCCACGGCGTTGGCTCGGGCGAAGTTATCCACGCCCTGCGACGTCAGGAACGTCCGCATGGCGGCGAGATCGGGATACTTCGGGACGACGTCCTTCCAGATGGCCCGCCCGCACAGGAACCCACTGGCGCCGGTCTCCACGGCCAGTCCGAGGTTCACCAGGAACTCTTTGATGTCCACCCCGCCACTGAGGATCACCCACGGGCGCTGCGCCACGTCGTTGAGCTCACGGCAGTGTGCCCGCGCCTCCTCCATCGTGAACAG
Source organism: Anaerolineales bacterium (assembly GCA_035693825.1). GTDB lineage: Bacteria > Chloroflexota > Anaerolineae > Anaerolineales > E44-bin32 > MGOM01. Next base: position 4,300 of record DASSGB010000048.1, read on the forward strand.
CGCCGGCCGCTCGGTCCGGTCAAAGACCGCCTGGGAGTACTGCCGCGAATACTTGAGGTCGCCGGGAAACTCCAGCTTCAGGATGTCCACCTGGTACTCGTCCTTGCTGAACTCGCGGGCCGACTCGATGGTGTGACGCGGTCGCCTGCGGGCGAACTCGGGCGTGTCCGTCGCGGGTTCCTCGATCGGATAGGTGACGAGTTCCAGGAGGAAGGGGAGGTCCTCCTGCACGCATTCCGTGCCGACGTGACGCGCCAGATCCTGCTGGTGCCTGAGTACGTCGGATGATACGTCGGGATTGTAGTAGAGGAGAAGCTTCACCGCGTTGGCACCGGCCCGTTTGGCCTTCGAGACCGTCCACCCTTCGATCAGCCGTGACTTGCGCTGCCTGCCGTTCGGACCGGCGTGCTCGTACCCCGTCTCCTCGGCCGCCACCAGGAGGCCGACGTCGCCCGGGATCAACTTGGTGGCCTGTGGCAGCCCGTACATGGGATCGACCAGCGTGGCCGTCGAGCACGGCGCGAGGACCTCGGTGATGACGGCCTTCGTCGCAGCCAGATCCCCATAGGCCACATCCTTCGGGGCGGCGCCGGTCGCCTTGGCCAGCGCGTTGCGCAATGAGTCGCGCTGGTCGATAGCCAGCATCTTGAACCGGCCCGCAGCATCGGTGAGCCGCTGCAGATTCACCAGCTTGCCGCTCGTCAGGGCAGGCATCATCGTCCCTCCGCGCTCATGTGAACAGATTGGCGATGGTGTACAGGTCGACGTCCAGCTGATGGGTCCCGGAGAGAGCCTCTTCCAGCGGGACCGCCATGATCCGCTTCCCTCGGAGCGCCACCATGTGCCCGAACTGCCCTTCCTTGATCAGGCCGATGGCGGCCACACCGAACCGGGTGGCGAGGACCCGGTCAAACACCGTGGGCGATCCGCCGCGCTGCAGGTGGCCCAGCACCGTCACCCGGCATTCGTAGCCGGTGCGTGCTTCGATCTCTCTGGCCAGGACGGCGCCGATGCCCCCGAGGCGCACGTGCCCGAAGGCATCCACCGGCGTTTCCTGCACGATCTGGGTGCCCAGTTCGGCGACCTTCGCCCCTTCGGAAACGACGACGATGCTGAAGGTGCGGTCGCGCCGGTGCCGCGCCCGCACACGCGCGCAGACCTCGTCGATGGTGAACGGCGCCTCCGGCACCAGGATGATGTCAGCCCCTCCAGCAAGCCCCCCCACGGTAGCCACCCATCCAGCGTCGCGCCCCATCACTTCCACGACCATGACGCGGTGGTGTGCCTCGGCCGTGGGATGAAGTTTGTCGCAGGCGTCCATGACGGCATT
>DASSGB010000049.1:0-4037 GCA_035693825.1 Anaerolineales bacterium
GGGGCGTGGTCGTGACCTGCGGAGTGGTCGTGACCTGCGGAGTGGGCTGAGTCGTAGGTGTGGCTTCGGGAACCGGAAGGAACTCGTAGTCCCAACCGAAATCGATGTCGGTGCGGCCCTCGGCAAGCGCCAGGGTCACCGTCTGGCCAATCCGCGTCTGGCCAGCCTCGGCTGGCGGATGCGTCCATCGGCCCGGCACCAGAGCCATCAGGGGTTGCGCGGCGGCGTCGACCGACACACAGTAAACGCCCGCCGGGAGATTGCCAAAGGTGTAGGAGCCGTCCGCGCGGACCTCGGCCAGGGACAGATCGGTGGACGGGCAGGCTCCGAGCCCAAGGCTGACGAGCACGCCGCTCAGGGCCGGGTCGCCCGGCGAAAGCACGCCATCGGCAACATACTTGCCGTCGGGGGCCAGCACGCAGCCCTGGGATGGCACAAGGGGATCCGTTCCACGCCCGCCGCTCACAGAACACTGGTCGTGCCATACGCGTCCCGAGATGCTTCCGGTCGCGGGGGCAGGGGTCGGAAGAGGTGTGGGTTCACCGACGGCAGGCTGGAGCAAGAGGTAGGCTGCAGCCACTCCGACGACGACGATACCCAGGACGGAGACGACGATGAGGCCGATGGCGGCCAGGGAGACCCACTGCTGGCGTAGCATGCGCTGGACAGTCCTCTCTTGGATCAGTGTAGTTCCCAGCCCAGCCGGAATTCGTGGACCGAGTCCTTGACGTTACCATGAATCGGACGATGTGGGCAAAGCTCTATCTGCAATCGACGGCAGGTCGTCCGTGTCCTCCCCCATCACGAGGACACAACCGGGCGGCGCAGCCTACCGGTATCCTTGCCCGGGGAAACCAACGTGTCGTCCTGGTTCCGACCACCGGTCGGCCCACCCTGTTGCTGGCCGCCAACTGGGCCGTCTCAATGTTCAGGGATTGAGCGATGAGCGAAGCGCATCGAGATTGGTTCCCGGTCCCAGGGGGCGGAGTGAGACGCCTTCAAGCTGCCTGGGTTGGCCGAAGCTCGGCTATGGCCATGGCTCGAGCCACCTTCTCAGCTACTTCCGACAGCGCCTCAGCTTCCGAGCGTCGATAGCGCAAGCCGTTCCTGCGTGGGCCGATCAAGACCGCGCCGAAGGAACGACCCCCGCTGGCCAGTGGCACGCTCAAGAGCGCCTCGCCTCGCCAAGGGCCGTGCGTGTGAACCGTCCGTGCGTGTCCGTCCTCGACTCGAACGACGGCGCCGGCTTCCGCCCCCAGGGCTGAGACTGCCTCCCCGAGGAGGCGATGCGCCAACATATCGGCGTCGTTGAGCTGCAGGAATTGGCCGACTTGTTCGCCGAAGGAGCGCAGCGCCCCGGTCGGAACTTCGCGGAACTGGCGATCGACCCAGGTCTGCAGAAGAGATCGCACCGGGCTGACAACCGAGGCGACGATCAACGTCGTGAGGACGATCGCCGCGTCGCTCTCCTCGCCGGTCATGGCCACGAACACTTTCTGTGAGAGGGCGATCGCCGCGGTGAAGACTCCGGCCAGGACGGCCGTGAGGAGGCCGTAGACAATGGCCCGGTTGACCAGATCGTCGATCTCCAGCAGACGGTAACGAGTGATGGCGACGGCCACAGTGATCGGGAACAGCAAGAGCCCGGGCAGGATCAGCAGGCTGTTGAACAGGAGCGGAACGCCGAAAGCCGGCGCCAGGAACCAGACGATGATCGGTGTAAATGCGAAGAGCCCGCCGACAAGCACAAGCCGCGCCTGACGTCGAATGGCGGACTCTCGCCCTTGTGCTGCCCGGAAGAACATGACACCGAAGAACACAAAGCATGCCAGGGCGGTGAACCGATAGGCGGTCGAGCGGGCCGCCAGGTATACCCACGGATCGTTGGTATTTCCCAGGGAGACGATGGCCCACACGGCAAGGGTCAGCGACACGGCATAAGGCAGGGACAGAAGCCACGGCCAGCGCCGGATCTGGAGTGATTCGACCGGGAAGCGCATGGCCAGGCTGATCAACGCGCCGCCCAGGAACGCCACCGCGGATACCCACACGGCGGTCAGCACGTGTGTGGTCAGGACGTCGAACAACAACGCCGCCGAAAGCGATACGCAGGCGCAGAAGAAGGCCAGGGCCCGGCCCGAACGATCGCGTCCGCGCGCCAGGAAGATCCACAAGCCGATAGCAAAGTAGGCCATGCCCACGCCGTACGGCAGCCAGAACAGCTCGATGAAACTTTGAGCAGGGAAAGCCTGGAGACGGATCGTGGGGTACAGACGGACGGTCCCTTCGGGCCTCCGAGTGAAGACCGAGATCTTGTCCCCGATGGAGTGCATTTGAACTGCGTCGGCGAATTCGCCGGGAGTGGCCACGGGATGACCGGCGATTCGCGTGACCACCTGCGGTGCGTTCAGGCCCGCCTCGCGCCCGTTCCACCCTTCGCCGGAGCGGTTGTTGACCACCAGGGTGTGGTCGACCAGAAACCCCGGGAAGGGCGCCAGGCGCCATCCGAGGCCCAGCACCGGCGCGGCAAACGCAACCAGGAAGCACACGCCGTAGGTGCCGAGCGTGATGTAGCGGCTGGCCTGCTCCAGGAAATCGACTTTCGGCCGCATGCCGGCCCTATCTCTCCGACTCTGAGCGCTGCAGCAAGACGACGGTCAGGTCCGGTTCGAAGTACGGACTCTTGGCGTTGAATTCGCGAAAGGCATCGATGATCTTGCCCAACCGGTCCTGAAGCCCGGTGGAGGCTTCCTCCATGGCGCGATCGAGGGGAGCGTGGACGAATGCCTCGCCGTCCGGATCGCGCACGTCGAGCATGGACGGACCGAGGGCCACCAGAACCTGCCCCGGCTCGATCTGAACCTGGCCGAGGCCGATCTCGATGTCGGGGTTCGTTCCGATGGGCTGACCGGCAGAGGAACGATCCTGCACGAGGCACGCCCCGCGAGCTCGCGGAGGCACGGCGCCGGCGGCGGCGTACTCGAGCCATCCGGTCGTCGGCTCAACCAGGAGATACAGGCAGCGTACCGCCAACGGAGGCGGGTGATGAGCGCAGAGCATGGCGTTCGACTGACGCAGGGTCTCGTCGGCGCCCGCCAATCGCTGACCGGCGGCCCGCATGACGGCGCGAAGCGAAGCCAGGGTGACCGCCGACTGAATGCCCCGCGCCGGAATCTTCCCCAGCGAGAGCATGAGGCGGCCATCGGGCAGGAGACAGGCATCGAAGAATTCGCGATCGGCGCTCTTCCCGTCCACCTGCCGCGCCACCAAATGCCATCCGGGCATGACCGGCAGCTGCCTGGGCCGCAGGTGCTCACGAACGGTCTTCAGCCAGCCGTCGTCGTGCTCCGGCGGGCGAATATCCGGCAGCCGGAAGCGCCGCTGACGGGTGAGCAGCATCATGCCCAGGGGCGGAAGCAGCAGGGCGGCGACGAAGGAAAGGGCCAGGACGTCGCGGTAGCGGCCGATGGAACTGGTCACCGCAGTCCAATCGTCTTCCACCACCAGCGTCCATTCCGTTCCGGGGACCCGCGCCCACGCCGAAATGACGTCGTTGCCTTCCTCATCCTCGGTCACCTGGGCGTAGGGCACGGGCGGGGCAATCATCGACAACTGGCTGCTGGTGATGAACCGCCCGACTCGCTCCGACTCCGAATCGAAAACGATCCGGCCCTTGCCGTCGGCCACGTACGTGCTGCCCGTCTGCCCTACGCGCAGGCGGACGATGCTGGCGTAGAACGCGCTGAGGGTCGGCGTGCCGAGGCGGAACATTCCGGCCAGTGAGCCGACGAAGGTGTTGCCTTCGCCGCGGATCGGGACGGCGATCACGACGACATACGGTTCATCACGCGCGACGAGCTGGGCGTCCGAGACGGCCATTTCGGCTTCACCCAACACCTGCTGGTAGAAATCCCGATCCGACCAGTCGTGGGCGATCAGACCCGGGCGGTGGGGCAACGTGGCGCGAACGCGGCCTCGAGCGTCGAGCAGCACCACGCCGCCATCGAAGACGGCCAGCCTTTGCTCGGCGGCCTGGA
>DASSGB010000050.1:0-3333 GCA_035693825.1 Anaerolineales bacterium
GGAGTAGGACGCCGGTCCGGAGCCGGGCTTCCTCGGTCTTTATCCCGCACAGCCCGTGGACCAGGTGGAATTATACGTACGGGGGTTGGGATGTCAAGGCAAGCTTAATTTCTAAGATGACGTTTGACAAATTGCCTCCGGCGACCTAGAATCAAGGCGTACATGGGCGCCCGAATGGCAGATTCGCGATCTCGAATCTTCGAGTTCCTCAAGCGTCGCGGCAGCGCCTCCGTGGCCGAGTTGAGTCGAGGCCTTGGGCTGACGCCGGTCACGATCCGCCACCACCTCGAGGCCCTCTTGGCCGAGGGGCTGGTGGAAGTCCCCTCGCCCAGGCGGAAGCCAGGGCCCGGCCGGCCGGAAATGGCCTACCGCCTTGCCCCCTCGGCCGATCGTCTCCTTCCGCGCAACTACGGCGAGCTGTGCGAATGTTTGCTTTCGGCGATGCAGGAGGGCTCGGCCGGCAGTGTGGGAAGCGCACTGGCGGCTGCTGGAACGGCTCTGGGCCGTTCGCGAGTGTCTGGAACAAGCCCCAGCCGGGAAACTCGACTCAGGGCCGCTCAGGGGTTCTTGGAAAGCCGGGGCTATTTCCCCTCGTGGGATCGAAAAGGCGCCGGTTCGGTCCTGGTGCTGTCGAATTGTCCCTACCTGGAAGTGGTCCAACACGTGCCGGCGGTATGCCGATTCGACCTGGCGATTCTGGAAGCCGTCCTGGGAGGCTCTGTGCATCTCGAGTCGTCGATCGCACAGCATGACGCTTGCTGCCGGCTGCGTATGACGGATGCCGGCGCGCTTTGACACGGCCGACTGAACCTGATAGACTTAGGCAGGTTTGTCCCCTATCTCATCGGGAACGACCGAGGTGATTGAATGGTAACTACCGAACATACCGCACAGGCCGTCGAGACCATCCAGCTGACTTCGGCAGCAGCGGCCCGTGTGCGGCGCTTGCTCGAAGAGCGCAATCTGCAGGGAGCGGCGCTGCGAGTGTTTGTCTCCGGAGGCGGCTGCTCGGGCATGCAGTATGGAATGGCCCTCGAAGGCAATCCTCGCGAGACCGACCACAGCTTCGATTTTGAAGGCGTCAGGCTCGTGGTCGATCCGATGTCGATGAGCTACTTGATGGGCGCTTCGATCGACTATGTCGACGAGTTGATGGGCGGCGGGTTCCGCATCGACAACCCGAACGCCGTCGCTTCTTGCGGTTGCGGCCACAGCTTCCGTACCGCCGGAGAACACGCGGACCACGCGGCCGGCGAAGGCTGCGGCTGCCACTAGGCCTGGCCGCGCCAATTCAGGAGTCGTTACGCAGGCCGCTAGCGCGGCCTGCGTCCGTCTATGGCCGAAACCTTCCCACATCTCTTCACCACGGACGAGGCCGAAGCCTTGCTCGTCTCCCTCCGGCCCTTGGTCGATGACATGGTGGAGTGCCGGGCGCGGCTGGTCGAGTTGCAGCCGTCCATCGAGCCCGTCCTCCAGAAGTTGCTGGGGAACGGCGGTAGCAAAGCCACCGGCGAGCTGCTCACCGTGTTCCAGAAACTGAAGGCCGACATCCGCGCCATCGAGGCGCTGGGTGTGTTCGTCAAGGACATCGAGACCGGGCTCATCGATTTCCCCTCGAAACGCGGCGACACGATCGTCTTTCTGTGCTGGAGACAGGGCGAGCCGCACGTCGCACACTGGCACGACCTGGAGAGCGGCGTTGCCGGGCGACAGCCTCTGTAAGACAGTGGTCAGTGGTCAGTGGTGAGTGGTCAGGAGGGATCCGTAGACGCAGGCTTTAGCCTGCGCCCCTTTCGCATCGAAGTCTTATCGCGAGGTTTGAACCCCCACCCCAACCCTCCCCCCTTCAGGGGGGGCGCCTTCGTAGTCGCAGGCTTCAGCCCCGTTCGCGTATAGGTCCTATCGCGAGGTTGGAACCCCCACATTGCCCTCCCTCTTTCAGGGGGAGGATTCTTGCTTCCCCCTTTCCTACCCTCCCCGCAGAAACGAAATCACGACGCCGAACAATCCCACGACGAGAAGGCCGAGGATGGCGAGGATCGGCGGAAAGCCGCCTCCATTCCCAGCCGTCGCAGGGATCGGGGTAGGTTCGGGTGGCGGCACGGCCGCGGTGAAGGTGGGCAGGCGAGTGGAGGTTGCCTGCCCCAGGTTGAACTGAGCGGCCAGCGTCGGATCGATCGTGGCGGTGACACGCGGCGTCGGCGTCGGAGGCGGCACAATGACCGGCAAGCCTCCCGGCTGGAAGCTCTGTAGGACGACGAAGGCGGCATACACCCAGGCCGCGTTGCCGGGGACCCCCGCGTACGCGATCTGGATCCAGTCGCCGCCGGGAGACCGCCCCAACGCCGGCGCCGTTTGCCCCGCGATCAGCACCCCCACCTGAGGGTAGGTCAAGCCGGGCCCGGTTCGCACGTTGACACGGTCGGGAACGAGAATCGTGGGCCCCGAAGGCGTTCCGGTGACCGTGGCAACAACGGTGCCCTGAATCGCCTCCGAGGCGCGGGCCGATGTCGCAGGCACCGCCAATTGGGCGAGCATGAGCGCGAGGCAGGTCAGCAAGAAGACAGCCGGTCGTCGGTCCATGGGATGGCAGGGGGGAACGGCGCGCATTATACTACGCTCGATTTTCCATCCGAGCGCACATGGACCAACGCATCTATCATGGCCCCATTTCGCCTCAAAGCCTTGGACAGTGTCTCGTCGGGGAATTCGATCGCGGCGATCTCCGGGCCCAGATGCTCGGCGATGAGGATCAGGTCCTGGTCCAGATCGCCAGCCGGTCCGGTCATCTGTCCGGCGGCCCGACAGCGCTGACCGTCCAACTGAGCCGGGTCGAAGACGGCGTCCTCGCCCGTCTCGGGCAGCAGGAATGGCTTGGCGTCGCCGCCAGTCTGGGGACAACGGCCCTGTGGGCGCTAAGGAATCCCTGGACTCTGCTGGGGCGCCTGGATGATCTGGCGCAGGATCTGACCTCCCTCCAGCTCTCCGCTCGAGTGTGGGACACAGTCGATCGCGCTGCGCACAGCCTGGGCGCCTCGCATGATATTTCCGAGCGACTGCGGCGCCTGACCTGTACCTACTGCCTGACGGCCAACGAAGTCGGAGCGCCGAGCTGCATCGCGTGCGGCGCGCCCCTTGGGCCCGACCAGCCGCGTGCCTGCCCGCGCTGCGGATACGTGGTCCCCACCGGCACATCCACCTGCCCCAACTGCGGGGCATCATTGACCTCGTAGGCCCCGGAAGCCGACGTCGGGCGACGTAGGGGCGAAGCATGCCGTCTCGCACCCCGTTCGCCTGCGCCGCACCGAGCGCAGCGCAGGTGCAGGCGGGCCG
>DASSGB010000051.1:0-4794 GCA_035693825.1 Anaerolineales bacterium
GCCTCCGGGCTCGCCTGCGGCGGGGATTGGTTTCCCGTCCACGGTGGCCTTGTGTCCGCGGGCCCGTGCCGAATTCCTTGTCGGATGTGAAACGGTGTAGACTCCACCTTCGGGGGGATGTCCTCTTGGTCTCCGGAATTGCTCCCCTCTCTCCCGAAGGGGAGAGGGCGGGGTGAGGGTCACACCAGAAGGGCACCATGCCCGACAACTCGGTACGCCTATGGGCTCGACGGGCGGCGTGCGTAATCGTGGCGGCGGCCGCCGCTTCGTGCGCCGCGCCTGAAGCCAGCCCAACACCGACCCTGGGGACGCCGAAGCCCTTCACCCCCGGCGACCCGACCGCAACGCCACCAGGCGAAGACATCACCGATCGCGATTACCTTGCCGGGAAGGAGGCCTACGGGGCCGGCGACTACGCGGCCGTCCTTCCGGCGATGCAGGCTGCCATCGACCGCGATCCCGGCCTCGCCCCGCCCCATTGGTATCGCGGCATGGCCTTCTGGCATCTGGAGGACTGCAGCTCCGGCCTGACCGAGATGGAGCTCGCCCTCGAGCTGGATCCGAATTACGCGCTGGCTTTGGCCGACCGCGGCCTCATGCGCGAGTGCCTCGATGATGTGGACGGAGCTCTGCGTGACTTTCGGAAGGCTCTCAGCCTCGACCCGAGCCTGGCCAAAGTCCACGAGAGGTTGGGGAACATCAGTTTCGATTCAGCGGATTACAGGCAAGCGCTCGAGGAGCAGACGCTGGCGGTCGAAATCGATCCCACCCGCGTCACGGCCTGGGTCGGCCAGGCCATGGCCCTGATGGGCCTCAACCGGTTTGACGATTTCATCGCCGGCGCGACGGAGGCGGTTCGCGTCGACCCGTATCACTGGCCGGCCTACAAGGCCCGGGCAGATTGCGCGTTCCTCAAGGGCGACTACGGACCGGGGATCGGCGACTACGAACGTTATCTGGCCCAGGCGCCCGACGACGCCGACGGCTGGTACAACCTGGGTATCGGTTATCGGCGCAACGGGCAGCTCGATAGCGCGGTCGAGGCCTACACCCGGGCCATCCAGATCGACCCATCCTACTTTCAGGCTTTCATCAACCGCGGCAGCGTGTTCATCGACCTCGGCCGCGCCGAGGAGGCCGTGACCGACTACTCCACGGCCATCGGCATGGGCGAAATCCCGGCCGCCTACATCGGCCGAGGCCTGGCCTACGCGGCGCTCGGTCGTTATGAGGAGGCGCGAGCCGACTTCGAGCATTCCGTGGATCTGATGCCCTTCGACACCGTCGCCTTCTGCCAGCTGGTCGGTGTCTATTTCAATCTCGAGCGCTACAGGGACGCGATCTGGGCCGCGCAAGAGGCGGCCCGGGTGAATCCGGAATGCGCCAAGGATCAGCGGCTGCTCGAATACCAGGCCCGCGCCTACTACGCCATGCACGAGTACGACCAGGCCATCGAATACATCAATCGCGCCCTCGAGCAGGGCCACTACGCCCTGGCTTTCTACTATCGGGGCATCGCTCACGATGACGCCGGCCACTGGCGCGAGGCCATCATGGACCTTCAGTCCTACGTCGACGTGGCGACCGCCATGGAATATGGCGACGAGGAACAAGCCGACGCGGAAGCCCGGCTTGCCCGGTTGAAGGCCGCCACCCCTCCGGCGGACGCGACACCTAAGACCATGTCCCAGGCGATCCCGATGTCGCCGGACGGAATCGGCCCGGTGACGATCGACGACGGCCAGGCGCTGATCTTCAAGATCGTCCATACGCCCGCCCTCACCATCGAAATCGCCGGCAACGTCGCCCTGTACTTCATGGGGGTCCAGCCTGAAGACGGCGGCCAGGCGCAGCTCACCTTCCGGGTCTGGGACTTCGATTACCTCGATTGGGATGACAACCAGGGCCACAATCAGGTTTCTGAAGGCTCATCGATCTTCGGGCTGGCCAACTCGGCGCCGATGGTGAACGACCACGGCGAGCTGTTTATCGAGATCCGCAATCTCGGCCGGAGCCCGGTCACGCTGGAGCGATTCCAGCTGACGATGATGGTCCTGACGACGGACGGCCAGCAGCTGGATCTGGGCACGATGCCGCCCGAGCCGTGACCGGCGTGGATCCTCCTCCGGCCGGCGGAAGAGCCGAAGGCGGGTCTGGCCCGGCCCCGCGTAGCGGGCGTGGATGATGGCTTGCGCTCGCTCGGCGATAGGTGGGTGCGGTCTCCCCAGGGCCATTACGCCCGTGTGCCGGGTTCGTGGTGACCCCGGCCTCCGCCACCCGGCAACAATCGGCAGTGCCAAGCGGATTCGCCAGGGTTAGGCGCATGGATCCCTTGCAGCTCTCACCCCACGAGCAAGCGGTCGACCGCTACTACGACCTGTCAACGGAAGGCTTCTTCCTTAGAGGATGGGATCCGGAGCACTTGCATTGGGGCGTTTTCGAACAGGCTCCGCTGCAGGCCTACGAAGCGGACCCTTCCTTGGCCTTCTCCCATCGCCATACCGCCGTCAGGCGAATGACAGAGATCGTCGTCGGCAGCGCCAGGATCCGTTCCAACGACCTGGTGGTCGATGCCGGCTGCGGCGTGGGAGGAACGGCGATGTTCGCCGCCTCCGAGTTCGGCTGTTCCGTCATCGGGCTCAACCTGAACCGGAAGCAGCTCGACATCGCCCGTACTCGAGCGGAGGCGCACGGTCTCGCCGAGAAGGTCTCCTTCCAGCGGTGGGACTGCTCGCAGGGACTGCCCTTTGACGACGAGTCGGTGGACGTCATCCTGAACATAGAAAGTGCGTGCCACTACAGCGACCGTCGCGGTTTCATCGCCGACTGCGCGCGAGTTCTGCGGCCGGAAGGCCGACTGGCGGCGACGGATTTGATGAGGGTGGACAACCTGTCGGCGACGGACATGGAACGCCACATCCGGCCGCTGGAGGCGGCATGGTTCCTGTTCGATATCGAGAGCTTGTCCTCATACCGTCGCCTGCTGGCCGGGGCGGGCCTTCAGGTGATCGAGGCCGAGCCCATCGACCGCCTCCTCCCCAACGCCTACATCCTGCGCGCCCTCTATCAGGAAATGCAGCGCCCGGAGGTCCAGAGTACCCTGGCTCCGTTCCAGAGAGCCAATCAAGAACGGCTGTGGACATGTTCGGAGGCCGTGATCCAGGGAAAGGCAACCGTCGGGCGTTACCTCGCCTCGAAGAAGGCATCGATCGGCATCTGAGGCTCATCTTTTCGCCCACTTGCTCTTGCCCCTGACGGTGTCCAGGGCGCCCCGCATCATACGTGAAGCGCCTCACAAGAGTCGAGGGGCCGGCGCGCCAACCATCCGAGGAAGCTGACTCGGCCCCGGAAGGCAACGCCAACGTTGACATCGCGCGCATTTCCGGTGCAGAATGAAACGACGCTTGGTCCCTCATCGGGCGTCCTTCTTCGAAGGCTGTGCCGGTGCGGGGCCCACAGCCCAACAATTCACAGGGTCCTCCAAGAGCTGACCTGATCTGCACAGGGCCTGAAGAGGCGCAGAGTCACCGCGGCTTTCCCATTGGCTGAACGGGCACGCGAGGCTGCCGCCGGACTGGACACGCGCATCTCAGGCGCCGGCGGATCGCGCCCCTCCCCAGAGATCGTCCCGGATCGGCCGTCCGTGATCGGCCACCAGCGCGGGCTTGATCCAGCGGATGTCCAGCGGGTCCGGGATGCATGGTCCCGACTTCTCGCCGGCCTTCCAAGCTCAGTCCGTTCGGCCGGAACGGAACTCTTGTCACGCCTGGCGACTCCCAACTGGCAGTTGGAGTGGAACCTGCCACGCTGGCTAGCCGAAGCCTTCGCACTGCCGGAGGAAGTCGTCCGTCGTGTCGTCTTGGCCAACGTACTGGGTCTCGGATACGTGCGCATGATCGACGATCTGAGAGATAGGGAAACCGCCTCCCTGGGTTTGGCCGACACGCGGAGTCTTGCGAACGTTCTCTACGAGGCCGCGATTTCCACGTACCTCGAAATGCTGGGGACCCATGAGTGGTTTTGGGCCCAGCTCGAGCGATTCCTGCACGAGTGGCAAGCGGTGAAACCCGAGGACGTCTGCCTCGACGTGCTTCACGCCGGCGGTGCGGACGTCCAGAGTCTGGCTCGCCTGGGCTCGCCCCTGCATATCGGCACAGCAGCGATGTGTGCCATTTCCGGACAAGAAGGACGGCTGGAAGAGATGATGGAGCCCGTCCGCCATTACCTGGTCGCTTGCGTCCTTCTCGATCACATGCAGGATTGGCGGGAGGACACACAGGCGGGGAGGCCGAACCTCTTCGTGCGGGCCCTCCTCGATGGCCAGCCTTCTGACGAACAGAGCCCGGCCATCACGGTCCGAGTCTGCGAGGCGTTCCTCCGCAGCCAGCCCGTGCAGGACTACCTTGACCTCGCCGGGAACCATTTTCATGTTGCCCTGTCCCTGTCGAGAAGACAACGTCTCCATAGGCTTGCGGACTACCTGGAGACACGCAGGCAGACAGCGAGACGAACCGCCGAGGACCTGGCGCGGAGGATCGACTACCTGCGGGGCCAGGCGGCGGGGATACTTTTCGAGCCCTTGGACGATTGAATCGAAGGGATCAAAGGGAGGTCACCATGCGCAAGAACAAGGATCTGGAGCGGCTGGCTGGCAAGGCGCTTCTCGACAAGGAGTTCCGTGCGAAGCTGATCGCTCGTCCGAAGGAAGTTGCCCAAGAAGAGGGGGTGAGTCTCACCGATCAAGAGGCCGAGACCCTTGGAAGCGTCGACCCGGCCAAGGTCGACGCGTGGGTG
>DASSGB010000052.1:0-5218 GCA_035693825.1 Anaerolineales bacterium
CCACCAGGCGAGGATACTTGCAGCGTAGCGCCAGCGGCGGCGGGCCATCCTTGCGTCCGGCGGACACCCGCCTGTTTACATGCGAGGGACTACCGGAACCTATCGCCCCTCCCTCAGGCAATGTCAGAAGCTGTCAAACCCTTCCAGGCCGTGAACGAAGGCTCGTGACAGGAAGCGGATCTACTTGCGCGTGACGGCCGTGGCGCCGTCGTTCGCCGCCGCCTTGGTGCTGGCGGCCAGGCCCCAGATGAGAATGGCGGCGCCGGCGCCCAGGCCAAATGCCCCCATCGTCGCGCCGCCGGGTACCCAATGCCCCAATAGGGCGAACGTGGCCAACAGGCCGAGGATGACGGCGATGGCCAGTTGCCAGGTGGGCCCTGGGGACTTGAGCACGTCCATCACAAGCCAGCCCGCCCCGAGTCCGAACACAAGTGCCCCCAGACCTCGCAGGATGTATCCCAGGATCTCCAGCACATCATACAGAGTCATCGCGCCTTGCCTCCTTGTTGACGGTATTCAGGGATCAAGGGCAGCAGTATACCGGCATCAGTCTCCGCCGCAACCTGAGTGGTCGGTGGTGAGTGGTCAGTGGTCAGAAACGCTCCTCGGGTTTGACTGACCACTGACCACTGGCCACGGACCACTGCTCTCCGTGGTATCATGCCCGCCGGATGGTCGCATGAGCAGCCGCAAATCGAAGACGCCTTCGACGCAGCAACGACGCCGGGACAACCGCCAGAGGCTCATCTTCATCATCATCGGAATCCTCGTGATCCTGGCCTATGTGCTGAGCCTCGTCGGCTCGCCGTAGGACGGCAGCCCCGCTCCTCGAAGGCAGAGAGTTGGATCGTGGACCCTGCTGAGGCGCCCCGCGAGGTCGGGAGCATTCCATTTCGCGGTCAGGATGAGCCCGTCGTGGGCATGGAAATGACCGTCGGGTCCCCCGCGCCGGACTTTCTGGCCGTTGCCAAAGACTGGTCGGAGATCTATCCCCTGGCCATGACCCGCGGCGGCGTGCGCATCCTGACAGCGGTTGCCTCCCTGGATAGCTCCACCTGCGACCGCGAGGCCAAGCGTTTCAACGCCGAAGCCGCGGATCTCGACCGCGACATCACCATCTTCGTCGTCAGCATGGATTTGCCCTACGCCCAGGACCGCTGGTGTGGAGCTGCCGGCGTCGACCGCGTGGTGACCGTCTCGGACCACGTCTATGCCGAATTCGGTATCAAGTACGGCTGTCTGATACGTTCGAGGCGGCTGCTTCGCCGGGCGGTCTTCGTTGTCGACCGCAAGGACACCGTACGCTACGCAGCCTATATGCCAACCCTGGCAGAGGAACCGGACTATGAGGCCGTCCTTGGCACTGCCAGAAAGGCGCTGGGCCAAGGTTGAAATAACCTCACCCGGCCGTGATAGGCGGATGTAAGGCTCCGTTCGGCGAGGGGTGTGGTAATCTACCCCAAGAAATATGCCACCCCTGCGGGGGCCATCGATCATCGCCCCCGGCCGGGAGTTCAAAAAGAAAGGAGGATTTCTATGCTGTACGCACCGAAGGAAAGAGGACAGGGTCTTGTTGAATACGCGCTGATTCTTGTCTTGGTTGCTGTGGTCGTTATTGTGATCCTCGCCCTGCTCGGGCCGGCCATCGGCAACGTCTTCAGCAACATCGTCAGCCAGATCTGACCCTGTCATCCCACCGCGCGGGGGGATGAAACCCCCAACAAGCACAACGCCAGGGGCCCGGTTCACCGCCGGGCCCCAGCCTTTCGCGCCCTTAGAGGCCTGCCTAGCGAGGGAAACGCGACAGGACCGTCGCCGGCGTTGGAACGGTCGCGCGATCGCCGATGCGCATTTCGGCCGGCGCTTTGCCGGCCTGGGCGGGAGCGCCCTGGAAGACGGCGATCGGCGTGCCCTCGACCGTGAACTTCTTGTCGAGATAGGCCTGCCCGAGGAGATAGCCCTCCCGATCCACGGCGCAGGAGGTCACCACGCCCACCACCCGCCCGCGTCGATCGACCACCGGGTCGCCGTGATGAGCCAGTCGAACTCCCTTCTCGTCGAACCGGAAGCGGGTCACCTCTCCGGCGCGCTCCGCCTCCTGCGCCAGGAAGCCGGCGCGGCCGACAAACCAGGGTTTGTAGGTTTTCACGTACGATCCAAATCCGGCATGGCCGACCCCCAGGCCAAGATCGCCGGCCATCTCGTGCCCATACAGAGGCAGGCCGGCTTCCGTCCGCAGCGAGTCGCGCGCTCCCAACCCGATCGGCTTGAGTCCCATCGGCGCGCCCACTTTGAGCAGCGCCTGCCAGAGAGCAGGACTCTTATCGGGACGGACGAAGAGCTCGTAGGCGGTTCTTTCGCCGGTGTAACCCGTGCGGCTGACGACAAGATCGAACCCGCCGAAGACGCCTTCCATAACCCCGGCCCACGCGAGTTTCCGCAGCCGCGCCGCGGCGGCGTCATCGCAGCCGAGCGCCACGAGGATGTCCGTCGAACGCGGGCCCTGCAGCGCGAGATCCACGCGTTGATCTTCGCCGGCTTCGGCCAGGCGCAGGTTGCGCAGAACGGCGCCTCGACCGAAGGCCAGCGCCCAGGGCCGCTGCTCGTCGACCCGCACGCGCCCATCGCGCACGGCGTTGAGCCAGGCCCAGTTCTTGTCGTCGTTGGAGGCGTTGACCACCATCATGTAGCGGTCGGTCGACCGGCGGTAGATCATGGCGTCGTCGATGACCGCTCCCGAGGGATCCAGCAGCTGCGTGTAGTGCGATTCGCCCACGCCCAGCGCGGCGACGTCGTTGGTGGCCACCGAGTCGAGGAACGAGGCCGCCTGCGGTCCTTCCACCTGATACACACCCATGTGGCTGACATCGAACAACCCCGCCGACTGCCGCGTGGCCAGGTGTTCCTCGATGACCGAGCTGTACCAGACCGGCATGTCCCAACCGGCGAAGGGAACCATCTTGGCGCCCATGGAGCGGTGGATGTCGTTGAGGGGGGTCTTTCGCAGCGGAGGGTTCTCCGGCTCTTGCCACGCAAACGCGGGAAGCGCATCACCCGTCGCCGCGCCCACTCCGACGAACCACGGCTTCCGCGCGCCGTCGTGCCTGGGGCCCGAAGGCAACTGCTCCTCGCTGCCTTCCAGGTCAACCGTCACCGGTCCCGGGAGCTTCCTCCAGGGATCGGATGGATCGACCGCGACAAAACCGTCCGAGAGATCCCGCAGCCAGGTCAGCGCCAGCGAGGCCTGCTGAGACGGGAGATGAAGACTCCAGGCGCTTCCGTTCCGCTGGGCGCGGAGCGGGACGACGCCGGAAGGAGTGGTCATCGCGGCCTCGACGGCATGCCCGTCGGGCAAAGTGTCGGTGTCGATCGACGTCGCCCAGCGCACGAAGGCTTCGGCTGCCTCGCCGCGCACGCCGACGACGGCGAACTTGCCCTTGGGAGCCGGGTCGTCGAGGTAATAGAAGTGGGGATAGCCGTGCGTCGAAAGCGCCATGTCGCTTCCGGCCCCGGCCGCCATGTCTCGAACCTGCACACGAATTCGGTTGAGAACCCCGAAATCGACGCGAGACCTGACCTGCATGCCCTTTCGGCCGGCCTGCGTGTACGGAATGCAGGCCTGGAGCAGATCGGCGATCCAGCCGGCGAGCGTGCGGCAGTCGTCTTCACGCAGGCCCCGCTGCGTGACCCAGGGTGTGCCGAGGCGAACTCCGGATGGATGCGCGGCGGTGCGATCACCGGGGATGGTGTTGCGGTTGACGACGATCCCCGCCAGATCGAGGATGCGGGCCGCCATGTCTCCCGAGAGAGGCGTCCCGTCCGGTCCGACGACTGACCGCGCGTCGAGATTCGTCAGATGGGTATCGGTTCCGCCGAAGGGGATGCGGAAACCGCGGGCGCGCAGTCCGTCGGTCAGGGCGACGCAGTTGTTGAGGATCTGCTGCTGCAGCGAGCGGAATTCGTCCGTGCGAGCCAAGCGGAAGGCGACGGCCTGGGCCAGCATGGTGTTGAGATGCGGGCCGCCCTGTTCGCCGGGGAACACGGCCCGATCGATGAGTTTTGCCAGACGAGGGGAGGTGGTCAGGATGACGGCGCCCCGCGGGCCGCACAACGACTTGTGGGTGGTGAAGGTGATGACGTCGGCGAGGCCCACGGGCGAGGCCAGCATGCCGGCGGCGATGGGCCCGGCGATGTGCGCGATGTCCGCCAGCAGATATGCCCCGGCCGCGTCGGCGATACGACGCAAGCGCTTCCAGTCGGGGGCCCACGGGTACGAGGAGTAGCCGGCGATGATCAGCCGCGGCCGGTGCTCGAGCGCCAGGGCCTCCAGCCCATCGTAGTCGATGCGTTCCGTCTCGGCCTCGACGCCATAAGACACGACGCGGTAGAACTTCCCCGATCGGTTGACGGGCGAGCCGTGAGTCAGATGGCCTCCGTGCAAGAGATCCATCCCCATGACGACCGAGCCGGGCTCGACCAGCGCGTGGTATACGGCGTTGTTGGCCGGTGCGCCTGAAAGGGCCTGGACGTTGACATACAGGTCGTCGGCCGAGAACCCGTTGGTGGCGAAGAGCTCTGCGCAGCGCCGCCGCGCCAGGGCTTCGACCGCATCGGCGTATTCGACACCCTTGTAATAGCGCGGGTCCGAATAGCGACGGTAGTGCGCCAGGCGCGCCGAATAGTCGAGGACGTCCTCTTCGGCCATCCGCCGAGTCTCCTCATCCGGGTAGCCTTCGGCATAGATGTTTTGAAAGGGGGAGGCCAAAGCCTCGCGCACGGCGCCGGGTGCGATGGATTCGGATGGAACGAGGATGAGCTTGCGCGCCTGGCGTTCGGCTTCGAGTTGGCTGAGTTCGAACGCGCCGGGATCGAGGTCGGCCAGGCTGCCGCGGATCAGGTAATCTCGCATGCAGACTCCACGTCAGGAAGCCCTGCCACGGGGATGAGAAAACGCAGGGCCAATGTCAGACAAAGTCATTCTACGGCACGGGAGGGACGCGGTCAAGAACAGCCGTCATCGGGCCGGGTGTGCATCATCGCATTGCGGTTCAGCATGTCTGAACAGGAAGGCCGACGGGCGAATCACTCGAGCTCGGGGATGGGCCCACCCTGCCACACCCACAGGTCGAACAACTCCGAGAGATTGCACGCGCAGACGTCTTCTGCCAGGCGTTGGAAGTCCTCGCCGTCCGCAATCCGATAGCGGTACGTGTCGAAG
>DASSGB010000053.1:0-8678 GCA_035693825.1 Anaerolineales bacterium
TACCGAGAATGCCAGCCACCGTGTCAGGGGGTCGGCCATAGGGGGAGTAGATCGTTCCCCACCATTCCTTGATCTGACCGCTAACGGGGATCGGGGTGTCGAAGAGGACTTGGCTCCACGCCATGTAGGCTACCAATACGAAGCCCAAGACCCCGAATACGACCAAGGCCCGTTGCACCGAGGTCCTCCAGCTCGCAGCCATCGCCTGCCACGCGGAGACGCCCGGCTTCCCGGGATGAAACCGCCATAAGTACCCTTCCAAGCCGAGGAGTAGGATCGCTGCGACTAAGCCTCCGTACACTGGCGAAAGCAACGGAAAACTTGCCAGGGATGCGAATCGAAGTAGCAAGGCAACTACCTCGAGAATGGCAGTCGCAGCCAGACTGGAGACGACAATCGAAACCGCCCGTACACGAAAACTCGAGGTCGGATACCGTATGGCCAGGAGATAGACCGGCACTTGGAAGAGCCAGGCACTCACCAGCATGATAAGTGCACCAGCCTTGAACGAGGGGAAATCGGCCGGCCCGACCCGCCACAGGAGGCCCGCAACCAGGCTGAGCGAAACGATCAAGGCATATAGGACGACCCGCGTGCGGAAAGGATGGTTGACCAGGACCACCCATATTCCGAACAGGCACGCAACGAACACATTGTCGAGGCGGGAAAGCACCAGAAGAGCCAGGATGATGGAGATGCCCCAAAGCTGGCCTCGCGGCACGGGGCGATCCGTGGGGAGAAGCGAGAGTGAGTACAGGACAAGGACGAACATAAATCCGTTCAGCGCGTTTTCGAGGCCAAGCTGAGTCATCGTGGCGTGAACGGGCGGCCACATCACCCAAAGACCGGCGGTCAACGCACCCACCTCGGGGACGCTAGCCCGAGATATCATCCGGAACATCAGCACGCCTCCGGCGGCCGTCAGAGCACCGGAGACGACGACCAAAATGCGAAGCGGAAGCCAAGGATCTATCCGCGCCAGCGCGAACACAGGGACGCATATAAGCATCCACAACGGGTGGTAGCCGTTCGTTGGGCTAATCCCGTCAAAGGTTGAGCCGAGGCCCATCGCAATGTTGCGTGCGGTCGTGAAGTAGTAGAAGGCGTCGTCAGACCGATACCACCGGGCAAGGGTAGCCTTGCTACCAAGACTGATAACCACATGGGCCGCGATCGTCAGGGCAAAGATCCCGATTTCAAAGTACCGGATCTTGCGGTTCATGTGGCAACCATCAGTGGTCCGATCCCGTTGGCGAACCGCCTTCGCCATTAGGTACTTGGAGAACGGAATACAACGGCCGTTCGATGTGCGGTGTGCCTTGGCGGCAGGATTCTGGTACGGATGACAGCCTCGTCGCTGCGAGGGAGAAGTGCCGACGGTCATTCGGCGCTGCCCCAGCTACCTCGGTTCTGGGGCTAGAGACGCTCTCGAAGGGATTCACCATGACGTTTGCACTCGCCGATGCGGCGCGTATGGCTCGGAAGGATACTTGGATGCAAACGCAGGGTCAAATGGAGTGCCGGGGCCTAGCTTGGGCATCGACTTCGGCCTGCCATGGGGCCGGAGTCTACGCCAGATTTGAGTTCACCCCACGCCGCCGTCTGGAGCAGGTGGGCTTCGGGGTGGAGGTCGAGGAACGCCTCCCACGCGTCGGGCGAGAGGCGGGGGGTCACGGCGGGATTATACATGTCCCAAAAGCCCTCTGTGGTAGAATGCACAACCCGTTGGGCTTTTGACGTATGGGTCTGTGCGTGATAAACTCCCGACCCTGCGCCGGGCCCGCGGGTGAAACCCAAGCTCTGCCGGACAACCTGAGGTGAGTGGATGCTGGACCAGTGGTTATTCCTTGCCCTGTTGCTCCCGCTTGGGTTCATCCTGCCGGCGGTCCCCATCGTTCTGAGTCGAGTGATCGGCCCTCGAAAATCGAACCCGATGAAGGACTCGACCTACGAGTGCGGGATCGAGACCGTCGGAGACACCTGGGTCCAGTTCAAGGTTCAGTACTACATCTTCGCCCTGGTCTTCGTCGTCTTCGATGTAGAAGCGGTGTTCCTGTTTCCGTGGGCGGCGGCGTACGACCAGCTTCAACTCTACATGGTGCTGGAGGGCATCCTCTTCATTCTGATCCTCGTCGCCGGGCTGATCTATGCCTGGCGCAAGGGAAGCCTGGAGTGGGTTTGACCCGAACGAGTAGCGGCGGAATATGGCTGATGGGGCCCAAGGCACATCAGCCTTGTGTTTGTGTGGGGTAGGGAGCGCGGCGATGATCCAAGACCCCTTCGGGTGGCTGGGGCAGCTGCTGCACGGTTGGCTGGTGGGCCTGGGGATGGCGCCCGAGTGGGCGCGAGCCCTCCAGGCGTTCCTGGCCGCCGGCGCGCTGGCCACCGCGGTCTTGCTCTTGACCTTCCTGCTGATCTGGGTCGAGCGCAAGCTCTTGGCCCGACTGCAGGATCGCCTCGGACCCAATCGAGTCGGTCCGTACGGCATATTCCAGACGATCGCCGACGCGATCAAGCTGGTGCTCAAGGAAGTCATCGTCCCCAGCGGCGCCGACCGCCTGGTCTACTTCATCGCGCCCCCGTTGGCGGTCATGTCCGTCGTCGGGCTGTGGGGCGTGGTGCCGCTGGCGCCGAACCTCATCGGCTCGGACATCAACGTCGGGGTGATCTACCTGGTGTCGATCGGCTCCATCGGTACGCTGGCCGTCATGCTGGCGGGCTGGTCGTCCAACAACAAGTACGCGTTGCTGGGCGCCTTCCGAACCGTGGCCATGCTCATCTCGTACGAAGTGCCGATGGTCGTGGCGCTGCTGGTTCCGACGATGCTGGCCGGATCCATGGGAACGGTGGAGATCGTCGAGCGGCAGCGCGAGATTTGGTTCGTCGTCCTGGCGCCCATCGCCGCGCTGCTGTTCTTCATCAGCTCGATGGCCGAGGCGGGCAAAGCGCCCTTCGACCTGCTCGAGGCCGAGTCCGAGATCGTCGCCGGCTACAACATCGAGTACTCGTCGATGGCCTTCGGCATGTTCTTCGTCGGCGAGTTTCTGCACGGATTCACCATCGCCGCGCTGACGGTGACTCTGTTTTTCGGCGGCTGGCTCGGGCCGGGAGTCGACCGGTTCCCCTTGCTGGGCCTGGTGTACTTCGCCCTGAAGACGGCCGTCGTGTACTTCGGCGTGGTCTGGATCCGCGGCACGCTGCCGCGTCTGCGCATCGACCAGGTCAATGCCTTCAACTGGAAGTTTCTCGTGCCGCTCTCGCTGGCCACCGTCGCGGTGACGGCCGTGGCGGACAAGCTGGGTGCCGGCCTGGGCTGGAATCGGATCCTGACCCTTCTCGGCGCCAACGGAGTGTTGGCGCTGGGAACGATCCTCGCCCTGACGATCTATGCCCGGTCGGTTCGCCGGCGAGAAGATCGACTCGGCGCAGGACGGGTCACTCCGGCGACCGCACGCGGGTAGGAGTCAGATCGTCCAACCATGACCGCCCTTCAGTTCATCTTCCTGGCCCTGGGGCTGGCCACGCTGGTGTGCGCGGCGATGGTGGTCACCAGCCCACAACTGGTCCACGCCGCGTTGTGGCTGATTGCCACCCTGGCCTGCGTGGCGGCCCTGTTCGTTCTGCTCGAGGCGGGCTTCCTGGCGGCCGTCCAGGTCGTGGTGTACATCGGCGCCATTGCCATTCTGATCATCTTCGCCGCGATGTTGACCCGGCGCGTGATGGCCGAAACAGGCGGTCAGACGAATCGGACCTGGTGGGCGGCCGTCTTCGCCTCGGCGCTGCTGTTCATCAGCCTGGTCGCTTTGATGCGCGAGGTTCCCGCGTGGCAGACGGCTGTTTCCGCTCCCCTGCCACTGGCGCCGGAGCCTCTCCTGGAAGACCTCGGTCAGGCGTTGGTGGACGTCAACCGATATGTGATTCCGTTCGAGGTGGCCTCGGTGTTGCTGCTGGCCGCGCTGGTCGGGGCCATCGTCATTGCCCGCCCGTCGCGCAAGACGGAGGAAGGCGGGCCGTCGTGACCCCTGCACTTACCATACTTCCGCATAATGAGGCCGTCTCGCCCCGGCGAGCCGGTGCCCTCCGAACATATTCTGGGGCTCGCGGGCCCGCCTGCACCTGCGCTGCGCTCGGTGCGGCGCAGGCGAACGGGGTGCAGGGGTGATTCCGCTCTCCTGGTACCTCGCCCTGTCGGCGGCTGTCTTCTGCCTGGGGGTCTACGGCGTCCTCGGGAGGCGAAACGCGGTCGCCATCCTGATGGGCATCGAGCTGATGCTCAACGCGGTCAACATCAACCTGGTCGCCTTTTGGCGGTATCTGACGCCGACGTTCATCGCCGGCCAGGCCTTTGCCATCATCATCTTCGCCGTGGCCGCTTCCGAGGCCGCGGTCGGCCTGGCGCTGATCATCTCCATCTATCGCAATCGCTCGACGGTCGCGGCCGAAGACATCGACCTGATGAAGTGGTAAACGAGGCGGCATGCAACCCGAACTCCTGACCTGGCTGATCCCGCTTCCACCGATCCTGGCGTTCGGCCTCATCGTTCTGTGGGCGTACCGCAGCAACCGCCTCAGCCACACGCTGGCGGTCGGCGCCATGGTCATCTCCTGGGGGATGGCCATGGCCGTGTTCGCCCTGGCGCTGGCGCGGCCGCACCTGGGCGAGAATCCCATCGCCTCCTCGGTGGCCTGGCTGCCGACCGGCGAGACGGCGCTGCGCCTCGGGGTGCTCGTCGATCCGTTGACGGCCGTCACGTTGTTCTTCGTCGCTTGGACCTGTCTGGCGATCTTCGTTTACAGCATCGGCTATCACAATTTCGGCAAGCCACGCGATCCCAACGACCGGCCCGGCCTCCCGCCCCACGCCGGCGGGATCGAGCCGATGTACGCGCGGTTCTTCGCTTTCATCTCGCTGTTCGCTTTCGGCATGCTCACCCTGGTGGTCTCCGACAACCTGCTGCTGCTTTTCATCGGCTGGGAGATCATGGGGTTGTGCTCGTACCTGCTGATCGGCTTCTGGTACGGGAAGGAATCGGCGCGCAAGGCGATGGTCAAAGCCTTCATGACGACGCGCGTCGGCGACGTCTTCATGCTGCTCGGGCTTGCGGCGCTGTACACGTCCACGGGCACGCTCAACTACCGTGAGATTCTCTTCAACGAAGAAGTCCTCACCACCCTGGCCGAAGCTTCGAGCGGCGTGCTCGGTCTGTCGATGGCGGGCCTGATCAGCCTGCTGATCTTCCTGGGCGTGGTCGGCAAGTCGGCTCAGTTCCCGTTGCATGTCTGGCTGCCGGATGCGATGGAAGGCCCCACGCCGGTTTCGGCCATGATCCACGCGGCGACGATGGTTTCCGCCGGCGTGTATCTCTCGGTGAGGTTCTTCCCTCTGCTCACCGCCGGCTGGCACGAGGGCTCTCCGCTGACGCTCCCCATGACGATCGTGGCCGGCATCGGCGGCTTCACGGCGTTGTTCGCCGCGACCATCGCCGTCGCGCAGAACGACATCAAACGGGTCCTGGCCTATTCGACCATCTCGCAACTCGGTTACATGGTCGCAGCCGTGGGCATCGGCGCCTACGTGGCCGCCGCCTTTCATCTCATCACCCACGCCTTCTTCAAGGCGCTGCTTTTCCTCGGCTCGGGTTCGGTCATCCACGGAATGGAGCACGGGGTGCACGCCACTCACGGCCACATCGACGCGCAGGACATGCTGAACATGGGCGGTTTGCGCAAGTCGATGCCGATCACCTTCGTGACCTTCGTGATCGGCGGCCTGGCGCTCTCCGGATTCCCGATCGTGACCGCCGGGTTCTGGTCGAAGGATGAGATTCTGGCCGAGGCCTTCGGGACGGGGCAGTTGATCATCTTCGGCCTTCTGGCCGTGGCCGCGCTGTTGACCGCCTTCTACACCATGCGCCAGATCACGCTGACCTTCCTCGGCGCACCGCGCACGCCCGCCGCCAGCCACGCGCACGAGTCCGTGCCGACGATGACCTTGCCGCTGATCGTGCTCGCCATCTTCGCCGTGAGCGTCGGCTGGGTCGGCATTCCCGAGGGTTTTCTCGGCCTGCACCTGCCCATCCCCAACTGGCTGCACGAGTTCGTGGGCGGGACGCTGCTCGAACATCCGCAGGCGCTGCCGTTCCAGTGGATTCCGCTTCTGACGTCCGTTGCTGTTGCGGGGCTGGGCCTCCTGGTGGGCTGGTGGGTCTACCGCCGGATCCCTGCGGGCGGGGCCGACCCGCTTGTGGGTTGGCTGGGCCCGATCCATACCTTGCTGCGTCGCAAATACTTCGTGGACGAGTTCTATGAAAAGGTCTTCGTCCGGCCGGCGTATTGGCTGGCGGATCAGGTCAGCTATCGCTGGATCGACCGCGGCCTGATCGATGGCTTCCTGCACGGCGTCGCGAGAACGGCGCTGAGGATCGGCAGCTTCCTGCGACGCTGGATCGACCTGCCGGTGGTCAATGGTTTCGGCGATCTGGTGGGCGAAACCACCAAGCGAGCCGGGCGAGTCTTCCGCCAGGTGCAGACCGGCCAGGTTCAAGGGTATCTGGTCGTCGGTTTGCTGTTCACCGGTTTGCTGCTGTCGTATTTCCTGCTGGTCAGGCCCTGAGGCCGGCGATGATCGACTTCCTTTCGAGCCACGTTCTGTCCATCATCCTCCTCTCGCCGGTGGTCGGAGCGGTGCTGGTCCTGCTGCTTCCAGCCAATCGACTGCGGACGATCCGATGGACGGCGTTTCTGGTCAGCCTGGTGCCGTTGGCGTTCTCGATCCTGGCATGGAGGGCCTATGCTCCGGGGGTCGAGGGCTACCAGTTCGTCGAGAAGGCGGAGTGGTACGCAGCCATCGGCTCCAGCTATCACCTCGGCGTGGACGGCATTTCGCTCTCGATGGTCCTGCTGACGACCCTCCTCACGCCGCTGGCCCTCTTGATCTCATGGTCCATCGAAGAGCGCGTTCGCGGCTACATGGCGCTCTTCCTCCTGCTCGAGACGGGCATGCTCGGCGTATTCCTGTCGCTGGACCTGCTGATGTTCTTCGTGTTCTGGGAAGTCGGCCTGGTGCCGATGTACTTCCTGATCAACCAGTGGGGAAGCGCCAATCGCAACTACGCGTCGTTCAAGTTCCTGATCTACACCATGGCCGGATCGCTCGGCCTGCTGCTTGCGATTCAGCTGATCGGCCTGGCTTCGGGCACCTTCGATCTGGTCGAGATCACGCAAAAGTGGACGGCGCTGAACGAACCGCTGACCGTCCTCGGGCTCCCATTGGCGGTCCCCATCGGGACGGTGAAAGCCGTCGCCTTCTGGGCCTTCGTCCTGGCCTTCGCCATCAAGGTGCCGGTCTGGCCGTTCCACACCTGGCTCCCGGACGCGCATACCGAGGCGCCCACGGCCGGATCGATGATTCTGGCCGGCGTGCTCCTCAATCTCGGTGCCTACGGCTTCCTGCGCTTCGTTTTGCCCCTGTATCCGGAGCAGGCACAGGCCTACGCCTGGATCTTGGGCCTGCTGGCGGTGTTGGCGATCGTTCTCGGCGCGTTCTCGTCGTGGGCCCAGGATGACTTCAAGCGGCTGGTGGCCTACTCCTCGGTCAACCACATGGGCTTCGTGGTGCTGGGCGTGGCCGCGGCGGCCCAGGCGCGGGGCACGCTCGCCACACCGGACGCGGTGATCGCGGTCAACGGGGCCGTGCTGCAGATGTTCAACCACGGCCTGTCCGCCGCGGGTATGTTCCTCCTCGTCGGTGTGATCTACGAACGGACTCACACGCGCGACCTGAACGCTTACGGCGGTCTCTTCCCGTTGGCGCCGGTGTACGGCGGCATTCTTCTCTTCACGGCGATGGCCTCCCTGGGGCTGCCGGGCTTGAATGGATTTGTCTCCGAGTTCATGGTTGTGCGGGGCGCCTGGCCTATCTTCACCCTGTACACCGCGGTGGGCATGATCGGGCTGCTGATCACGGGGGCCTACATCCTCAAGGGACTGGGCAAGGTGCTCCACGGGCCCATGAACGAGAAGTGGGTTGGCCACAAACTCGAGATCGGCCGGCGGGAAATCCTGGCCATGGCCCCCCTGATGGTGCTGATGCTGGTGATCGGCGTCTGGCCGAGTTGGATTCTCGGAGTGATCAACGCGACGGTGATGAGGCTCTTCGGGTGATCGCGCGTTGGCCGTCGGCCGTCAGCCATCGGCCGTTCGCGGGAACAAAAGGGGGATGCAATGAGGGACTTTCGTTCGTTGCGCGTGTGGCAGGAGGCCCATGGATTGGTGCTGGAGGTCTACAGGACAACCGCTGGTTTCCCGAAACACGAGACTTACGGGCTGACGTCGCAGCTAAGGAGTGCGGCAGTGTCAGTCGCAAGCAACATCGCAGAGGCCTGCGGACGAACTGGTGATCTGGACTTTCGTCGATTCGTCCAGATCGCGTTAGGCTCCGCCAGTGAGACTGAGTATCAGGTGCTTCTAGCAAAGGATCTCGGGTACATGGAGACAGCAAGGCACAACGAGATCGAGGTGAGGCTCCAGCGTGTGAAGCGGATGCTGTCAAGACTTCGCGACCGTTCCGTCAGGGCGCAAAGGCCCACGGCTGACGGCCGATGGCCGATGGCTGAGAGCTGATCATATGACCTTCCCCGTCTTGAGCATCATCGTCTTCACGCCCATCGTGGCCGGGA
>DASSGB010000054.1:0-6742 GCA_035693825.1 Anaerolineales bacterium
ACAGGCTAGTCCGGACGAAGCTGTCCCATTATGGCAGTACACCTCGGGCGTGCCTCTGCGATGATGTCTTCAGCGGCACGCCCGGCCCGTCGGAAAAGGGCCACGGTCGTGTGCTTGATGGATTCGAAGTGTCCCCGAGTAGGGCACCGGGGGGACCGAGGATCCTAAAGAACCGAGAGCAAGCGCGATAGCCTCTCGGCAGCAACGTATGCAGCCGGATTGCAGCCGGACGGGGTGGTCAGAGGGGGTTAGTCGGCCCCTGCTGGACCCTCCAGTACCGCGGAAGACTCAGGAAACCGCACAGCCCCGGCGGGGCGCGCGGGCTTTTAACCCGGGCGTCGGGGGTTCGAGTCCCTCACGGCCCACCACGGAACCTCCCCCTAGAGACCGATCGCACTCAGGACAAATCTGGCAATGACTGCGGTTGCGACGCCCGAGCTAATCGCCACGATTCTCGTCATTGTCCGTTCGTCAAAAGGCCACTCCTGAATGGCGAGCGCCCGCCTCATCAGAGCCTCGGCCGCGTTCAGCGGTGCGGCACATGCCTGAAGCGTTGCCGGCGTCATCTGCGCGCGCAGAGGATCGTATGTCTCTGCATAGAGCATCCCGGCTCGGGAAACGTGCGGGTGCTTGGTCTCGACCATCTGGCGGTGCAGCCGCCAGACGGACAGGAAGAAGGCGCCGACCCCAGCGCCGAAGAACGCAAGACCGATCGTCAGGTCGAGCCGGTCCCGGAGGCTGACGAGGAGAAACGGCACAGTCATGGCACAGAAGATGAGGAACGCGTGGAACACGGTGCTGCCGACCGGGCCGAGCCCCAGGCTCAGGTCTTCGGGAAACGATCCGAGGTTCATCGGCTTCCGCCCCAGCCGGTCAAGGCCGATGAGGAAAGCAATGTACACCCAGAATAGCGTCATCATGGGCAGGACCCATACGCCCTGGTAGGGCGCAAAGAGCAGTGTGGGAACGACGCCCTCCAGGAGTGCCCTGGGGGCAGACTCCACTGCGGTGACCAGCGCGGTGAGCACGAGCGGTCCGGCGAGACTGCTCAATCCTGCGAAGGGAGACGATGCATCGTTCCCGTGCGCAGGACAGAGCCGTGCAATAGTAGGCCTCAACCCCCAGACATCAGCCGTCAACTTCCGGGACGCCCAGATTGACATGATGATCATGTAGGATTGGACGGCATGACTCGGCAGAAACGTGGTGAGGAGAGCCCACGAAAAACCAGTATACCCGCTATCGCCGGAGATCCTGAGCACTTGCATGAACACGACATGGTGCATCACAGGGAATAGGGCCCAGGCCGCAATCCACAGCCAGCGGGGACCCGGAAGGTTCGCGATAAGGCGATCGGTTAGAGGATGATCGCTCGCGTGCATCGCGCAGTCAGGCGCCGAGGGAAGGCGTACTGTCCACAACCATTTCACCTTCGACCCGAAGCCCTCTCGTGCCTGTATGCTTCCGGTCTCTTGAGGTGTTCCGTCATTCCACCCGAGGCGGAAGAAACCGAGCGGGAGTCGAACCCGCTGCTCCTGGCTGTCCGGGCAGCTTCGACGCCAGGGTGCGCCCCTACACTACGGTTCCTTCCGTTCCCGGCCCCGCTGCCGCATCAGGAAGCACTTGAGAGTGTCTGCGTCTCGAGCGTCTCGCGGAGCCTTCTGTACTCGTCCAGGTTGATCTCGCCACGAGCCAGCCGCCCGTCAAGGGTCTCCTTGGCCGACGGGCTGGACGCCGGGCGCATGGCGCCGTCCCGTGACTGCCGGTTCACCGCCGTCACCGCGGCCCACACGATCAGCCCCAAGATCAGGATCTCGAAGCCCATCATCATCATCCCCACCTCCTGTCGTCGAAGTCCTCCCGGACGTACACCTGCTGCCCGACCTACCAGCAGTGATAACCGGCGATTGCCGCGCCCACGAGAGCCACGATAAACGCGCCGGCGACCACGAACCCGGCCAGTGAGAAGGTCCAGATCTTCGCGCGATCCACGGTGCTCATCGCCTTCCTCCTTTCTGCGGATGCCCGCTGTCTTCAGGTCGAGTATCGCTCGGCGGGCCGGCTGGGCGAAGACGGCTGGCTGGAGACCTGGGGTCTTGCTAGCGAGAGTTCAGAAAGGTGAGGACAGCAAGTACGCGCCGGTGGTCGTCTGCGGTGGCGGGGATGTGGAGCTTGGCGAGGATGTTCTGCACGTGCTTTTCCACCGTGTGTTCCGTGACGAAGAGGCGATCGGCGATCGCCTTGTTCGAACGCCCTTCGGCCATGAGGCCCAGGACCTCGATTTCCCGGTCCGTCAGGTCCTCCACGGGATCCTCTCCCGGTCGCCTCCTCTTGACCAGTTGCGCCACGACGGAAGGATCGAGTACGGAACCACCCTCGCCGACCCGGCGAACGGCATCGGCGAGTTCTGTGAGATCGGAGACCCGGTCCTTCAATAGGTACCCGATGCCCTGGGTCCCGTGGCTGAGGAGTTCGACCGCGTAGCCGGCGCGGACGTGCTGCGACAGCACGAGCAGGCCGAGCCGGGGATAGCGAGCGCGCAGCTCGCGCGCCGCGCGCAGCCCTTCGTCCGTGTGTGTCGGCGGCATCCGGATGTCGATGATGGCGACGTCCGGGTGATGGGCATCAACCTGCGCCAGCAATTCGACGGCATCAGCGGCCTGACCGATCACCTCGAAACCGGCCTCGGTGAGCAGGCGGGTGAGGCCCTCCCTGAGGATCACCGAATCGTCGGCGATCACTACTCGCATGGGATCTCCGCTTTCAGCACGGTGCCCTGCCCGGGTGGACTGGCGAGCGTGAGCCGGCCTCCCAGGGCTTCCACCCGATCGCGCAGTCCTCGCAGCCCGGTGCCCCGGCTCAGCTCGGCGCCACCCTTGCCGTCGTCACGAACTTGAATGAGCGCGCGACCATTGATCCGCGCGACACGGACGCTGACGCTGGTTGCTTCCGCGTACTTCGTGATGTTCGTCAGCGCCTCGGACACCAGGTAGTAGGCGGCGGTCTCAACCCGCTCGGGCAGGCGCTCGGAGAGCGAGACATCGAGAGCGACCGGCACGCGTGTCCGGTCGATGAGCTCTCCCAGCGCTTCGCGGAGTCCACGCTCGGTGAGAATGGCGGGATGGATGCCGCGACTCAACTCGCGCAGCTCTTGGAGGGCCTCCGACAGCCCGCTTCTCGCTTCGCGCACATACGCCTGTGCAGCTCCTGGGTCCGCCGCAAACTTCGCTTCCGCCAGTCCGAGAGTCATCGCCAGAGAGACGAGCCGCTGCTGCGTCCCATCGTGCAGATCGCGTTCGATGCGCTGCCGTTCCGCCTGCGCTGCCTCCACGATGCGGGCTCGCGAGGCCGCCAGTTCATCCAGCCGGGCCCGCAGCTCCGCCTGGAGCTGTTCATTCTCCAGCGCCAGCGCCGCTGCTGCACCGACCGACTCGATAAGTTGCTGGTCCTCATCCAGAGCCGAGTCGTGCACAAGGGCGGCGATCATGCGGCCGTCTCGCTGCACCAGAGTCACGGAGCGGCCATCCTTCTGGTCCGGCAGCCGGACGGGTTGACCCCGAGAATCGACGTAGCGCCCCGCATCGGCCAGCCAGTAGGCGACCTCGAGCGAAGGATCCCGAAGCGCGCGGCCCAGGGCCGCACGGAGCTCGCCCGGTGCCGGCGTGGTCCCGAGCTCGATAACGAGATCGGCGACCGCGGAATGGGCCAGTCGAGTCCGCAAGAGCCCCAGCAGAAACGCGAAGGCAACCAAGGCGACGACGACGTCCAGGAGAAGGTCTGGAGCACTGCCGTGCCTCAGCAGCAAGTGGATCAGGTGCGCTCCAAGAGGAACGCCCGCACGAAACAGGTTCGTCAGCCACAGCAGGAAGACCCCGAAAGCCCCCGCCCCCACCCAGAGGACAGGGGCGATGACAAAGCGCAGGCGCGGGCCCGCCGCTCGCCAGCGACGGAGGAGGACAGCGAACGAGAAGACTGCGACGAGCGCACCGAGGATGTACTGAACAATCTCGACTGCGTAGGCAATAGCCGGCAGCTGTGTCAACTCGATCAACACGTTACGTGGGCAACCAACACACACTTGAGGGTCGTGCCCCCCGAGGGCGAGCCACGTCACATTGAGCACCACGGAGGGGAAGACCGCCGCGGCGAATAGCCATCGACCTGACGTGCTTTCCAGGCGCCCGCTGGGAAAGGCCAGGAGGATGAAGGCAACGCCGGCAAGATACGCCGCTTCAAGCGTATGGCCCACAGTGAAGAGGAACGGATCCTGTGACCACCTCAGGGCCCCCACGAATCGGAGGACACCGGTGAGGATCATGACGGGACCGATTCGGTTCTCCGGTCGATACCGCCATGCAATCAGCCCGCTGGCGATGAAGGACCACCCGAGGGCGAGGACGAGCGCCACCTCGACCCACGTGGCATGCCGGACGCTGTTCGTGAGCATGACCCGGGCAACGGCCACGCCGGCCGCCAGCGCCGCCGTGGAAAGGAGGATCGAGCGGATGATGGAGATGTTTCTGAACAGGGTTCTCGTCATGGTTTTCCGTCGCGTTAAGTAGGCTACGTACCTGGCGAGCGTTGGGGCCCGCGGGTCCGCGCCACAGCCGCCCGTGTGGGGCGGACTTTGTACAAGTGTACTTTGCTCTCCTGCTCGTGGTCATAGCGGGGCATTGGCGTAAGGCAGGATATCCAAACTCCGGAGGCTTCTCTCTGCAGCCGGGTTGCAGCCGGATTGGGTAGCGGCCCTTGGGGTATGGCTCATCCGCGCTGCTGGTGACGAGTCCGGCAGAGGCCCGGGCAGGCGCAAGGGCTTCGTCTCCCTGTCCTTGAACACACCGGCAAGGAGCAGCATGACGGCCGAGGATCTGGTGACGCACGTCCACCCGATGGCACGGACGCAGTGACCGCACCGGCCCGTCCCCTGACCGAACGCGTGCTGGCGCGGCTGGGGCGTCCCCGGTTACTCTGGATGCTGGTCTGGGGGATGCTCTCGTTTGCGGCGTATGAGGTGTCCTTCCGAGTCTTTCAAGTCCCGACCTATCCGGGGCGCATGGCGGCGGTCAGCAGCGCCTACGTCAATCTTCTGGCGCTGTGGGCAATCGCCAAAGTGACTGCGGACCTGGAGGCTATCCGCCCCCTGGTCCAGCGCCTGACCGGGGGGACGGCGGGCACCAACTTATGGCTCTTTCAAGCCGCGGAAGGCGTGGCCGGACCCGTGGCCATGGGGGTAATGTTGACAATCCTCTGGAACATGGTCGACTTCGTGCGCTATCCGGGTCCGGTTACTGCGATCCTGATCCCCATAATGTTCGCCGCGTGGCTACCTGCGGAGGCGGCGTTGTGGTTCTTCGGCGCACTGCTCGTCGGCCTGCACCGCCTGGGCCGGATGTCGCTTCGCCTGACTCCTTTTGAAGAAGACCGCAGCCTGGGTCTGCGCCCGCTGGGCTCGGTCGCATTCACCAGCTTTGTGGTGCTGACGGCCGCCGTGCTCCCACTTCTGGCCACCCAATGGCACGATCCTCGGGGCGCGGTCACAAACCTGCTGTTCTTCCTGGGGTTCGTGGCCCTCTTCTTCGCCTCCCTGCACGGCCTCCACCGGCAGATGGTCAAGGCCAAGGCTGCCATTCTGGAGCAGACCCACCACCTCTACGTGGAGGCCTTCCGACCGATCCGGGCCCAGTGGTCCCTGGAGAGCGCGGCGGAGCAGTCGGCCCGCTTGACCGCAGCCGAGGCGATCGAACGCCGAGCCGCGACCATCCAGGAATGGCCTCTCGATGAGGGATTGCTGGCGCGTCTGGCGGCCATCGTCACGAGCGTGGTAGGCGTCATCCTGGCACGCCTGATCCTCAGCCGCTTCGGCCTCTGATCCCAACCCCAACCCGCCCGGAACAGCCGCGACCTGGTTCTGCTTTACGCCGCCCCCACCGGCCCAACCTTAACCGCTCTCGTTCGCCGAAAAGCCGTTCGGCAAGGTCCACCAGAGGTCGCCGTCTTAACTGCTGCCGGGATCCGCCAGATCCTCCAGTAGCAACCCAATGATCATGGAGGCCCAGCCCTCAGGAGTGGACCTCCGTGCCGGCTCGGCGCGTAAGCGATGTCAGCGGCGCATCTCCCACCCTGCCCAGGCCAACCAGATGATGATAAGGACGAAGCTCCCCAGGAAGACGGCGGGGTTGGTCGTAAACAGGCCCAGCACCGAGGCGATCCCGGCCAGATATGCAAGCCAGCCCAGGGCGCTGGAGAGCGCGCGGCTGGAAGTGATGGCCCACCCTGCGCTGAGCAATGCGGCCCCCACGAAGGCGTTGGCGAAGGCGCCGAATGTGCTGACCATGGCGTTGACCGCCACCCACGCATGCGCGGCCGCGACCGCATCGGCCGTGCCGGCCACCTGCGCTCCTCCCACCCACTGCGCCAGGGAGGAGAGCGCGTATCCTCCGGAGCCGAGTACCCCGAACAGCAGCACGGCGTAAGCCCGGGTCGGAGCTTTCTCGCGCAGCACGCGGTAGAGTCCCGCGGTAAACACGACGGCGAGCAGACTGCCCAGGCCCCCCAGCACACCGCTAAGGAGCCACCGGGCGCCGGACTCTTGGATGAACTTCAAAGCCTGAGACGGATCAGCCGCCACGTTCGGCGTGAACCCGCTGGTCAAGATGAGGAGGAAGAGGACGGCAAGGACGACTGCAGAGATGATCCCAAACGTGCCACCATTCTGCCGAACCCTATCCATGCCGATACCCCC
>DASSGB010000055.1:0-19068 GCA_035693825.1 Anaerolineales bacterium
GCCAGCACCGGGACGTCTTTGCCCAGCGCCTCGACGATCGTCGCCAGGCCGGCCAGGCAGCTCGCCAGCGCTCCTTGGTCGGGCGAAAGCTTCGGCAGTCGTTCCCAGTCCTCCGGACGGCGAATGACCCGACGCGTGTAGGTGCGCGTGCCTTCGGCCGAGCCCTGCCACTCGTCCTCCACGCCCCAATCGCGGACCGCGAACGACGAGGCCGGTGTGACTTTCACGAAATCGAAATCGAAGAGCGTCTGAAATTCGATCGTCGACCGCGCCATAGCGGCCGGGTCCTGATCGTCGACGGGGAAATGCCGCCAAAGAGCGACGGGCGGACGATCGGCAAGGTCGCCGGCGATGGCCGCCGCCAGCCGCTCGCGCCTGGAGGTCATGCCCGGCCCCAGACCTCCCGTTCGAGATCCCACTGGCCGCGTTCGAGATGATTGACGTGGGCGAGGGCGAGACGCCGGAGCATCGTCGCCCGCGTTCGATTCTCGAGTCGATCGGCCAGCGCGGCGGCCTCGCGAAAGGCGACCGCGGCCTGCTGCTTGCGTCCGAACATCTTGAAGCTCAAGCCGAGTCCGTAGGCCGGCTCAGGGTCGTCGGGGGTAAGCCGGCGCGCCGCCTCGAACTGCAGGATGGCCTCATCGAAGTCGCCCGCCGCATAGTTGGACCATCCCTTTCGAAGCAGAGGATCCGCCTCGGCAGACGCCGGAGGGGTTATCGCCGCGCCCGGCGAAACAGACTCAATGGGCTTCTCTTCATTCGGCACAGAACCTCCCAAGTCGATCTCTTGCCGCTGCGCGTCTCAACGCAGAAGCTCGGGGATGGCTTCCGGGTACTCCGCCACCTTCACGCGGGCCGCCTGAAGCGCCTGAATCTTGTCCGCCGCCAGACCCGAGCCGCCCTCGACGATGGCGCCGGCGTGGCCCATACGCTTTCCCGGAGGCGCGGTCCGCCCGGCGATGAAACCCACCACGGGTTTGGTCATCTTGTCGCTGATGAAGTCCGCCGCCCGCTCCTCATCCGTCCCGCCGATCTCCCCGATCAGGATGACCTCCTCGGTGTTGGGATCGTCCTCGAACATGGCCAGCACGTCGGTGAAACCGGTCCCGTTGATCGGGTCGCCGCCGATCCCGACGCAAGTCGACACGCCTCGGCCGCGCTGCTGGAGCGCGTACAACACTTCGTAGGTGAGCGTTCCCGAACGCGACACGACCCCGACGTCGCCGGGAATGGCGATGTGTCCGGGGATGATGCCCACCTTGCTTTCACCGGGAGTCAGCAGCCCCGGGCAGTTCGGGCCGACGAGGCGCACGCCGCGCTGGTCAATGTAGCGCCGAACCTGCATCATGTCCTGGACGGGGATGCCTTCGGTGATGCAGACGATCAGCGGCAGGCCGGCCTCGGCGGCTTCCATCATGGCGTCGGCCGCCGACCGGGCGGGAACAAAGATGGCGCTGCAGTTGGCGCCGGTGGCCTCGACGGCCTGCTTGACGGTGTCGAACAGCGGCACCTTGCCTTCCAGCACCCACTCGCCGCCCTTTCCCGGACGAACACCCGCCACCAGCCGCGTCCCGTACTCCTGCATCTGCTCGGAATGGAACAGCCCTTCCCGGCCGGTGATGCCCTGCACCAGCAGGCGCGTGTGCTTGTTGATGAGGATGCTCATGAGGCAGCCACCTCCCCGACGGCGGCGACGGCCTTTTGAGCCGCGTCCACGAGCGACGTAGCCGTGATCAGGTTGGCCTCGGCCAACAGCCGCCGACCTTCCTCCTCGTTGGTCCCCACCAGCCGGGCGACAATGGGGACTTTGGGTTTGGCGGTGTCCATGGCCATCAGGATGCCGCGGGCGACTTCGTCGCAGCGGGTGATGCCTCCGAAGATGTTGATCAACACGGCGCGCACTTTCCGATCCGAGAGGATCAGATCGAAGGCGGCGGCCACTTTCTCGGCGCCGGCGCCGCCGCCGATGTCCAGGAAGTTGGCCGGCTGGCCGCCGTGCAGCTGGATCACGTCCATCGTGGCCATCGCCAGGCCGGCGCCGTTGACCATGCAGCCGATGTCGCCGTCCAGCTGGATGTAGGACAGCCCATACTTCCGGGCCTCGCGCTCGGAGGGCGCCTCCTCGTCGATGTCGCGCATCTCGGCGATTTCCGGATGGCGGAACAGGGCATTGTCGTCAACCACGATCTTTCCGTCGAGCGCCAGCAGTTTCCCGCTGCCGTCCACGACCAGCGGGTTGATTTCGGCCAGGGTCGAGTCGGTGCGGCGGAAGGTTTCCCACAGGCCGAGGGCTATGGCGATGAACTCGCGCCAGTTTTCGCGCGGCAGCTCGATGGCCGCGGCCAGGTAGCGGGCTTGATACTCCCGCAGCCCGAGCAACGGATCGATGGCGATGCGCACGATCTTTTCCGGCTCGCGTCGGGCGACCTCTTCGATCTCGACCCCGCCCTCGCCCGAGGCGATGATGACCGGGCAGCGCGCTTGGCGGTCGTTGGTGATCCCCAGATAGATCTCGGCCTGAATGTTGACCGCTTCGTCGATCAGGACCTTCCGGACGGGAAGGCCCTTGATCTGGATGGCGAGGATCTGCGTGGCGATGTCTTCGGCCTCGTCCGACGTTTTCGCCAAACGAATCCCGCCCGCTTTGCCTCTTCCGCCCACCAACACCTGCGACTTCACGACCACTCGACCGCCGAGCTCTTCGGCGATGGCCTTGGCTTCCGAAGCCGTCATCGCCATTCGCCCGCGCGGAATGGGAATGCCTTGCTGGGCGAAGAGCTGCTTCGATTGATACTCGTGCAGTTTCATGGACTCTCCCTGGAGACCCGCTCTCTTCGCAAACTCGTGCCGGCGCGCCGCGGCGGCTTGTCGCCGCGGCGGCGCGAGCCGGGCCGCGACAGTTCTCGGAACGCCTCCGCCGGGACCGTGCGCCATTCTCCCGGTCGAAGATTGCCGAGATGCAGCGGGCCGAAGCGGACCCGAATGAGGCGCACGACCCTCAGGCCCAGACCCTCCGCCGTGCGCCGTATTTGCCGCTTTCGCCCTTCCTTTATGGTCACCCGCACCCATGCGCCCTTGGGCCCGCCTTCACGCTCCACCTTGGCCGGCGCCGTTCGGCGTCCGTCATCCAGGACGACGCCTGTTCGCCACGCGCGCAGCTGGGCCTCGTCCGGCGAACGATCGAGCTGCACCCGATACTCTTTTTCGTGGCCATATCGAGGATGCGACAGTTTCTGCGCCAGGTCGCCGTCATCGGTCAGGAGGATCAAGCCCTCACTGTCGGCGTCCAGGCGGCCGACAGGAAAGAGCCGCCGAGCGGAAGCCACAAGATCGATGACCGTCGGGCGTCCATCCTGCGAACGGTTTGTGCTGACGACACCCACGGGCTTGTGCAAGGCGACGTACGTGGGTTCCTTACGGAAACGGAGTGGCTCTCCATCGACGGTGATGCGGTCCACATCGACATCCGCGCTTTCGCCCAGGGCCGCCACCCGACCGTTCACCTGGACTCGCCCGGCGCGCAGCCACTCTTCGCAGGCCCGTCGCGATCCCAGGCCCGCTCGCGCCAGGATCTTCTGCAAGCGTTCCTTCACGGCCCAGGCTCCGCCCGAGGGGCCGGCTCCGGCGTCTCCATGGGGGGCAGATCGCGCAGGCTGTTGATCCCGAAATGCTGGAGGAAGTCCGGTGTGGTCGAGTACAGGATCGGCCGCCCGGGGCCCTCGCCGCGGCCGGTCTCCTCGATGAGTCCGTATCGAAGCAGGGTGTCCAGCGAGCTCTCCGAGTTGACGCCGCGCACGCTGTCGATCAGCGGACGCGTCACCGGCTGCCGATAGGCGATGATCGCCAGCGTTTCGAGCGCAGCCCGCGTGAGATGAACGCTGCTCTCCAGGTTGAGGTAGCGCTCGACGTCCGCCGCGGCCTCGGCCGCCGTGGTCAGCTGGAGCCCGAGCCCGTGGCGCTGGACGCGCAGCCCCCTGCCCGCCAGGTCGGCGTCGAGGGCGGCCAGAGCATCCTCGATCTGGGCGAGGGTGGAGTTGAGCGCTTCAGCCAATCGAAGCGGGCTGACCGGCCCGGCCGAGACGAAGAGCAGCGCCTCCAGGCGGGCGGCGAGGCCCAGCGTGCGGACGGACAAGAGGCCCGAGGTTGGGGTGCTATAATCGGGCGCCGAATCGCTCACGATAGAATTTCCTGGCGGCGGCGCGAGGACACATCCACAAGGCTACGTTCCCTCTTCTTCATCTCTCGCTGGCGCTCTCGGCCGTGACTCTCGCCTGCAGCATTGATCTCGGCGGGCCGGAGATCCCTGACGCGCCGGCTGCCTCCGAGTCTTCCGCCCAACAGGTTGAAGACGCGTGGCAAGGCGCCCTGGCTGGCGCCGTCGAAACCGGGCAGCTGACGATACTCTTCGACGAAGCCCAACTCACATCGCTGTTGGCCGAGCGTTTCGCCGGTGAGCCGGGAGGCGCGCTGGAGTCGCCGGTGGTGCTTCTGCGTGAAGGAGCGATCCAGGTCTTCGGGGTCGGCCATCAGGGTCCGTTGCGCGCCAACATCCACCTGACCATCACTCCCGTCTTGAGCCAGGACGGAGAACTTGGTTTCGAGCTGACGTCCGCTGAGTTCGGTCCTCTCCCCTTGCCCGAAGGGCTGCGGGAGCGTCTTTCGGCAGTGCTGACGGAGGCGCTCTCCGGGCCGCTGGGGACCCGGGCCACCGGGGTTAGGATCACATCGGTGGCCATCGATTCCGGGGAGTTGGCCATCGTGGGCGAACTCCGTTGAACCGCGGACGCGATTATACCAGCCGGTCATGACCCGAGCAACGAAGGCCCTTCTCCTGGCGAGTCTGATCGTGCTGGCCGCATGCTCCGGCCCGGCCGCGACCGCCGGCGCGTTGCGAGTGATCGTCGAAGTCGACGGATCCACGCTCGAGGCCAGCGTCCCGGCCGGCTCTTCGGTGCAGGAGGCCGTGGAGGCATCCGGGGTGGAGCTGGGAGAGCTCGATCGTCTCACACCCCCGGCCTACACGGTCGTCACCGACGGAACGACGATTCAGGTCACTCGCGTCGAGGAGCGTTTCGAGGTCGAGTCGAACGTCGTCCCGTTCGAGCGCCAGACGG
The DNA here is from genome assembly GCA_035693825.1 of Anaerolineales bacterium. Taxonomy (GTDB): domain Bacteria; phylum Chloroflexota; class Anaerolineae; order Anaerolineales; family E44-bin32; genus MGOM01. The sequence continues at coordinate 5,115 of DASSGB010000055.1, forward strand.
TGCGAAACGAAGCTCTGCCTCAAGGCGAGACGCGCTTGCTGCAGGCCGGCCAGAACGGTCTCGAGGAAGTCACGTATCGAATCGTTGTCGAAGAAGGGCTCGAGGTTTCGCGGACGCCGGTCAAGCGCGAGGTGGTGCAGCCTTCGCAACCTGAGATCGTGATGATCGGGGTGGAAGCCGCGTACAGCCCGGTGCCGATCGAAGGCGTGGTGGCCTACGTCTCCGGCGGCAACGTGTGGGTTGTCAGCGGGAACAGCGGCAGCCGGCAGCCCATCGTCCTGAGCGGCGACGCGGATGGCCGGATCCTTCGTCTGTCCCCGGACGGCCGATGGGTCTTATTCACCCGGCGCGGAGCCGAGGGTACGGATGACATCAACACCTTGTGGGTCACCTCGACGATCCAGGTGGACTTCGAGCCCTTCAGCCTGCGCGCACCCAACGTGGTCCACTTTGCCGACTGGTCGCCGGACTCGACTCCGCTGAAGGTCGCCTTTTCCACAGTCGAACCGCGCCCGGCGGCGCCCGGATGGCAGGCGAACAACGATCTGATCCTCGTCACGATCAGCATCGGCAGCGGCACGGGCCGCGTGTCGGCGCGGGAGACGATCGTCCCGGCCAACGCCGGCGGCCAGTATGGCTGGTGGGGAACGTCGTATGCTTGGTCGGATGACGGCGACCGCCTGGCTTTCGCCCGCGCGGATGGCGTCGGCGTGATCGACCTGGATGCGCCGGATCTCGAACCGGCGCTGCCCCAGGTGCCGTATCAGACGCTGGGGGATTGGGCCTGGGTCCCGGGCGTGGCCTGGGGCCACGACGCGCGGACGTTGTTCACGGTTCGGCACGGAGCGCCCGTCGGCTTGGAAAGCGAGGCTGCTTCGCCCATCTTCGATGTGGTCGCCATCCAGCCGTCAGCCGGATTGCTCCTGACGATGCAAGAGCGAACGGGAATGTTCGCCTATCCCTCGGTGTCTCCGGTGAGCGAAGGTGCGGAAGGAGAGCTCGAATACCAGGTGGCCTTCCTTCAGGCTTTGACACCTCTGGAGAGCCGCGACAGCCATTATCAAGTCGTCATTCTCGATCGTGACGGCAGCAACCGTCGAACGGTCTACCCGGCCGCGGGCGAGCCCGGCCTCGAACCGCAGCGCGTGGCGTGGTCGCCGGGCGCCGACCGATTGGCCCTGATCTATCGCGGCGATGTCTATGTCGTCGATCTGGGCTCGGGGCTCGGTCATCGGCTGACCTCCGACGGGCAGGCCACCATCGTAGACTGGAAGCCGTGACGCCGGTCGCAGCGCCGGCGGGAGGGACAACGTGCGAGTTCTCATGACCGGAGGTGCGGGATTCATCGGCTCGCATTTGTGCGACCGCCTGTTGGCCGAAGGCCACTCTGTCATCGTCCTGGACAACCTGATCACCGGCAACAGCGACAATCTCGCTCACCTGGCCGGTCGAGATGATTTCTCGTTCGTGCGCTACGACGTTTCCAATTTCATCTTCGTGCCGGGCAAAGTCGACGCCGTGCTTCACCTGGCGTCGCCCGCCAGCCCGAATCCGGCGTCCCCTTTCGGTTACCCGCAGCTGCCGATCCAGACGTTGAAGGCGGGCGCACTCGGAACCCACAACGCGCTGGGTGTGGCGCGGGTCCACGGGGCTCGCTTTCTCCTGGCTTCGACCTCGGAGATCTACGGCGATCCCGAGATCCATCCTCAGAAGGAAGACTACTGGGGCCACGTCGACCCGATCGGGCCGCGCTCGGTGTACGACGAAGCCAAGCGCTTCGCCGAAGCCATCACCATGGCCTATCACCGCGTCCACGGCATCGACACGCGGATCGCGCGTATCTTCAACACGTACGGCCCGCGCATGCGCCGCGACGACGGTCGGGCCGTGCCGAACTTCATCACCCAGGCCCTGGCGGGAGAGCCGCTGACGGTCTACGGCGACGGACAGCAGACGCGAAGCTTCTGCCATGTCAGCGACCTGGTCGACGGGCTGTACCGTTTGCTGATCTCGGATGTCCACGAGCCGGTGAATCTGGGCAATCCGTCTGAGATCACGATCCGCCAGCTGGCTGAACTCACGATCCGGCTGACCGACAACAAGGCCGGCCTCAGGATCCTTCCCGAGCGCCGCGATGCCTCCGACCCACAGCGACGTCAGCCGGATATCGATCGGGCGCGAAGCCTGCTGGGTTGGGAACCCCGCGTGCCGCTCGAAGACGGCCTGGCGGCGACCATCGACGACTTCAGGGCCCGCCCTTGAGCGCGTTGGGCCGAAGGGAAGCGGCGCGGCTCGATCCCGAACGCGCCCGGCGCGAGTGGACTCGCTTCCTCAAGTTCAGCGTGGTCGGGACCATCGGCGCCGTGGTGGACTTCGGCAGCTTCAATCTGCTGCATTCCGCGTTCCACGTCGCCAGCATCCCGGCCTCGATGATTTCCTTCGTCGCCGCCGGCGCCAGCAACTTCCTGTGGAATCGCTACTGGACCTATCCCGATTCGCGCAGCAAGCTTCCCCATCATCAGGTGGTCCAATTCGCCGCGGTCAGCGTGATCGGGCTGGCGATCCGGACGCCGGTGTTCGCCGCGCTCGAGCGGCCCGGCATCGCAGCCGCAGCCGGACTGATAGCGGCCGCCGCCCGCGCCGGCCTGCCGCTCCCGGCAGGTCTGCCCGCCGACGCGCTGGGACGAAACCTGGCCCTAGCCGCGGCCGTGCTCATCGTCCTGGTCTGGAACTTTCTGGCCAACAGATTCTGGACGTATTCGGACGCGCCCTAGGGCGAGCGGCCAGAAACAGTACTGAATTCCCCTTCTCCTCCGGCAACCGGTCTACGACCAACCTATATGGAATGACTCGGGGAGGCCCCGACCCTGCAATTTGCTGGCAGTCGGCGCGCGAACCACACGGACCTGTATAATCTGGGGGCGCGGGACGTAGGCAGGAGGCCTGTTTGACCCGTCCGCTCAAGATCAAGCCCATCCCAATCTACTCCACGCCCGGAGATTGGGTGGCCTTGATGCTCTTTCCCTACCTCTACAGCCCTCAGGGAGAATGGATCGGCTGGGTCACGCCCGACCGGCAGGTCTATGACGTGGATGGGGTCTACGTCGGATGGGTCACGGGCGAGCCGCGCATTCTTCGCAAGCGCACCTACGACTCGGCGCTCGAACGCCGACCGCCTCCGCCTCCGCCGGGACGCATCCGTCCCCCGGCCACGGTGCCTCTACCGCCGATGATGGCCTCCCTGCCCTTCGAAGTCGTGGACGTCCTGGAGGAAGATCCGGAACGGCTGCATACGGTCGACCATGGCGAGCTGAAGGAGGACGTCGATTGACGCTCCGGGGAAGACCGTCCGGGCCTCGCGCGTCACGCTCAGCCAGCTGATGCAGCCGGAGCACGCCAACCTGCGCGGCGACGTGCACGGCGGATGGATCATGAAGCTGGCCGACGAGGCCGGCGCCCTGGCCGCGATGCGCCACGCGCAGGCTCGTGTCGTCACCGTGGCCATCGACCAGATGCGCTTTCACGAACCCATTCGCATCGGCGACGTCGTCAGCCTGGAAGCCGAGGTCACCTACGCCGGGCGCACCTCCATCGAGACTCGCGTTCAGGTGATCGCCGAGAATCCGATCACCGGCCAGCAGACGCACACCAACACCGCCTATCTGGTCTACGTCGCCCTCGACGACGACGGCAAGCCGCGTCCCGTGCCCCGGCTGATCACCGAGACCGAGGTCGAGGCGCGCCGCATGGAGATGGCCAAAGCCCGGCAGGCCTATCGCCTGGCCCAACGCCAGGAAGAGCCGCAGGAGACGGCCGAGTGACCGAGTCGGTCCGATCGCTGACCGAACTCATCCAGCGGGCCGGCGCCCAGCGCTTCCTCGAGGCGCCCCCACCCGAAGACCTGGGGCTGGCCGACAACCTGGCCTTCCCCTTCCTGGCGCTCGTCGGACAGCAGGAAATGAAACTGGCCCTGCTGCTGACGATCATCAATCCCAACGTCGGCGGCGTCCTGTTGCTGGGCCCCCGAGGCACGGGCAAGACGACCGCCGTCCGCAGCCTGGTCGACCTGCTGCCGGAAGTGCAGCGAAGCCGATGCCAGTACGGCTGCCTTCCGGAAGACATCGAAACCGGCGGCATCGACGCCGTATGCCCGGATTGCGCCCGCAAATACGCCGAGGGCGAATCCCTCACCTACCCCGACCGCGTGCGATTGATCGAACTGCCCCTCAACGCGCGAATGGAAGACGTCGTGGGCGGCCTGGACGAACGGGCCGCCGTGCATCATCGTCTGCGGCTCAACCGCGGCCTGCTGGCCCGCGCCGACCGGAATCTGCTTTACGTGGACGAGGCCAATCTGCTCGGAGACGAAATCGTCGACGCCATCCTCGATGCTGCGGCGCAGGGCATCTACACCGTTCATCGCGGCGCCCTGGCGGCCACCTTTCGCGCCCGCTTTGCCCTGATCGGCTCGATGAATCCGGAAGAGGGCGGGCTGCGGCCGCAGATCCTCGACCGTTTCGGCCTGCGCGTGCTCGTCCACGGCCTGGTCGACCCTCTCGATCGCCTGGAAGCCTATCGGCGGTCGCTGGCCTTTCGCAGCAGCCCGCGCCAGCTGATCGCGCACTACATCGAGGAGACGCTCCTGGCCGGCGAGGAACTGCTCCAGGCGCGCCAGATTCTGCCGACGGTGAAGCTCAGCGACGAAGCGGAAAGGTTCGGGCTGCGCCTCGTGCGTGAACTTTCCATCGACTCCTTGAGGGCCGAGATCACGATGTTCGAGGCGGCCCGGGCCTACGCCAGCGCCGACGGCCGGGCCGAGGCCACGCCGGAAGACGTTCGTGTCGTCGCGCCCATGGCGCTGCGCCTCCGCCGCTCGAGGTTCATTCGCGACTACTTCCGCACCCAGGAAAAGGAAGAGGCGGAACTGCGCCGCCTCCTCAGCCACCAGGCCGGCAAACCGGCCTCAGCCCGACGGGCCCCAAACGCAAAGCGGGCCGGCCACCGGGCCGACCCGCTCCAAGGTCGTCGTCGCTAGCTACTTGCGCATGTGGGTGTCGATGTAGCTGACAGCTTCCCCGACGGAGGTGATCTTCTGAGCATCTTCGTCGGAGATTTCGCCTCCGAACTTCTCTTCGAAGGCCATGATCAATTCCACCAGGTCAAGCGAGTCGGCCTCCAGGTCCTCCCGGAAGCGCGCCTCGGAGGTTACCTTCGACGCGTCGACGCCGAGCAATTCGGTGATGATGCCTTTCACTTGGTCAAAGGTGTCGGACATGGATAGCCTCCTCCGTCCCGGTGCCACAAGTGGGCGTATTGTAACAGGTCTGTGCGCCACAGGATCGTTGACACCCCCTCCTGCGGCTGGTAAGATGTCGCCCTCTGCTTAGGAACACCGCGGGATGGGCAAAGTTACGCAGGTTTCCCGTCGTAAGGCCGACCATATTCGCATCAATCTGGAAGAGGACGTCCGCTCGGGCCTGACCACGGGACTGGAGCGCGTTCACTTCCAGCACAACGCGCTGCCCGAAATCGACCTCGAGGCAGTGGACACGGAAGTCAACTTTCTCGGGCGAAGGTTGAATTCGCCCATCCTGATCTCGTCCATGACCGGCGGCACCCCAGCCGCCGGTCGCATTAACCGCTTCCTGGCCGAGGCCGCCCAGTCCAGACGCGTGGCTATGGGCCTGGGCTCGGTGCGGGCCGCCCTGGAGGATCCGCAAGTCGCCTCCACCTTTCAGGTCCGGCCGTTGGCGCCCGACGTCCTGCTCCTGGCCAATCTCGGCGCTGTGCAGCTCAACTATGGCTACACGCCCGAGACCTGCCAGCGGGCCATCGAGCTGGTGCAGGCGGACGCCTTGATCCTCCATTTCAATGCCTTGCAGGAGGCGCTCCAACCCGAAGGTGACGTGCACTTCGCCGGCCTGCTGTCGAAGATCGAGGCCGTCTGCCGGCGCCTCCAGGTGCCCGTCATCGCCAAGGAGGTCGGCTGGGGGATCTCGGCCGAGGTCGCGGCCCGTCTGGTGCGTGCCGGCGTGCGGGCCATCGATGTGGCCGGCGCGGGCGGGACGTCCTGGTCCCAGGTGGAGATGCACCGAGCCCAGGACGAGGCCTCCGCCCGGCTGGCGGCCTCGTTTATCGACTGGGGTATTCCCACCGCCGAATGCCTTCGACAGGTCCGCCGGCGTTTGCCGCGCATCCCGTTGATTGCCTCCGGCGGCCTTCGCGACGGCATCGACATTGCCAAGTGCGTAGCGCTGGGCGCCGACATCGGGGGCATGGCCGGACCCTTCCTGAAGGCGGCTGCCGTCTCCTCGGACGCGGTGGCCGACATGATCGATATCACCCACCGGCAGATTCGCACGGTGATGTTCGCCGCCGGCTGCGCCGATCTGCCCTCCCTCAAGAAGGCCGCCCTCAGGGAAACATGACGCCGGAGCTGGCGCCCGCCATGCTTGAGGCCGTCGAGGTCGAGCTGCGCCGGGTCGTGGCCCGCCTCGACCCTCAGCGCGAGCCCGAGATGCTACGCATGCTTCGCCACCATCTCGGGTGGAGCGATTCGGAGGGCGAATCGGGCGGGAAGCGCGTTCGCCCTTTGCTGACGCTGCTGACATGCGCCGCCGCGGGAGGCGATTGGCCACAGGCGCTGCCGGCTGCGGCCGCGGTGGAGTTGATCCACAACTTCAGCCTGGTGCACGACGACATCGAAGACCGCAGCGAAGTCCGGCGCGGCCGGCGCACGCTGTGGGTGGAATGGGGCATCGCCCAGGCGATCAACACCGGGGACGCGCTGTTCGCCCTGTCGCATCTGGCTGCCGCTTCGCTGGCCGAGGCCGGCGTCGCCGATAGGACCACTCTGGAGGTCCGGCGCGCGCTGGACGAGGCCTGCCTGGAGCTGACACGCGGTCAGCATCTGGACCTTGATTTCGAGGATCGCGAACGCGTCGACCTGAAAGACTACCAGCACATGATCGAAGGCAAGACGGGCGCCCTGCTCGCGGCCGCGACCGAAGCAGGAGCCATCCTCGCCGGAGTCTCCGGCGAACAGAGGGCGGCCTACCGCTCGTTTGGTTTGCATCTGGGGCTGGCCTTCCAGGTCCTGGATGATCTGCTGGGGATATGGGGCGACGCCGGCGAGACGGGCAAGTCGCCGGGCGACGATCTGCGCGTGCGCAAGAAGTCCTTCCCGGTGGTGATCGGCCTTTCCGACTCGCCGGAATTCCGCGAGCGGTGGGCGGACGGATCGCACGACGAGGCCGGCGTTCGAGCGATGACGCGTTGGCTCGAGCAGTGTGGCGCCCGCGATCGCACCCGGGCCGAGGCCGAGCAACATACGCAGGACGCCCTGGCCTCCCTAGCGAAGGCGGCGCCGCGGCCGCCGGCAGCCGACGAACTCGAAGTGCTGGCCCTTCGGCTCCTTCGCCGTACGGCGTAAGGCGCCCGTAAGGCAAGTCCCCTAGATAGCGCGTGCTATAATTTTCCGACTTAAGCACTGGACAAACCATGCGAAGGACCACCCGTACCCTCGAAGGCCAACGGGGTGACACCGGGCAGCTGGGCCAGATGCAGCCGGGGGTCACGCTGCAGGACCGTTACCTGGTCCTCGGCATTCTGGGCGCGGGCGGGATGAGCTCGGTCTACAAGGGCCGGGACCTGCACTTCCCCAACGTCACCAAGCTCGTCGCCATCAAGGAAATGATCAACCTGGCCGCCGACCCGACGATGTACGAAATGGTTGTGCGGAACTTCGAGCGGGAGGCTGATCTGCTGGCCACCCTCTCGCACCCGGCGATCCCGCGCATTTACGACTACTTCACCCAGGACGCCAGCTCCTATCTCATCATGGAGTTCATCGAAGGCAAGGACCTGGAGGCCATGCTGCGAGAAAAGGAAGACCCCCTTCCCGAATCGCAGGTGATCACCTGGGCCATCGAGCTGTGCGACGTCCTGAGCTACCTCCACAACCACCAGCCGCAGCCGGTCGTCTTCCGCGACATGAAACCCTCCAACGTCATGGTCGATCATCACGGACACATCCGGCTGATCGACTTCGGCATCGCCCGTGTCTTCCAACCCGGCCAGAAAGGGACGATGATCGGCACGGAGGGCTACTCGCCCCCCGAGCAGTATCGGGGCGAGGCCTCGCCCGTGGGCGACATCTATGCCCTCGGGGCGACGCTGCATCATCTGCTGACGCGACGCGATCCGCGCGCCGAGGCGCCGTTCTCCTTCTCCGAACGGCCCATCCGCCAGATCAACCCGGCGGTGTCGTCCGAGATGGAAGAGGTCATCGGCAAGGCGATCGAATACGATCCCAAGGACCGTTTTTCCAGCGCGGAGGCGATGAAGAACGCCCTGATGACCGCCGCGCGGCAGACGGGTTTGCTCATCTCGGCCAAGACCTCCGCCGCCATGCAGCCTCGTAACGAGGTGCAGGAGCTGTGGGCCTTCGAGTGCGAAGACGAGATCCGCGGCAGCCCCCTGTTCCACAACGGGATGCTCTATGTCGGCTGCTACGACAACAACCTGTACGCGCTCAACGCCAAGACGGGCGCGTTCGAGTGGAAGTACGCCACCGAGGGCGGCATCGCCGGCCGGCCGGCGGCTTTCGACGACATGGTCTTCGTCGGCTCGGAGGATCACCGGCTGCACGCCGTCACCCAGAGCCGCGGCAAGCTGGTTTGGACCTACTACACCGAGGGCCCGATTCGTTCGTCCCTCACCATCTGGGAAGGCCACATCTTTTTCGGATCGGACGACAACTACGTCCACGTGGTCAACGTCGCCAACGGCCGCCGGGCCTGGCGGGCGGAGGCCGTCGCTCCGGTGCGCTCCACGCCCTTCATCGCCAACGAGCGCGTGTACTTCGGCAGCGAGAGCGGGGACTTCTACTGCGTCGATGTGAAAGGCGAGATGAAATGGCGCTTCCGCGCCAAGCGCGCCATCACTTCCTCGCCCATCATGGTCGAAGGCACCATTTACTTCGGATCGATGGATTGGACTCTGTACGCGCTGGAGGCCGAGGGCGGCTGGCAACTGTGGCGCTTCCGAATGGGCAAACCGACCATCTCCTCGCCCTGCTATGCCGAAGGCCGCATCTTCATCGGCTGCGCCGATGGGAACGTCTACGCCGTCGACGCCCGCAACGCCCGCGAGGTCTGGCGATTCCAGACCGAGCACCAGGTGACCGGTTCACCCGTCGTGCATGAGGACTCGGTCTACATCGGCTCGGTCGACGGCTCGCTGTACTGCCTGGATATGCGCTCGGGCCGCAAGCGATGGCAGTTCCGCACCGGCGGCCCCATCACCGGCACCCCGGTCATCGCCAACAACGTCCTGTACTTCGGATCCAACGATCACAAGGTCTACTCGCTGCTCGCCTGAGGGGAGCCCTCACACCTATGAACTTCTGGCAACGTCTCTTTCGAAGGAAAACCTCCCCCTCCCCCGATCGGATTCAGACGGCGCCCCTCGATCCCGGCATTCTGGCGCGCTCCCCGGCCGTCCCGACCTCCCGGCGGATTCTCATCGGTTCGGCGCAGTCCACCGGGATGGAGCGCAACCACAACGAGGATTCGCTTTTCTACCTTTCGGGTTCTTCCGACGGCCAGGAACGCATGCCCGATTTCGGCCTGTTCGTCGTGGCCGACGGCATGGGCGGGCACCGCGCCGGCGAAGTCGCCAGCTCGATCTCCGTGCGGACCGTCGCCCGAAGACTCACCTCGGAGACCATCCTTCGCCTCTTCGATCTCGAGCCGTCCGATGATTCGCCCAGCCTCCAGGAGGTTGTCCAGGGGGCGCTCGAAGAAGCCAACGCCACGGTGGTGGATCGTGTCCCCGGCGGCGGCACGACCTTGACCGCGGCCGTGTGGCTCGGCGGCCAGGTGACCATCGGACACGTGGGGGACAGCCGGGCCTACATCATCAACCGCGAGGCGACGCGGGTGGTCACCCGCGATCATTCGCTGGTCCAGCGGCTGGTCGAGCTCGAGCAGCTGACGGAAGAAGAGGCCGCCCTCCATCCGCAACGCAACGTGCTGTGGAACGCCATCGGTCAGGGCGCCAACCTCAAGGTCGACGTCGCCAGCCACCCGGTTCCGCAGGGGGGCTACGTTCTGCTGTGCTCCGACGGACTGTGGGGCACGGTGTCGGACGCCGAGATCCAGCGCACGGTCCTCACCGCCCCCGACCCTCAGTCCGCGTGCGATCAACTGGTGCAGGCGGCCAACGCCGCCGGCGGCCCGGACAACATCACCGTGATCCTGGTCTACTTCCCGGTGGCGTGACAGGAGCCGGGACACAGACATGGCCGGTGAGAAGGATCTCTACGCCCTTCTCGGCGTCGCCCGCAATGCCACAACCGATCAGCTGCGCCGCGCCTACCGCGAGGCGGCGCTTCGCCTCCATCCCGACAAGAACATCCGTCCGGGAGACACGGAGCTCTTCCTCGATATCGGGCGGGCCTACGAGATCCTGAGCGACCCCGAACGTCGGGCGATCTACGATCGCCAGCTGGCGCAGGCCGAAGAAGACGCCGCCTCCAGAGCCAGCCTGCGCTGTGTCGTCACCCACAGCCGCGCCGCGCTCCTTCAGGTCGATGAGCCCCAGGTGCATTACCTTCTGCTCGACATTCTCCCGGGCGAAGGCATGCCGACCATGCGGCCGCCGATCAACGTGTGCATCGTCATCGACCGTTCGACCTCGATGCGCGGGCAGCGGCTCGATCAGGTGCGCTCGGCGACCCTGTCGATCCTCAAGGACCTTCAGGCGACCGATTCGGCGTGCATCGTGGCCTTCAGCGATCGAGCCGAAGTGGTCGTCTCCAACGATCAGGCCAAGGACTTGTCCTCCGCCCGTTCGCGCCTGAGCCTGTTGCAGGCCGGGGGCGGCACCGAGATCGGCCAGGGGCTCGAGCTGGGCATGACCGAACTGCAGCGGAACTTCTCCCGCGACGGGGTCAACCATCTCATCCTCCTGACGGATGGTCGAACCTACGGCGACGAAGAAGTCTGCCTGAAGATCGCCGAGCAGGCTGCGACCCGCGGCATCACCCTCAATGGCGTGGGCATCGGCGCCGACTGGAGCGATCGCCTGCTCGACGACCTCGCCAGCCGCAGCGGCGGCAACGTGCTCTTCCTCGATACACCGAAGGCTGTCACCGATCTGCTGCAGCGCATCTTCGACTCGCTCGGAAAGGTCTTCGCCAACCGGGTGCGGCTGGAGGGCGCCTTCACCGACCAGGTGGACCTGCGTTCGACCTATCGCCTGCTTCCGGATCCGATGCCGATGGGCGACGCCCTGCCCATGACGCTGGGGCATCTGCCGCGCGACGGTCGGATTCGGCTTCTGTTGGAAATGGTGATCCACCCGGTAGGCCTCCAAACCGATGTCAGCCTGGGACACTTGACCCTGGCCGCCGATATTCTGGGCCTGGGCCCCGAACCTCAAACGCTGCCGGTTCGCCTGGCGATCGATGTCACCAAAGAGCCCGACGGCACTCCGCCTCCGCAGGACATCGTCGCCGCCCTCAGCCAGATCGCGCTGTACCGAATGCAGGAGAAGGCGCGCCACGAGGCCGAGCTGGGGCAGTCGTCGCAGGCGGCTCGCCGGCTGGAGAATCTCGCCACGCATCTCCTGGCGGCGGACGAACGGGAGCTGGCCAAGGCCGCGCTGAGCGAGGCGGAGCGGCTATCTCACTCGCGGCGCCTATCGACCGAAGGCGAGAAGATCCTCAAGTACGGCACGCGGGCGTTGCTCCTGCTTCCCGCCAAGTCGGGTGCGCCGTGATCGAGTGCCCGGCGTGCAAACACCAGGAATTCGTGGGGACGATGTACTGCGGCGAATGCGGCGCTCGCCTCGTCCCTTCCGGCCCGATCCCCACCATGTCCATCCCCCGCGACCGGGTCCTGCAGGAGGCTTCGGTCACCAAGCCCGCGCCGCCCGAAGGCCCCGAACTCGAAACGGGCGCCATCGTCGGCTTGCGGGTCCTGACCACGGGGGATATCCTTCCGCTGATCGGCCGCGACAACTTCACCCTGGGCCGCGCCTCGGAGGGACAGGCGGTCATCCCCGATATCGACCTGGGCGGCTATAACGCCTTCGACTCGGGAGTCTCGCGCATGCACGCCGAGGTCCTGCTCGAGGAAGACGGCGTGTACGTGGTGGACCTCGAGAGCGCCAATGGGACGCTGGTGAACGGCAAGAAACTCGAGCCGCAACATGTGGCTCCCGTCCGCCACGGCGACGTCATCCAGCTCGGCCGGTTGCGGCTTCAGCTGATTTCCCGGTATCGGGGCTAGAGGTTCCCATGCCAATCACTCTCCTGGTGCATCTCTCCGGGGAAGATCCGGTGGTCGGGGAGGTCGAGGAGTTTCCCTCGCCGAACGACACCTTCATCAGCCTCAACAATCCGCGCCGGCGAGATGGCAAGGACCTGCCCTACGTTCAGGGGAACGTCGTGACCGTCGTCTGGCCCATGCACCGCATCAACTTCGTCGAAGTGCTCCCGACCTCGGAAGAAGAGAAGCTCATCGGCTTCGTCCGGGAGTAGCATGGCCGCCTCGCCTCCGAGCCGACGCCGCATCCTGGTGGTCGACGATGAACCGCGGATGATCCGTTTCATCCGCCTCAACCTCGAACACGACGGATTCGACGTCGTCGAGGCCAGCTCGGGCTCGCAGGCCCTGGCCGAGCTGCGCGATCGCCTGCCCGACCTCGTGCTCCTGGATGTGATGATGCCGGACCTGGACGGCTTCGAAACGCTGCGCCTGGTGCGGGAGATCTCCAGCGTGCCGGTCATCATGCTGACCGCCAAGGGCGAGGAGGACGACCGGGTGCGCGGGCTCGAGCTCGGGGCCGACGACTACGTCACCAAGCCCTTCAGCCCTCGGGAGCTGGTCAGCCGGGTGCGGGCCGTCCTGCGCCGAACCGAGTCGCCGGCCCCGGCCTCGCACGAGCCGCTGCGCATCGACGACCGCCTGACCATCGATTTCGACCGCCGCGAAGTATGGGTCGAAGGCAAGCTGGTCCGCCTGAGGCCGACGGAGTACCGGCTGCTGTACCACCTGGTCCAGAACGCCGGATGGGTCGTGCCTCACGATCAGCTGCTGGCCAAAGTGTGGGGGTATGAGTATCGGGAGGAAACCCACTACCTGCGGCTGTACATCAACTACCTTCGGCAGAAGCTCGAGGCGGATCCCGCCCAGCCCCGCTACATCCAGACCGAACGCGGCGTGGGCTACCGTTTCGTCGACTTCCGCCGCTCGGCGCCGGCGCCCGCCGCCTGAAGCTCCGCCTGCCCCGCTAACCTGATTCTGACGCGCCTCCAACGCCCTTCCAATACCGCCTGCCTACGCTAAGGGCAACCTACGCACGTTGTTGGAGGAGGTTGGCCATGACTCGTCTAGTGCGCTGGGAACCGTTCCGTGAGATGGTGTCCATCCGCGACATGATGGACCGCTTCATCGAAGACTCGTTCGGCACCGCCCGCGGGTCTTTCGACGGCGAGGGCTTTATGTCGCCGCCGGTCGACATGTACCAGACCGACGATGACGTGATCGTCAAGGCGACCCTGCCGGGCTTCAAGCCGGAAGAGATCAACATCTCCGTCACCGGCGACACGCTCAGCCTGCGCGGGGAGACCACGGCCGAGTCCGAGGTCAAGGAAGCCACTTACCACATGCGTGAGCGCCGCTTCGGTTCGTTCTCCCGCAGCCTGCGGCTGCCTTCGGCCGTTGTGGCCGAGAGGGCCAAGGCCGATTTCGAGAACGGCATACTCACTCTGACCCTGCCCAAGGCCGAAGAGGTCAAGCCAAAGACGATCTCGCTCAAAGCGAAGTAACGTCCATATCGGTGCACCGCCCGGGCCTTTGCCCGGGCGGTTTGATTCTTCAGCCTGGCCCCACGCGCTGCCGAAGGTGTCGAAGCGCGGGCCTGTCCGGTGTTTCGACTTCGTTCC
>DASSGB010000056.1:0-2346 GCA_035693825.1 Anaerolineales bacterium
ACCCCGGCGCGGAGGTTGCGGATGAGGATGGCGGAGAGCGCGAGGGCCACCGTGAACGAGGGCAGGAAGAGGTGATGCAGCCGGTCCGGCCAGGTGTTCCCGAAGCCCGACACCGGGAACATGTGCAGCCTCAGGCTGAAGACAAGCATGAGGATGATCCCCAGCCAAAACGACGGGATCGCCAGGCCGAAGATGAACGTCCCCCGGATGGCGTGATCGACCGGCCGGTCCTTGTGCCGCGCCGCGACGAAGGCCGGCGGCACCGTGAGGATGGCGCCGAGGATCCCGCTCATCAGCACCAGCGAGAGCGTTGCCGGCATGCGTTCCAGGACCATCTGCAGCACCGGCTGCCTGGCGACGAGCGAATCCCCGAGATTTCCCCGCAGCAGGTTGCCGAGGAAGGCCAGGTACTGGACGAGGAACGGCCGGTCGAGCCCCAACGCCTCCCGGATGTTGGCGATCGCCTCGGGTGTGGCGCGGATGCCCAGGATGGCCACCGCCGGGTCACCCGGGACCAGCTTCAGCATCGTGAAGACGAGGAAGGTGACGCCCAGGACGACCGGGATGAGGTGGATGAGGCGCAGCGCGATGAAGCGCGGGAGCCCTCTCATCGGTTGAGAAAGGCGGGCGGAGGGTCGAGCTCCGCCCGCCGGAACGTTATCGCTTCGACAGCCAGGCCTTGGTCAGCGACCAGTGCCCGAAGGGGTTCTGGTGGAAGTCGTGCACCCACTTCCGGGTCACGCTGATGAACGGACTGTGGTAGAGCGCGAGCATGTGCTGGTCCTCGTACCACAGGCGCTGGATCTGCCGGTAGATCTGCTCCCGCTTGGCCTGGTTGGACTCGGTCCGGCCCTGCGCGGCCAGCTGGTTGGCCCGCGCGCTGTTGTACTTGGTGAAGAACGAGTCGCCGCCCTGGGTGAAGTCGATGGCGAAACTGACCAGCTCGTCCGGGTCGATGATGTCGTTCGTCCAGTACTGCAGGCTGATCTCGTAATTGCCCTTTGACTGCGTATCGATCAGCTGCGTCGGGTCGATCTGCTGGATGTTCACCGTGACGCCGATGGCCTTGAGCTGCTCCTTGATGATGGTGGCCACCTGGCTCCAGGTCACGTCGCCCGCCTGCACGAGGAGCGCGCTGGTGAAGCCGTTGGGCACGCTAGACTCTTTCATGAGTTGCAGCGCCTTGCCCGGGTCGTACGGGTACGGCTTGAGCGAATTGTCCCGCCCCACCGCTCCCAGCGGCAGGAAGGACGCCGCCGGCTCTCCGTAGCCGAACAGCACGCTGCGGACGATGGCCGCCCGGTTGATGGCGTACGAGAACGCCTGCCGCACCTTCCGATCCCCGTAGGGCTTCTTGCTGTGGTTGAACATCAGGTAGTCGGTGCGCGTCGACGGATCGAGGATGACGTCCACGTCCGGGTTGTTCTTCAGCTCGGTGATCCGGCCGAAGGGCACGAACGAGATCGCGTCCACCTCGCCGTTCAGCAGTTTCAGGATGCGGGTGTTGTCGTCGGGCACGGTCAGGATCCGCACGGCGTCGAGCCGGACGTTGCCGGCGTCCCAATAGTACGGGTTCTTTTTGAGGAGGATGTAGTCGCCGCGCTTCCACTCGGCCAGGTAGAACGGCCCGGTGCCGAGGGGCTTGGCGGCCAGGCCCTTCGCGCCGACCTTGTCAAAGTAGGCCT
Organism: Anaerolineales bacterium; assembly: GCA_035693825.1. Classification (GTDB taxonomy): domain Bacteria; phylum Chloroflexota; class Anaerolineae; order Anaerolineales; family E44-bin32; genus MGOM01. The sequence goes on from DASSGB010000056.1 coordinate 1,686, forward strand.
TTGGGTAGGCGGCCGTGTCGAAGAGGGCGATGTCCGCCAGGAACGGGGCCCACTTCTGCTTCAAGGTCACGCGCACCGTGCGGGCGTCCGGCGCCTCGACTTTCTTGATCGACGACAGCGTCCAGGCCCAGGCCGCTTCCTTCGCGGTGGCCGCCCGGTTGATGGCGAAGACGACGTCGCCAGCCTTCACCGCGCTGCCATCGCTGAACTTGAGGTTCGGCCGCAGGAAGAACGTGTAGACCTTCCCGTCCGGGCTGACCGTCCAGCGCTCGGCCATGCCCGGGACGATCGATTTGGCGTCGTCGCCCTGGCGGACGAGCGTGTCGTAGATGTTGATGAAGACCCAGAGGTCCAGGTTCTGGGTGGTGGCGATCGGATCCATCGTGGAGCTGTCGCCCTGGCGCGCCAGCCGCAGCTCGCCGCCGAACTGCGGCGACTGCCCGACCGCCGGCGCCACAACGCCTGCCAAGAGGACTGCGATGAGGCAATACAGCAGGGCATACTTTCGCACGGCCGTGAACATGAGGCAACCCCCTGGGTGGGAATTGGCGCGTGTTTCGATTGTCGCAGAGGGAATCCTGCTTTGGCGGGTACGTGGTGAGATCACATCGCAGCTTCGTGCGGGAGCGGCAGCGATGTCAGGGGTGCTGACAATCGTTAA
>DASSGB010000057.1:0-31296 GCA_035693825.1 Anaerolineales bacterium
CGAGTACTTCCGCATCCCCCGCAGCGTCCTCACCATCTGTGTGGGCAAATCGACGTATGCCCGCTGCGGGATCATCGTCAACGTGACTCCCTTCGAGCCGGAGTGGGAAGGCTTTGTGACGCTGGAGATCTCCAACACCACCCCGCTGCCGGCCCGCATCTACGCCAACGAGGGGATCGCTCAGGTGCTCTTTTTCGAAGCCGACGAAGAGTGCCGCGTCTCCTACGCCGACAAGAAGGGCAAATACCAGAAGCAGCAGACCATCGAGCTGCCGCGCCTTTAGGGCCGCGCATGGCCGAAGCCGCATCGGCAAAGCTGCCCACCATCCTGGCGCTGACGGATGAATGGCTGCTCTTCCCGCGGTTGGAGTACGCCGCCCGGGCTGCCGGCTTCCGACTGCAGATCGTCGCCCGCCCGGAAGACCTGGGCGCGGCGGGCGAGCCCGCCCAGCGGGCGATTCCACTGACCGAGCCTCTCGAAGGCCCGGAAGCCGAGTTGATCCGCCGCCTAGTGTCCGAACGCCCGGCCCTTATCCTGGCGGATCTGACCTCGGCCTCCATCCCCTGGGAACGCTGGATCGCGATCGTGAAATCCTCGGCCGCCACGCGGCGCATTCCCATCGTGGCCTTCGGGCCGCACGTCGCCACCGGCGACCTGGCCCGGGCCGAGCGAGCCGGCGCCGACCGCGTCCTGGCCCGTGGCGCGTTCCTTAACTCGCTCGGCGATCAATTCCTCGAGCTTGCCGCTGTGCCTGATACGGCGGCGATCGCCGCCGGTTGCGTCCTGCCCATGTCCGATACGGCCAGGCATGGACTGGAGTTGCTCAACGGCGGCGAGTTCCACGAAGCTCATGAAGTCCTCGAACACGCGTGGATGGCCGAGCCCGGCGAAGCGAGCCGCGTCTATCGGGTTCTGCTGCAGCTGGCGGTGGCCTATCACCACCTTCGCCAGGAGAACCGCCGCGGCGCGGCGAAACTGCTCCTTCGCTTGCAGCCCTGGCTGGACCCGCTTCCGCCCGTCTGCCGAGGCGTGGACGTCGCCGCCCTGCGCGTCATTGTGGGTGAACTTCAGGGCGCACTCGATCGCCTTCCTCCCGGGTCGCCGACCGCTCCGCTGGCGGACGCCCGGCGACCGGTTCCATGGTCAGCTCCTCCTTCGTGACGATACCGTGGAGGGTCCCATGCACATTGTCGTGGTCAACGTCCAGGTGAAATCCGAGTTGGTCGAATCGTTTCTCCGGGAGACGCTGGACAACGCGCGCAACAGCCTGAAAGAGCCCGGTGTAGCGCGGTTTGACGTCCTTCAGTCGAAGCAGGACCCGACACGCTTCGCTCTGGTCGAGGTCTACCGCGATGAGCAGGCGCCTGCGCTGCACAAGGAAACCGAGCACTACAAGCACTGGAACCAGGCCGTGGCGGACATGATGGCGGAGCCTCGCACGCGCGCCGTCTACGCGAATGTCTTTCCCGAGGACAAGGCCTGGGAAGGATGAGACGCGGGGAATCGCGTGACAACGTCCTTCGCCGCATTCGAGTTCTCGATCGCCGATCAGATCGTGTTCGGGCCCGGGAGCCTCGCCCAGGCGGCCGAAGCGCTGCCGAAACTCGGCGGCCGGGCCCTGCTGGTGACGGGGCGGTCCGGCGAGAGGGCCGATAGACTTGGCGCGTTGCTCGAGCCCGCGGGCGTTTTCATTTCCCGGTTCGCCGTCGACGGCGAGCCGACGTTCGACGGTGTGCGGGAAGGGCTGCGGCAAGCGCGCCAGGCGCAGGTCGACGCGGTCATCGGACTGGGCGGCGGCAGCGCCCTCGACGCGGCGAAGGCCATCGCCATTCTGTTCGTGCAGAAAGGTGATCCGCTTGACTACGTCGAGGTCATCGGCCGCGGGATGCCGCTCGAGGGCCCGGGGCTGCCGCTGATCGCCATACCCACCACGGCGGGCACGGGCACCGAGACGACGCGCAACGCCGTCCTGGCCTCGCCGGAGCACGGCATGAAGGTCAGCCTGCGCAGCCCCTGGCTTCTGCCTCGGCTGGCGATCGTCGATCCGGAGCTCACCTACGATGCCCCTTCAGAGATCAAGGCGCGCTGCGGGTTTGATGCGCTGGCTCAGCTCGTGGAGCCGTACCTGTCCTTGCGCGCCCAGCCCATGACCGATCTCCTGTGCCGAGAAGGGATGCAACGCGTCGCGGCCTCGCTTCGTCGCGTCGTGAACGGCGGCGATGATCCCGAGGCGCACGCCGACATGTCGCTGGCGGCCCTGCTGTCAGGAATGGCTCTGGCGAATGCCGGTCTTGGTATTGTTCACGGGCTGGCCTCAGCCATCGGGGGCCTGTTCCCTGCTCCCCACGGGGCGATCTGCGCCCGCTTACTGGCGCCTGCCTTGAGCGAGAATCTCGTCGCGATGCGAGCACGTACGCCTCAGCATCCCGCTTTGGACCGAATGGCCGACGTGGGCGAGTTGTTGGGCGGAAATCGCAGGGCCGAGACCGCAACCGAGTGGACACAGGAGGCGGTGGAAGCCTGCAACGTCCCGCGGCTCTCACGATACGGGCTGACGGAGGCCGCGCTGCCGCAGGTCACGCAGGGAGCTCTGAAGGCGAGCAGCACCCGCGCCAATCCCATTCCGCTGACCGAGGATGAGATGGCCCGGATCGTGCGCGCCGCATTGTAGGCCTTGCAAATCCTCATCGATGAGTGTGGGGCGGCGCGTCCCCCAAGGCAGTGCCCCCCAAGGGGGTGCGGGGCGCGACGAAGCGCGACGAGCCAATCCTCCCGGGGGAGTCAGGCTCGGCCAGCCGTCACAGACCGCAGGACGTCCATCCGGGCCCGCAGGGCGTTGTCGAAGTCGTATGCCTTGGCCCTCTCCATACCCTTAGGCCGCAAACTTTGGGCAACCTCATCTTCGACGAGGACCGTCAGGGCCGCCGCGCCCAGAGCTCGCGTTTGGCCCTGGGCCACAAGGTACGCCGCGTCGCCGGTGATCGACTCGGCCTCGGTCGAGGTCTCGCCGACGATGGGCACGCCCGCGGCCAGCGCCCAGCGGAACACTTGAGGGATGGGTCCGGCCTCGACCCCCATGAAGGCACGCGCTCCGCGAAAGACGACCGGCAAGTCGGCAGCGTCTTCAAGCACAATCGCCCGAACGGATTCCTGAAGGCCCATCTCCGAGGCGGAACGCATGGCGACGGCGCGAAGGGTCTCACTCGCACAAAGGAGGAGCAGGCTCACACTGTCGCCAAGCGAACCGTCGACCCAGGTCCACCCCGCCATCAGGCGTGACAGTGCTCGTTGGCTGCACGGCCAGGCGAGTACGTAATCGCCGGCCACTCCCCATCGTCCTGGGTCGAGGCGAGGCACCTCCCCAGGGCCGGCCCGGAACCGCGTGGCTACAGCGGGCGGAACGCGTCTGACGGATCCTGTGAGCCCGCGAGGCGGGAGATCACTTGGAACAAGCCGGGCCGCGGCCGCGCCCGCCCCGGCGCGGCGCAACGCGCTCGCCAGACGCTGATCGCCATCGATGTCCGGCAATTCACTCCCGGTCTCCTCGACAACGAACGGGATGGAGGAACGCCAGGGGGCCGAGGCGCCAAGGCAGTAGAGGATGTCGGCTCGCAGGCCCGCTGCCAGGTGGGCCGCGTCACGCACCTCAAACTTCAGGCGACGGGGCCCGCTCCCGCTCATTTCGACCGGCTGAACCTGCAAGCCAGGGGGGACGTGCCGCGCCGCAGCGGCGGGCACAAGAAAGATGACCTCTTCGGCCGAGGAAGCCAGGAGCTCGAGAAGCCCGCGAGTCTCCGCGTGCCGCGGGTCGGAGGGCGCCAGGCCCAGGGCGGCTGCCTGTACCCCGATGCGCAATGCGAACGCCTCCTCGCCGGGCGAATGCAGCCGCGAGTCTACTCCGCCGGCCTTGCGGCCGTCAACAATGCCGAGCGCCCATGTAGAATCGTGCAAGCGCAGGGGACGCCGTCGTCGACGGCGCGACCCATCATGAACGGACCGAGGACAGCCCGCATTGGACAAGACGGACGATCTCTCCGTTTCGGCCGAGGCCGCATCCCGATACGTTCTGATCTTCTCACTGCCTCTAGCCGTCAGCATGCTGGCTGTGTACTTCATCTTCTCGCCCGATCCCTCCTTCCGAGTCCGCCTCACGGGCGGGGCCGCTGCAATCCTCCTCGCGGCGATGGTTGCCGGCATTTTCGCCCACGAAGCCGTCCATGGCCTGTCGTGGGCGATCTTCGGCCGGCTCCCGATCTCACGCATCCGCTTCGGACTTCATCGCCCGACCATGACACCTTACGCGCACGCCCTGGACCCGATGCCGGCATGGAGCTATCGCGCCGGCGCGGCGCTCCCGGCCATCGTTCTCGGGATCGTGCCCTATCTGGCCGGCGTGTTGCTTGGCCATTGGCTCTTGGCGCTTTACGGCCTCCTGTTCACCCTTGCGGCTGGCGCCGATCTTCTCGTCTTATGGCTCATCCGCAAGGTCGATGGGCGCACCCTGATTCGGGACCATCCAAGCCGCGTCGGATGTCTTGTTGGCACCGGGGAGGCCTGACTCGGCGCCCGATCGCACTCGGCAAATCCATAGATCGATGGACCGGATCCCCGTACCATCGATACACTCATGGTCTATTCTCGTGCCCCAGATCGGCATGCTATGATGAATTCACCGTCCGTCTTGACGCGCGGATCACTCACCCCAAACTCGGACGGAATTTGTCACCGATACGCGCTTCCTTGGACCGGCCGGTGGCAACATAAGATCGGCCGAAGGGAGGTGTCATCCTTCGGACACAACCTGTTCACCTTGGTGGCGACCGCTTTCTACTTCCTCCCCTTGCCGCCATTCATAAAGAAAGGACCTGCAATGAGTCTGTTTGACAAGATCCTCGAGAAACTCGGCTTAAAAGACACCACTCCTGCAAAGACCGCGACCAAACCTCCGCAAGTCCGACCTGGCCCAGGGGTTCGCACGCCTGCGCCCGGCATCAAGGACATTCGCCCGCCGCGACTGAAGGCCGTCGACGTCGCCGGCAAGCTCGACGCACTGGCCGCCAAGAATCCGCAGAAGCTGAACTGGAAAGTCTCCATCGTGGACCTGCTGAAGCTTCTGGGGATCGACAGCAGCTACGAAGCCCGCAAGGAACTGGCCGTCGAGCTCGGCTGCCCGCCGGACAAGATGGGCGATTCAGCGGCCATGAACACTTGGCTGCACAAGACGGTTCTGCAGAAAATGGCCGATAACGGCGGGAACGTCCCGAGAGAGCTGCTCGACTAGTTCGAAGCAGCAAGACACACTTGATGCGCGCCTCGGAAGGCGGGCCCTTGTCCGAGCCCTCCTCCGGGCGCGCATTGATCGTTCTCCGGTCCGAGCGGATCGGGGCGCCTTTGTGCGGCCCACACCGGTCAACTGAGTCAAACCGACCCGTTCTTCAAGGCCGACTCGCGCATCATGACTGAGAACTCGCTTGGCCTGGATCCCGAACGCCAGGCGATGGCCCGGCGCTACGCCCAAGCTGGCCGCGCCGCGGCGCTTGCCGCCGCGGCCCTCGGATTCCTCTATCTGGTCGCTTGGGCCCTCGGCCCGTGGCCGATCTCGGTACGCGGCGCGTGGACCCAGGCCGCGGACCGTTTGGCCCTGCCTCAAGCGGCGATCCGGGCGATCTCTCTCTTGGGCGTTGCCTTCACCGTGAGCGCGCCCTTGTGGATTGCCTCCATACCGCTCGCCTACTATGCCGGATACATCCTTCCGCATCGCTTTGGTCTTTCGAATCAGACGCCGGGTGGATGGATCACCGATCGGTTGAAATCGCTCGTTTTGACGGCGGGCATCGGAAGCGTGTTGTTGCTCGGCCTGTACGCCCTCATCCATCTCGCTCCGCGCTCGTGGTGGTGGTGGGCTGCGCTGGCAGGAGCGCTGGTCTCTCTGGCGATGACCGTTCTGGGGCCGGTTGTCTTCATGCCTCTGTTCTACCGCATGCGTCCACTGGGGCAGGAATATGCCGAAATCGCTGCGCGCCTGGAACGCCTCGCAGCCGCCGCAGGCGTGCGGGTGCAGGGCGTCTTCAGCCTCGACCTCAGTCGCCGGACGAAGACGGCGAACGCCATGCTGGTCGGCATGGGCAAGGGCCGCCGGATCCTGGTTGGGGACACGCTGCTCGAAGCCTTCGAGGCGGACGAGACGGAATCGGTTTTCGCCCACGAACTGGCCCATCATGTTCACAACGATTCGTTCTTCGGTCTGCTGGTCCCATCCGCCGTGATGGCTGCAAGCTTCGGCCTGATGCAGATGGTTCTCGCACGTATGGTCGCCATCGGTTATCTGACGGCGCCCGACGATCCCGCCGGCTTGCCGGTAGTGGAACTCGTGTGGGCGACAACCGGTCTGCTGACGGCGCCGGTGATGAATGCCTACTCCCGGTGGCGGGAGGCCCGCGCCGACGAATTCGCTTTCCGCCTGACCGGAAATGCCCCGGCCTTTGCCCGCGCGATGATCCGGCTGGGCAACCAGAATCTGGCCGAGGCCGAGCCTCCGGCATGGGCGGTCTCATTGTTCGGGACCCACCCGCCCCTTGGGCAACGCATCCGCCGGGCACAGGCCGCGGCCGAGATCCCGCACGCGCCTACCAGGTCGGATTGAGGCTGCAGGCGTTGTCGAAGGTGATCGCCAGGGCGTAACCAGGCTGGGAGTCCGCCCAAGTGAATTCAAGCGTGAGGGGCCGGATGGCGCCGGGCTCTAGGTGACTGTATTCGCCGGCGTCGATCGAGGGCTCGCCCAGCGGTAGCTCGGAGTCGCCCAGCGTCCATCGCAAGAGCGGATTGTCCTGCGGGTAGGAGATCAGATCGAGCCCGGTGATGTCCACCGGCGTGCCTCGGTAATTGGCGATCTTGTACGAGACGCGCGCCCCCTGGCGTTCGAATCCGATGAGGCTGATGTCGGGACAACCCGGATGCGTGAACGGCGTCGCTGCCGCCGCGGGCAACATGGAAGCCTGTGTCGGTGGAACGGCGGCGGTCAACGTGGGCATTGGCGCCGACAACGTCGCCGAAGGAGCTATCGTCGCCACGGGCGCCGGGGAAGCCAGCCGGGCCAGATTCGGATAGGCCAGGGCGCTTCCGGCTAGGACCAGGACGGCAAGCCCGGCGATCGCCCACGGCAGCCATCCTACGCGGCGCCGCGCCGTGCGCTGCGGTCGACGCACCACGGTTTCGTCTGCCGCCGGGCGGCCCAGCATCACCTCGGTCTCGGGCAGCGGCGCACCGCGCATGGCGGCCTGATACGCCTGGTTCATGGCCTCCACGCTGGCAAACCGGTCCTCCGGCTTCTTCGACATCGCCCGCAGGATCACCCGCTCCACCGAGGGCGATAGATCGGGGTTGAACCTCACGGGCCGTGGCACGGGCTCCTGAAGGTGCATCAGCACCGTCGCCATGGGCGTCGGGCCTTCGAAGGGGAGCCGCCCCGCGGCAAGCTGATACAGAACCACGCCCAGCGAGTACTGATCGGAGCGTGCATCGAGCGCCTTGCCTCGCCCCTGCTCCGGCGAGAGGTAGGCCGGGGTGCCGATCAACATCGACCCGGTCAACGTGTTGGAACCTTCGATCAGCCGCGCCAGGCCGAAATCGGCCAGGAGCGCGTTGCCTCTCTGATCGATCAGGATGTTGGGAGGCTTGATGTCGCGATGGATGATGCCCTGGGAATGCGCCAAGGCCAGCGCCGAACTGATCTGATCGATCCAGCGCGACGAATCCGCGTCGCTCGTCTTGCCGCTCGTCATCCGATCGAGCAAGGTCGAGCCGCGGATGTAGGGCATGACAATGTAGATGTGACCGCCGGCCTGCCCGTATTCGAGGACGCCGACGATGTTCGGGTGCTTCAGCCGGACGACCAGGCCCGCCTCGCGCCGGAAGCGGCGAATGAAGCGACGATCGCCCATCATCGACGCCGACAGGACTTTGACGGCGACGTCCTGCAGCCGGCGCGTGTCAAGCGCCCGGTAGACCGTCGCCATCCCGCCCTGCCCGATCGTCTCGACCATGCGGTAATGGTCGAGCATCTGGCCGATCAGTGCGCTCACGCTTGCCTTTCCGCGCCCGTGCCTTGGACGTTATCACGCAGGCCGTAGACGGAAAAGGTGACCTTGGTCGGGAAGGGAAATCAGTCCCCTGTTGTCTCGGTCACGCCAAATGCCTCCAGGACTGGAGTCCCGTCCATATCGGGCGGCCTGGCGATTCCCAGCGCCCACAGGACGGTGGCCGCCGTATCGAAGACCCGAACGGGCGAGGCAAGCGCGAGCCCTGGAACGACCCCGGGGCCGGCGATGACCCAGGGGATGGTCATGTCTTCCGGCGCGGACGAACCGTGCAGCATCCCGTGACCTCCGTGGTCGGCCGTCAGCACCACGAGGGTCGTCTCGAGCCAGCCTTGGGCAGCGATCGCTTCCAAGACCCGGCCCACGGCTTCATCCGTATGCACGACGGTTCCCAGATACGTGGGCGACATCCAGCCGTAGACATGACCGGCGGCGTCCGGCCCGGGGAAATGGACGAACAGCACGTCGAAACCCTGCTCGACCTGGGCCACGGCCGCCGCCGCGACCGAGAAGTCGCCTCCGTAGTCGACGACGAAGCGATCGACGCTGCCGGGGACGGCAATGTGCTCCAGCTTGGGCTTGGAGACGACCATGACGGTCTCGAGGCCGGCGTCGTGGGCCAGGGTGAACAGCGTCGGGGTTTGGATGTAACCCCGGGAGGGAATGTAATCGTTCCAGATCAGGCCGTGATCCTCGACCTCATAACCCGACAACATCGATCCATGACCCATGAGCGTTGCCGATGGCAGGATCGTCTGCGCCGACCAGCTCGAGGCGCCTCGGGCAGCGAGGCCCATGATGACCGGCGTCCGATCCGGCGAGAGTGCGTCGGGCCGAAGGCCATCGAGGCTGAAGACCACGACCCTCTCCGGCGCCGGGCGCGGCGTGCTGCTGGGAGTCTGGGTCACCGTGGACGAGAGCGTCGAGGACGGCTGGATGGTCTCGGTCAGAGTCGCCGTGGCGGTGGGCGGCAGGGGCGAGGCAGGCGGAAGCACGGCATCCAAGCCGGCGCATCCCATCAGCCCCAGGGCGAGCAGCAGCCTGGCGGCTCGACGCAACAGCGGCCTCGGAAGGCGGGGGGCTCCCACGTCAACCCTCACGGACGAGCTGGTCTCCAAGGCGAACGACCTCGTTCACAAGCAGCTCGAAGTCGTCCCTGGGGCTGCGGTGGTTGGTGATGACGCAGCGCAGCGCGAAGCCGCCCTTCAGCACGGTGCCGCTCGCGCCGAGAGTCGGCGGCAATGGGCTGCCACACCGGCCGCTCGCGAACGCTTGCCAGGTAGTCGACCATGTCATCGATCATCCGGTGACCGAGCTCGCGCACCGGCGCCCAGTCGGCAGGATCGAGCGTTTCTTCCCGAAGAGCTTCCTTCGTCGTCATTCCCTCACCTCTACCGCAGACGGCTGACCATCCTATCATGATGGCGAGGACCGGTCTCCGGCAGGGCCGGCTCGTCGCGCTTCGTCGCGCCCCGCACCCCCTTGGGGGGCGAGCCGCCCCTGCCGGAACGCGCGGCTGACCTTGACTTCCCAACGGCTTTCCCCTAGCATTTGCCGGACAGCCGCGCGGTCTGCCGCAAACCGGGCCGCCAGCCGGCCGATCCTCTGGCTTATGCCCAGATGCCCGATCACCTTGTTCAGCGAGAGGAGGTGAGCCTCTCAGCCACCCAGACCGAACCAGTCACGCCATCAACGACCCATTCGAGGAGGAGAGAGAAAGATGTATCGCACCCTATTCCGCTACATGCTGGGTGCCCTGGCGATGGGCCTGATCCTGGCCGCATGCCAGCCGGCCGAACCGGTCGTGGTCACGCAAGAGGTACCGGTCGTCCAGACTCAGCAGGTCGAAGTCCAGGTCCCGGTTGAGTTCGTGATGGAGTCGGAGCGGCTGGCCGCGGTGCAGAGCAACGGGGCCCTTCGCTGCGGCGTGAACACCTCCGTGCCCGGCTTCGGCTTTCTGGATCCCAACGGGGCGAATGTCGGCTTTGACATTGACTTCTGCCGGGCGTTCGCCGTGGCGATCTTCAACGATCCGGAAGCGGTCGAATTCGTTCCGGTCACCGCCGCCGAGCGATTCACCGCTCTGCAAAACAACCAGATCGACGTTCTGTCCCGCAACACGACCTGGACCATCAGCCGCGACGTAGAGCTCGGCACCGATTTCGCCCCCACCACGTTCTATGACGGGCAAGGGATGATGGTTCGGAAGGACAGCGGGTTCAACTCCCTGGCCGACATGGGCGGCGCGACCGTCTGCGTCCTGGCCGGCACCACGACGGAGCTCAACCTGGCCGACGCCTTCAACCGGCTTGGGCTCGACTATGAAGCCCTGGTGCTGGACACGGGCGACGCCACCCGGACGGCCTACGACGAAGGCCGCTGCGACGGTCTGACCTCCGACAAGTCGCAGCTGGCCGGCCTGCGAACGGGCACGGCCAACCCCGATGATCACGTCATCCTGCCCGACACCATGTCGAAGGAACCGCTTGGCCCGGTGGTAGCCCACGGCGATCAGCAGTGGGCCGACATCATCCGCTGGGTGGTCAACGGGATCATCATCGCCGAGGAGAAGGGCATCACTTCCGCCAACGTCGCCGAGACCGCAGCCGGGACGCCGGACGATCCTGAGGTGGCCCGACTGCTTGGGATCGAGGGCGAGTTCGGCCAACTGCTCGGCCTCGCCCCCGACTTCATGGTGAACGTGATCGCCGCCGTCGGCAATTACGGCGAGATCTACGATCGCCACCTGGGGCCCGAGGGCACCAACATTCCTCGCGAGGGGACCCTGAACGCGTTGTGGGTCGACGGCGGGTTGCTGTACGCTCCGCCTTGGCGCTAGCCCGGATCCGGTTCACCCGCACCTGAGGGAAGCGGCGCAGCCCGGCCGATCCCGGGCTGCGCCGCCCCGCGGGCTCTCTCCCCGCTCACCTTGCGGGGTTCGGGCCGATGAGCTTCCCCCCTCGACGCCTCTCGTCTACGGCCATCGCCTTCTGGCGCGACCTGCGCTTCCTCCAGGCGGCGGCTCAGGTCGTGTTCGTCGTGCTGGTGCTCATCGCCGGCGGGTGGCTGATCAACAATCTTCTGGAGGCCCTCGACGCCCTCGATCTGGACCTGAGTTTCTCTTTCCTGCAGCGCACGGCGGGCTTCGTCCTCGGCGAGGGGATGCCGATGACCCGCACGGACACCTTCCTGCGAGCCTTCATCGTCGGCCTGGTCAACAGTCTGCGAGTGATCGGGCTCGGCCTGCTGCTGACGACCGTTCTCGGCCTTCTGGCGGGCGTGGCCCTGCTGTCTCCCAACTGGTTGTTGCGCAACATCGCCCGCGCCTATGTCGAGGTGATGCGCAATACCCCTCTTCTGGTCCAGTTGTTCTTCATCTACTTCGGTATCATCCTCAAGCTTCCGTCGCTGGAAAACCGGATCATCATCGGCCCGATGCAGCTCAGCCAGCGAGGCGTGTGGCTGCCGCGGCCGGTGCCGGCCTCCGGATGGAGCCTGTGGCTCACGGTGACGCTGGTCTGTTTCGCCCTGGCAGCCTGGGTCTATTCGCATCGCCTGCGCCGGCGCACACTCCAAGGTGAGGAGACTCATCCCGCACTGTGGGCCGCGGCCATCGCCCTGGCCGTGCCCATCCTGCTGGCCCTGGTGATCCCGGATGGACCCTTCACCTGGGAGAGCCCACAGCTCGAGGGGCTGCGGATCGTCGGCGGCTCGAGAATGACGCCCGAGTTCGCCGGCATTCTTTTTGGCCTCGTCCTGTACACCGGCGCGTTCATCGCCGACATCGTCCGCGCCGGTGTGTTGGCCGTGCCGGTCGGCCAGCTGCAGGCGGCTCGCTCTCTCGGATTGGGCGAGTTCCACGTCCTGAGGCACGTCATCCTGCCTCAGGCTTTGCGCGTCATTGTTCCGCCGTTGACCAATCAGTACCTCAACCTGGCCAAGAACTCGAGCCTGGCCGTCGGCGTCGGATTCCCCGACCTGTACAGCGTGACCCAGACCGTCTTCAATCAGTCGGGCCAGGCGGTGCAGATGATCGCCCTGATGATGACCACCTATCTGGTGATCAGCCTGACCATCTCGCTGGTGATGAATCTCCTGAACCAGCGACTGCGGATCGTGGAGCGCTAGCCGTGGCACAGGCTCGAACCTGGACCGTCCCGCCTCCCGAACCACCCCCCGCCCTGATCGTGGGACCGATCGGATGGCTTCGACGAAATCTGTTCAGCACGTGGGGAAACTCGCTGCTGACGGTGATCTCCGGGGGGGCAATCCTCGTGGTGGGACGCGCCTCGTTGGGTTGGATCTTCGGCGAAGCGAACTGGCAAGTCGTGACCCGCAACCTGCGGGTGCTGACCTGGGGGCGCTACCCCGCATCGGAAGTGTGGCGCCTCGGCTTGGCCCTCGGGCTCATGGTGGCGCTGGGTGTCTTGAGCGGGATCGCCTGGAGAAGGCCGGCGGCGCAGCTGCGCCGGCTGGCGGTGATCGGCTGGATCGCCTCGCCCTTCGTTCTGGCTCTCATTCTGTACGGGCTCGTTCTTCCAACGCCCGCGACCATCGCCAACAACCTGGGCTACTACATCTACCGTCCGGACGTCCTGGCGTCCCTCGGCCATACCTGGCGCGCCCCCCTGGCGCTCGCCATCAGCGCGGCCCTGGCGGGTTTCACCCTTGGGATCGGCGTTCGCCGCGTGTGGCGGTTCCTCGCGCTGGCTCCGCTAGCGGCTGTGGCCGGCCTCAACCTCGCTCAGGGCATAGCCCTGAAGATCGGGCTCGCCGGGCTGGCCGTTCCTTCTCTTCTGGTGGTCGGCTTGATCGCGGCCGCCACCTGGTTCATCGGAAGCGGGGCCGGCAAGAGCAACCGCAACCTGGTGGGACTTCGGCGGGGCCTGGCCATTGCATGGATCATCGCGGTACCGGCCCTCCTGATCCTGCTGACTTCGTTCGAGGTCGGAGTCGACCGCGTGGCGCCGGCGGAAGTCCTGCCCCTGGTCGACCTGGATCTGTGGAGCGGGGTCATGCTGACGATGGTGCTGGCGGTCGTCAGCATCGCCGCCTCGTTTCCGATCGGGGTCTTGCTGGCCCTTGGACGCCGCAGCTCGCTTCCCGTGGTGCGCGGTTTCTCCATCCTCTTCATCGAAATCATTCGGGGCGTGCCTCTGATCGCGATCCTCTTCATGGCGCAGAACCTGCTTCCGCTGTTCCTGCCGCTGCAGTGGGATTTCGACCGCGTCGTTCGAGCCATGGCGGGGATGATCATCTTCACCGCTGCGTATCTGGCCGAGGTGGTGCGCGGCGGTCTTCAGGCCGTGCGCCACGAGCAGGTGGAGGCGGCCCGGGCCCTGGGGTTGAGCGAGTTGCTGGTCACCGGATTGGTGATCTTGCCCCAGGCTCTGCGCGCCGTCATTCCGGCCATCATGGGCCAGTTCGTGAGCATCTTCAAGGACACGTCGCTGGTTTCGATCGTGGGTTTGCTCGACCTGTTGGCGATTTGCCAGAGCATCACCAAACAGCGCGAATTCCTGGGAACCGTGCGCGAAGTGTACCTGTTCGCGGCCGTGTTCTACTTCGTGGTCAGCTTCAGCATGTCCGAAGCCAGCCGGCGGCTCGAACGGCGGCTGGGCGTCGGACTCGAGTAAGGACGGAGCCGATGACGGACCTCACCCGCATTCAGACCGGCGACGACATCATCGTCTGCGAGGGGGTCAAGAAGTGGTTCGGCGAATTCCAGGCGCTGCGCGGCATCGACCTGCGCATCCGCCGGGGCGAAGTCGTGGTCATCATCGGCCCTTCGGGGTCGGGCAAGTCGACCTTCATCCGGACGATCAACCGCCTGGAGGAGCACCAGGCGGGTCGGATCATCGTCGACGGGATCGAGCTCAACAACGACACCCGCAACATCGCCGCCATTCGCAGCGAGATCGGCATGGTTTTCCAGCAGTTCAACCTCTTCCCGCATCTCACGGTTCTGCAGAACCTGACCCTGGCGCCGGTCTGGGTTCGCCGCTGGCCCCAGCCCAGGGCCGAGGCCAAAGCCAGGGAACTGCTGCTGCGCGTCGGTATTCCCGAGCAGGCCGACAAGTACCCGGCTCAACTGTCCGGCGGCCAGCAGCAGCGCGTGGCCATCGCCCGGGCGCTGGCCATGGAGCCCAAGATCATGCTCTTCGACGAACCCACGTCGGCCCTCGATCCGGAAATGATCAAGGAAGTGCTCGACGTCATGAAGGAGCTGACCCACACCGGGATCACCATGGTCGTCATCACCCACGAAATGGGCTTCGCCAAGGAAGTGGCCGACCGCATCTGCTTCTTCGACAGCGGCCTGCTGGTGGAGGAGGGCACGCCGGAGCATTTCTTCACCCAGCCCAAGAGCGAGCGCACGCGACTGTTCTTGTCTCAGATCCTGCATCACTAGGGCCAAACCCGTTTTGCGGGGCAAAACGGGTTTGGGGTTCCGCAGGAAATGGAGTACGCTTTTCCGGCTCAGGAGCCGCGATGAACGCCTCGCCCTCAACGCCCACTCACGACCCCATCATCGTCTGCCGCGACGTCCACAAGTGGTTCGGGCACTTCGAGGCCCTGCGCGGCGTCAGCATGGAGGTCCGGCGCGGCGAGGTCGTGGTCATCTTTGGCCCGTCCGGCTCAGGCAAGTCGACCTTCATTCGGACCATCAACCGCCTGGAGGAACACCAGCGCGGCACGATCATCGTTGACGGCATCGAGCTCAACAACGACACGCGCAACATCGCCGCCGTCCGAAGCGAAATCGGGATGGTGTTCCAGCAGTTCAACCTCTTCCCACACCTGACCGTCCTGGACAACATCACCATCGCCCCCATCCAGGTCCGCAAATGGACCCGGGAAAAGGCCGAAGACATCGCCCGACAACTCCTGGCGCGTGTCGGGATCCCCGAGCAGGCAGACAAATTCCCCGGGCAGCTCTCCGGCGGGCAGCAGCAGCGCGTGGCCATCGCCCGGGCGCTGGCCATGCAGCCCAAGATCATGCTCTTCGACGAACCGACCTCGGCCCTGGACCCCGAAATGATCAAGGAAGTCCTGGACGTCATGATCGAGCTCGCCCGCAGCGGCATGACCATGCTGGTGGTGACCCACGAGATGGGGTTCGCCAAGGCCGTGGCGCACCGGATGTTCTTCTTCGATCAGGGGAAGGTTGTCGAGAGCGGCTCGCCCGACGATATCTTCCTCAGCCCCCGGGAGGATCGGACGAAGCTGTTCCTTTCGCAGATCCTTTCGCACTAGCAACCCAAACCCGTTTTGCAGATGCAAAACGGGTTTGGGTTATGGCAGCTGCAGTCTGCCGATCGACACGCCGTTCAGGTAGACCTCGTAGTCCGCCGTCTCAAACGAGCCCAGGGGGATCGACTCCTCGAACCGGGCCCGGTCCGCGTCGCACTCGATCTGGGGGTCCGAAACCGACCGAAGGTCGACGTCGATCCGGCGGGCCGCCTCGTCCAGAGCGACGTCCCAATCCAGCCGACCGCACGCCGGCTGCGATCCCTCGACCACCAGGCGTACCTGGACGGGGTAGCTTTCCAGCAATAAGAGGTCCGTTCGATCGATGGTCAAGGACGGCGAGCCCCCCGGAGAACAGCCCGCCAGGAGAAACGCGGCTCCAAGCCAGATCACGAATTGCCTTCGCATGATGCCTCCCATGCTGTCCTTCTTATGACGTATCACCCCAGGGCGACGGTTCCCGGGCTCCGATGACCTGAGGCGGATGGAGTATAGTTGCCGAGTTTGTGACCCCCAGGGGGCCGCCGTCGCGCCAGCATGACCCCGATGACTACGCCTTCTGCCCGGAGCCCGCGTGCCGAATTCCTCGGCGGAGCCCGCGATCAGCTCCCCTTGCTGCTGGGCGTCATCCCCTTCGGGCTGATCTTCGGAGCCCTGGCCATCGAGGCCGGCGTTCCTCCGCTGGGGGCCAACGGCCTCTCGCTGTTCGTTTTCGCCGGCAGTGCGCAATTCGTGAGCCTCAACCTGGTCGAGACGGGGGCTCCGGCGCTGGTCATGATCCTTACCATCTTCATCGTCAATCTCAGGCACGCACTGTACAGCGCCTCCCTGGCGCCTCACGTCCGCCACCTGCCCGCGCGCTGGAGGCTGCTCCTGGCGTATCTCCTGACCGACGAAGCTTTCGCCGTCGCCCAGGCCCGATATCGCCGACCTCCCCTGGAGACGGCCCACTGGTATGCCTTGGGGACGGGCCTTGCGCTATGGACCTCGTGGCAACTTTCTACGCTGGCGGGCGTCTTCTTCGGGGCGCGAGTCCCGGCATCCTGGTCGCTCGACTTCGCCCTTCCGTTGACTTTCCTGGCGTTGCTCCTGCCGGCCTTGGTGGACCGGCCGGCATGGGTAGCCGCGCTTGGCGGGGCCGCGCTGGCGATTCTTCTGCATGGTTTGCCCTACAACCTGGGCCTGGTGGTCGCCGCGATGACGGCCGTCGGGATCGCGCTCGCGACCGAGGGTCGGCAAGAGAGTCTTGCAGCCAACAGTTCAGCGGCGAAGGAGAAGACTTAGTGTCCCCCGGGGCGTTCTGGCTGGCGGTCGTCGGGGGAATGCTGGTCACGTTTGCAACGCGGGCTTCGTTCTTCATCTTGCCCCAGACCGAGCGGCTGCCGCGGCTTTTTCTGCGCGGCTTGCGCTTCGTTCCTCCGGCAGTCTTGGGTGCGTTGGTGGCCACGATGGTCGCGGATCCTTTGGCTGAGTCCGGCTTCAGGACGGCCTGGCCGCGATTGGCGGCCGTCCTCGTGGCCGCGATCTTCGGCTGGAGAACGCGCAACATGTGGGGCACCATCGGCCTGGGGATGGTCTCTCTCTGGGTCCTGCAGTCGGTGGCGAGTCCGTGAGCGCCTCGACGATGCGCGAGAATAGGGCCGTGCACCAGGGACCGCAAAGCAACCTCACCCGCTTCGCACTGCTCTCCATCGCCGCCGCCGTGGTCACGATGGCCATCAAGATCGTGGCCTACTTTCTGACCGGCTCGGTGGGTCTGTTGTCGGACGCGCTGGAAAGCACCGTCAACCTGGGCGCAGCCTTTGTGGCCTTCTGGACTTTGCGTGTGGTGGCCCAGCCGCCCGACGAGGAGCACGCCTACGGTCATGGCAAGGCGGAGTACTTTTCCAGCGGGGTTGAAGGCACGCTGATCACCGTCGCCGCCCTGGCGATCGTCATCACCGCGGTCCAGCGCCTGCTCGTGCCGCGCCCCCTGGAGCGACTCGGACTGGGATTGGCGGTGGCGTGCCTCGCGGCCGCCATCAACCTGGGGACGGCGTTGTTCCTTCGGAACGCGGGCCGCAGGCATCGATCGATCGTCCTCGAAGCCGACGCTCAGCATCTGCTGACCGACGTGTGGACGACCGGAGGGGTCGTGGTCGGCGTGAGCCTCGCCTCCTGGACCGGCTGGCAACCTCTCGATCCATTGGTGGCTCTGGCCGTGGCCGTCAACATCGCATGGTCCGGAGTGCGGCTGGTGCGGCGATCGATGCTCGGCTTGATGGATACAGCCTTGCCGCCTGCCGAGATGCGCGCCGTGGTGGATGTCCTGGAGGGATTTGTTCCAAAGGGGGTACGCTACCACGCGCTCCGCACGCGCCAGGCTGGCTTCCGGACCTTCGTCTCTTTCCACGTCCAGGTGCCGGGAACCTGGACAGTGCAGCGCGGGCACGACTTGCTGGAAGAGATGGAAGTTGCCCTTCGCCGGATGCTGGCGGGCGTATCGGTATTTACCCACTTAGAGCCGCTGGAAGACCCCGTCTCGTTCGAGGACCTCTCGCTGGACCGCCCGCCCCCGACCAACGCCAAGTAGCCTCCGCATGGGAAGGTCCGCCTGGAGGGCACGCCACCCTTGAACCGGCCGCAAGGGCAGATGTAGCGTGCCGCTGGCTATTCGCGAACCTGGGGTTCCGAGAAGCGAGCGATTAAGGAGTCGGGGTTGGGGCCTTGCAATGCCCGGGAGGCCAGCAAGTGGGTTGCGGCGCGTTCGTGGGGGCGGAAGGCGTGTTCGTCGCCGGGGCGATTGTGTCGGTGGGTTGAGACGTTGCCGTCGGCTGGACCTCATCCGTGGCCGTTGGCTGGCTTGTGCTCGGGGCAGGTGTGCGCGTGGCCGTAGGGGGAGTCTCGCCAGACCTCAGCGTCCGCGTGGGTGTGGGAGTGGGCTGAGGGTTCCAGATCCAGCCCGTGGGAGTGGCAGTCGGGATCGTCGTCGGGCCGTCGACGACGGGTCCCATCGCCGCCATCGTCGCTGCAACGACAGTGTCGACGTGCCCCGGCGCGACCTGGGTGCCCTCGGCCGGAGCGTTGGCTGTCTGCAAAGCCGCGAGGGTGGCCGCCAGGCCCGTCGGAGTCCAGACGTAGACCATCGGTGTGCCTTGCCCGGGAGTCCCGTTAAGACCGGGCAAGACTGACATGGCCCACGCGCTGAGCGGGCACATGAGCAGCCCGAGAACGACGGCCGCGGTGGCCGTCGTGCGCCGGCGGTACCACGGACGGCCCTTGCCGTCGACGCTCTGGTACTTCTCATACAGCTGAGTCGACCGGTCGAAGATAGGCGTTCGAGTCTTGCGCCCCTTCTTCTCGATGCCTTGGGCGATGGCTTTCTGGAACTCGTCGTTGAGTTCGGCCACCGAGGCGTAGCGAAGGTCGCGGTCTTTGGCGAGGGCGCGGATGAGGACGGCGTCGACCTGCTCGGGGAGATTGGGATTCACTTCGCGCGGGCGCGGCAGCGGCTCGTTCACATGCTTCAAGGCCACAGCCATCGGCGTATCGGCCTCGAAGGGCAACTTGCCGGTGCACAGCTGGTAGAGCATGATGGCGAAAGAATACTGATCGGATCGCGCGTCGATGGGATCGCCGCGACACTGTTCGGGCGACATGTAGGCCGGCGTCCCGATCAGCGCCGAGCCGGTGAGATTCTGCGACGCCTCCTGATGGTGGGCGAAGGAGAAGTCGGAGAGGAGCGCATTCCCCTCCTGGTCGAGAAGGACATTCGACGGCTTGACGTCGCGATGGATGACCCCCATGGCGTGGGCCGTTCCCAGAGCCGAGGCGAGTTGAGCGGTGACTCGGGCTCCGGTCTGCACGTCCAGGGGACCCTGCTGCAGGCGGTCCAGCAGGGTGCCCGTGCCGATGTAAGGCATGACGATGTAGGTGAAGCCTTCGGCCTCGCCGAAGTCAATGACCGGGACGATGTTGGGGTGGTGCATGCGGCGCAGGAGCTTGATCTCCCGGGCAAAGCGCGCCCGGAAGCGCTGTTCGTGGGCTATGTAAGGCGACAGAATCTTGACGGCGACATGCTTGCCCGCCGGAAGGTCGAGCGCCTTGAACACGCTCGACATGCCCCCTTGGCCGACCTGCTCAAGGAGCTGGTAGCGCCCCAGCGTCTTGCCGATCAGTCCCAACACAGCAGCGGAAGCCCCCCGATGGGCGTCAACTCCGGCCTGCCGACACGCAAAGCCGGGCGCCCACATGACCTCGGTACTGCCCCATAATACATCCTTGACCGGGCCCTCTCAAGTGATTGTTAGGATTCTCTAGGTTCCAGGGGCGCCTACCTCAGAGACCCACATCAGGGTTACCAGCCCATCGGCAAATGTAGCCAGGTTCTTGCCCGCCTCCCCCATCTCTGGGCTCCTCAGGGCGGACTTCAACATGGCCTCGTCCGGGAAGAACATCTCCGCCATCATGTACAGGCCCTCCCCCATGACCGTCCGTGTGAACCGGCTGACGACGGTCCGCTCGAGTCCGGGCACCTTCGCCAGCAGAGGCAAATGCGTGCCGAAGTAGTTCTTGTCAAACGCTTCCGGGTCGGGCGGATTCTTGTACAGGGCGATCATCCTCATCGTCTTGCCTCCTCAGTTGAAACGGATTTGTGGGCCTCGAGTGACAGCCTGGCGGCGTTCCACGAC
This sequence comes from Anaerolineales bacterium, assembly GCA_035693825.1. Classification (GTDB taxonomy): domain Bacteria; phylum Chloroflexota; class Anaerolineae; order Anaerolineales; family E44-bin32; genus MGOM01. Next base: position 20,018 of record DASSGB010000057.1, read on the forward strand.
TTACATTCCCCTTACGGGAACGCTCCCCACCAGGGTCCGGATTACAGGGGCTTGAAACCTTCGAAGGGTTGGCGGCAGGCGTGGCAGAAGCGGATGGTTCGACAGGGCGTCGGCCCAAAAGCGTTGCGCAGGTCGGTTTCCATCGAACCACAGTGCGGGCACTCGACGGCCTCTTCCAGTCGCAGGGCCGCCTCGGCCGCCGGCCTGGCAGGCGGCGCAAGCCCAAACGCTCGCAACTTGCCGCGCGCCTCCGGGCTCAGGTCATCCGTCGTCCAGGGAGGATCGAGCACTACCTCCGCCCGCACCTGCTCAAACCCAAGGGCGGACAGGCGATCCAGGATTGCCTGGCGCATGACATGCAAGGCGGGACAGCCGGCGAAGGTGGGCGTCAGGCGCACGGTGACGGAAGAACCTTCAATCGAGACGTGGCGGATGATCCCAAGGTCCACCAGGGAAAGGACCGGGATCTCAGGGTCCTGAATGTCGGCGAGGGTCTCCCACACCTGGTCGAGCGTGGGGATGTCGGCTGACTTCACCAGACACCTTCCGGCTCGAGCCTGGCCACGGATTGCATTTCCGCCAGCGATTCGGTCAGATGCGGTGTGTGATGGGTACGGTCGAAGCCGGTGGGCTGCACCGCCTTGGGCCGTGCCAGGTCTGCCTTCTCGAGCTGGGAGACCACTTCGGCTTCCCATGTTCTCCATATGGAGCCCCCGTCCGGGCAGATGCCCGCGGTCACGAGCTCATGCTCACCGGGCCGGGCCGTCCACAGGTCGCAGGCAAAGGGCCACAACGCATCGAGGGCACGCTGCATGCGCGCATGGCTTTCTTCGGTGCCGAGCCCCAGCCGCAAGGTCCAGGCGCGGGTGTGTCGGAGGTGGTAGCGCTCTTCGGTCATGATCTTGCGCGCCGCGGCGGCGATGGGAGCATGGGCACTACGGCCAAGGCCCTCCAACCAGACCTGCTCGGCTGCGTCGAAGAGGAACTGACGCAGCATGGAAAACGCCCAGTCTCCATTGGGCAGCTCGACGATCGGGGCATTGCGGAAGCCCTCGGCCGTCCGTTGGAAGACGAGATGATCGGGGTAGGTTTCCGGATCCTTGCCGGCCAGATCCGCGTGCAGCCTGTACCAGATGACCGCATGCCCCATCTCGTCCAAGGCGATGTTGGCGAAGGCGATGTCTTCCTCGAGGATCGGCGCATGCCCGGTCCACTCCGAATCTCGGTGAGCCAGCACAAGCTCATCGTCCCCCAGCGACAGGAGGTATTCCACAGCGGCCTGCCGCTGTGCATCGTTCACCGCCTCGGCTCCTTGCTTTCACGCGCCCGGCGAAGCGATCGCATGAAGGTCTCCACCGGGTAGAAGGCTTGGTCGCGAAACGGCTTGTCTTGCGCCGGCTTGAACCACGCATCGGCTTCGTCCTCGGCGCTCTCCAGGCAGGCGCTCTCGGGGACGACCCACCAGGATGTCACGCTGAGGGAACCAAACGTGTCGAAGGCCTTTCGAATCGCCTGGCCGGCGCTCGCCGCTTCGACACGGCCCAGGTGCTCATGGGTCCCCTTGTGGCCGATCTTGCCGAACACGCGGTAGGTTTCGGCCCGGCCGGACTCCCCCGGTTCCGATGACGGCATCTCGACTGCCAGCTGCTCTGCCGTCCGCGCCGTCACCCTGTCGGCCGGAACGATCCACAATCCGTGGCATTCCGGCCGGCGGGCAAAGACGTCGCGGGCATTCAGCAGGGCCAGCTCGGCGTCCGCAGCGTGAACGCTTCCGGCATTCAGGTGCGGACCGTTGCGACGTTCCTGGACGAAGACTTCAAACCGAGGCAGCTGCGTGTCGTTCAAGCCGCTTGCTCACGACGCCGGGCGTATGCCTGAAGCGCGGCGCGGACCCAGGCGCCGTCCTCATGCGCCTTGCGCCTGGCTTCCATGCGCACCTGATTGCACGGCCCATGGCCGGAAATGACCTGGCGGAACTCGTCCCAATCGATCTGGCCGAAGCGCCAATGTCCGCTGGCGGCGTCAAACCGCAGGTCCGGGTCGGGTAATGACAGGTCGAAGGCCCTGGCTTCGGGCACCGTCTGGTCGACGAACTCCTGGCGCAGCTCGTCGTTGGTCCGCGTCTTGATCCCCCATCGGACGAGAACCGGCGTGTTGGGCGAGTCGGCGTCGTGCGGGCCAAACATCATCAGGGTCGGCCACCACCAGCGATGGACGGCCTGCTGCACCATGAGGCGCTGCCCAGGTGTTCCCTGCGTCAACCGGTAGACGATTTCCATCCCCTGCTTGCGGTGGAAGTTCTCTTCGGCGCAGATGCGAATCATGGCCCGGGCGTAGGGGCCGTACGACGAGCGCGCCAGCATCGTCTGGTTGAGAATGGCGGCCGAGTCGACAAACCAGCCGATGACGCCGATGTCGGCCCAGGCGGCGGCCGGGTAGTTGAAGATGCTCGAGTATTTGGCTTTTCCACGGAGAAGGGCGTCGATCATCTCCTCGCGGGTGGCGCCCAGCGTCTCCGCGGCGTGATACAGGTACTGGCCGTGGCCGCCCTCGTCCTGCACCTTGGCCAGCAGCACCAGTTTTCGGCGCAGGCTCGGCGCCCGGGTGATCCAGCCCCCTTCCGGGAGCATGCCGACGATCTCACTGTGTGCGTGCTGCGAGATCATGCGGATGAGCTGGCGGCGATATTCCTCCGGCATCCAGTCACCGGGCTCGATCTTCTCGCCTCGGGCGATGCGCTGCTCGAAGTGCGCCAGCTTCTCCGCTTCCCCCGTTGTCACTTCCGACCTCGAGGCCTGCTTTTGCGGCCGGCGCGGGGAGCTTTGCGTTTCGGAGCCGCGGCCCGTTTGCGGCGCGGCGAAGGTTTCGCCCGGCGCGCCGGCTTCTCCCGGATGGCGGGCTCCGGCAGGGACGGAGGCTGGGCACGCGAGGGCATCACGCCGTCGAGCCACTCCGGGGCCCGGTCTTCGGCCCAGCGCTCGCGAAGGGAGGCATGATCCGGCGAGCGCTTCTCGAGGAATGCGCGCACGCCCTCATGCGTCTCCGGGCTGGTGTTGTGAATCGCCAGCCAGTCGCGGCCGTGGCCGATGGTGAGCGCCCAGGAAAGGTCGCGCCAGAAGTTGAGCTGCTGGCGCGTGTAGCGTGTCTTCTCGGGAAACTTCGCCAGGAGCTTCAGAACAATGTCGTCGACAGCGTCATCCAACTCGTCGCGCGGCACGACGAGGTTCACCAGGCCCCACTCTTCGGCCTGGTGAGCCGTGATTTCCTCGTTCAGCAGGAGGATCTCGCGGGCGCGCCGCTCGCCGACGACCAGGGGCAGGAATTGCGTCGCACCGGCCAGGGCCACGCTTCCCCGACTTGTGCCGACGTGCCGGATGTAGATGTCGTCGGCGGCCACGGCCAGATCGCACGACAGGTTGAACTCGTTGCCGCCGCCGACCACGATGCCGTTCAGCCGGGCGATCGTCGGCTTGCCGAGATTCCGCAGGCGTTCATGGACCTCGATGAAGTCGCCCATCCACTTCCAGTAGTCGCGCGGCCGATCGAGGAATTGCTCTTGTTCGTTCAGGTCGGCGCCGGTGCAGAACGCTCGGTCTCCAGAGCCGGTCAACACCAGAACGCCGACGGCGTCATCCCAGCTGGCGTCCTTCAGAGCCCGGCTCATCTCCTCCAGCATCTGGCCGTTAACCGCGTTGAGAGCCTCCGGGCGGTCGAGAGTCAGGGTCGCCCGCCCGTTGCCCTTCTCGTAGTGGATCGTCTGGAATCCGAAGCCGGCTGGGTCCTTTCCAGCGTAGACGCGTGCTTTCCCGCTCGGGGCGACCTTCTTGGTTTTCGTTCGAATGCTCCTGACCAATTTTACCCTCTTGGTTGCGTAAGATTAGGTTTCCCACGGAAACCTGGTTTGGTCCTATTCCCCTTGCCGTGCCCATCGCCGAAGCCACGGCGCCGTCCGATAGCGGTCCTCCCCCAGCTCGGCCCGCAGGTGATCCATCACCCGGGAGACCTTGGCCAATCCGATCCGCCTCGCCCATTCAAGCGGGCCGTGCGGATAGCTGGCGCCCAGGCGCATGGCCAGGTCGATCGTAGGCTCGTCCGCCACACCCTCGGCCAGCGCGAAAGCCGCCTCATTCGCCAGCGCGCAGACGATTCGCGGCAGCACCAGGCCGGGGCTGTCTTCGATCCACTCCGTCCTGCGACCCAAGCCGGTCAACCACTCATCCACGGCCTGGCGCGCGGCCGGATCTGTCTTGGGACTGCCGACGAGGGTGACCAGCGTGCCTTCGGCGAAGAACAAACCGTCGAAACCGACGATGCGCTGAGGGTTGTGCGCTGTCATCAAGAGTTCGCCGAGGGTGACATCCGCGAGCTGCACGAGGAGGGGAACCGACAGCGGCAGCGCTCGGTCCAAGCGGCGCAGATTCTCCCGAGCGCCTTCCTCTCGACCGGCCAGGATCACGGCGGCGGTGGGGACGCTCCCGTGAGCCTCGTGCAGTGTATGCCCGGCCTGTAGCAAAGCCTCGGCAACCCCCGGCCCCCACGAACCTTCCGAAACGACGACCAGGCCCTCGGCGCGACCAGGTGGTTCTGCCTCAGCCGGCGGCCTGGTTTCGCCATGAGAGTAATCGTAGAAGCCGATGCCCGTCTTCCTGCCGAGCCGCCCCTGCTCGACCATGCGCACTTGAAGCGGGTGCGGCCGGAAGCGAGGCTCGCCGAACGTTTGCTCGTAGATCGAGCGCGTCGCTGCCAGGTTGACGTCGAGGCCGATGAGATCCATCAGGCGGAACGGCCCCATGCGGAATCCGCCACCCTGCTCGACGATCCGGTCGACCTGCTCGAATGTGGCGACGCCTTCGGCCACCAGGCGCAATGCCTCGCCATAGAAAGGGCGGGCGACACGGTTGACGATGAAGCCCGGAGTGTCGCTTGCCACGACCGGTGTCTTCCCCAGGCTTTCAACAAGAGACACAAGCTCGCGCAGCGTGGAGTCCGCGGTCTGAGCGCCTCGAGCGACCTCCACCAGCGACATGAGCGGCGCCGGGTTGAAGAAATGCAGGCCGGCCACGCGCTCTGCGGTTGAGGTTGCGGCAGCGATAGCCGTCACCGAAAGCGTGCTCGTGTTCGTCGCCAGCAGCGCCGGTGGAGGGCAGATGCGATCGAGCTCGGAGAAGAGGTTGCGTTTGGTGGACACATCTTCCGGGGCGGCTTCGATCACGACCCCGCAACCCGCAAGGTCTTCCAGGTCGCCCGAAAAGCGGACAAGGTCGAGAGCCGCGTGCTTGCCCGGTTTGGAGAGGTGCTTGCGAAGGTAGCTTTCCGCCGCGGCCAGGGCCTCCGGCAAGGGATCGACGAGAACGACCGGCCGCCAGGCGGACAGCGCCACCAGGGCAATGCCCGAGCCCATCGTCCCGGCCCCGATGATACCGATCGTATCGGATCGAGTCTCGCGCGAGGACAGCCCTCGTCCCGTCGGCGAGGTCGTGGTCTTTGTTGACTTGTCCATTTCGCGGCCGCGAGTGCGGCTCCTTTGGCCGCCCGATGTCGGGCGAGTTCGCCTGGACCGGTGTCAGATGCCCCCGCTGGGCGCGATCCAGGGCACGAAATCCTTCAAGATCGAGCCCCCGATGAATTCCCGCATGATCGAATTGTCGGGGATCAGCCCGGCATCGAGGGGCAGGAACCATTCCATGAAGACCAGCAGGCGCTTGGCTTCCACATGTTCCGGCGTCCCGAAGGCCACCTGGCGCAACAGAGGTTCCGCCAGCGGCGCCAGCGCCGAGGCTTCGTAGACCAACGCCGAATTGAACATCACATCGGCGTTCTCCTGGTAGGGGAAGATGTTGCGTTTCTCGCCGCGGCGAACGGAGTCCCAACGTTGGATCGTCTGGGCGGCGGTGTAGCCGCGCTGGGAGGCGTCGCGCACGATGCGCCTCAGCAGGCGGGTGTCGGTGGTCGACACGCGGTTGTACCGATCGAGGTTGAGCTGAGTCAGCGCCGAGACATAGATGCGGAACGTCTGCGCCTCGGGTATCTCGCGCACCAGGGCCGGGTTCAGCCCGTGGATGCCTTCCAGAATGAGCACCTGGTCCGGGCCGAGGCTGGCCACGTCTCCGTCCTGGCTGCGGCCTTCCTTGAAATCATAGCGCGGCAGGCGAAGCGTGGCCCCATCGATCAGGGCGCGCAGATCGCGGTTGAGCCGGGCCAGATCCAGAGCGCCCATGGACTCGTAATCGAATTGGCCGGCGTCGTCCTTGGGAGTCGCTTCACGATCGACGAAGTAGTTGTCGAGCTCGATCGGGAGGGGCGAGATACCTTGGGCCAGCAGTTGAATCGCCAGCCGCTTGGAGAACGTCGTCTTGCCGGAGGCCGAGGGCCCGGCGATGAGCACCAGGCGGGTCTGACCCAGGCGCTCGGCGATCTGGCGGGCGATATCGGCGATGCGCCGCTCGTGCAGCGCTTCCGAGACCAGCACCACCTGCGATGCACGTCCCTCCGCAATCGCGTCGTTGAGCGCGCCCGCGTAGGATATCCCCAGGCGCGTGAGCCAATCCCCGTACTGGCGGAAAGTGGCCAGCAGCTTGGGATAATTCGGCATGGGCTGCAGGCGCGTGGGCTGGAAGCGCCGTGGGAAGCGCAGGGTGAAACCATCGCCGGTGGGGGCGATGCCGAACCAGCGCAGATATCCGGTGGACGGAACCATATAGCCATGGTGATAGTCGCGGTGCTGGCCGAGGCGGTACATCACCAGATACGGCTTGCGGCGATGGCGCAGCAGGCGGACCTTGTCGTCGTAGCCGAGGGACCGGAAGTGCTCGATGGCCTCATCGATGGGAACCTGATCCTTGGCGAACGGCTGATCCGCCTCGACCCAGGCCTGCATTCGCGCCTCGAGCCGTCGCAGCTCCTCGTCGCTCAGCGCCCCTCTCCCGCCGACCTGGCAGAAGTAGCCGCCGGACGAGACCGAGTGATCGACGGTGAGCCACGCACCGGGGAAGAGCTCTTCAAAGGAAGCCGCCAGCAAGAAGGTCAGCGAGCGGCGGTAGATGCGCATGCCGTCGGCTTCGGCCATCGTCACCGGCCGCAGGCGGGCGTCCATCTCCAGGGGGAAATTCAGCTCGCGCAGTTCGCCGTTGACGATGGCCCCGACCACCGGCGCCGGGAGGCCATCGGCATGGTCGCAAAAGGCGGCCAGGACGGCGCCGCGCGGCCCCTCCAGCACGCGCCCATCCGAAAGATGGACCTGGACGGTGGGGCGAGCCTCCGACGGATGGATTGCGTGAACGGCGTCTGCGCACATCGGCGATCTTGCGCCAAGGGGGAAAGCCATTCTACCCCAGAACCCGCGAGGGCCGCCGTTCATTCTGGGTTCAGGCTGACGTGCTAGGCTTTTTGGTGCAGGACGCGCCGACACGGCTCCGGAGCACTCAGGGGAACCGGAGCATAGGAAATCCTTCGCCGCGGAGCGCCCGGCCCATCCCCTCGGGCCGGGCGCTCCACGTGTGGAGTCTTGGCGGCCCCGCCCTCACCCCAACCCCTCTCCCGCTCCGCGGGAGAGGGGAAAGGCGTGGGGCGTTCAGATGAAGCGCCCCATGGAGACGAGCGGCGCTCACTCCAACCCCGCGGGGCGGCAGAGGGGGAGACGAAGGGGCGTTCAAACCAACGCCCATGGGAGGGATGGTTCTCTCCTCCGAAGCCTCGGCCGCGCGCTCGCGGAGGGGAAAGCGTAGGGGCGTTCCAATGAACGCCCCTAGACTGGTGTTGCCCTCACCCCAACCCCTCTCCCGCTGCGCGGGAGAGGGGCAATTCAAGGCGTCCTAGCCCGCCTTCTCCATCTCCACCGGACGGCAGCACAAGACGAGCTCCTTCGCGGCGCGCACTTCGTCCAGCCGTCCAAAGGGCGTGGTGTGGGGCGCGTTGTGAAGGATCTCGGGATCGTCCCGGGCTTCCTGGGCGATGGTCTTCATCGCCTGGACGAAGGCGTCCAGCGTCTCTTTGCTCTCGGTCTCGGTCGGCTCGATCATCAGCGCTTCGTGGACGATGAGCGGGAAGTAGTTGGTCGGCGGATGGAAGCCGAAATCCATCAGCCGTTTCGCCACGTCCAGCGCTCGCACGCCGGGTGCCTGCTCCCAGCGGCCCTCGGCCACGAACTCATGCATGCAGATTCGATCGAAGGGGACGTGGTAGGTGTCGCGCAGCCGGGCGCGCAGGTAGTTGGCGTTGAGCACGGCATGATCCGAGATGGCTCTCAGCCCGCTCTTGCCCTGCATGCGCATATAGGTGTAGGCGCGCACGTGCATGCCGAAGTGGCCCAGGAACGCTTTGACCCGGCCGATCGACTGCGCCGGCATGACAAGTCTGTAGAGCGGAGCCTCTTCGCTGCCGTTTTCCTCCACGGCCTCGACCACGGGCCCGGGCAGGAAATCCGCAAGGGGTGCGGCGACGCCCACCGGCCCCGATCCCGGGCCGCCTCCGCCGTGCGGCGTGGAGAAGGTCTTATGCAAGTTGAAATGGAGGACGTCGAACCCAAGATCTCCCGGCCGGACCACCCCGAGCAGCGCGTTCATGTTGGCCCCATCGCCATACACCAGTCCACCGCAGGCGTGAATCTGATCCACGACCTCGCGGACATGCTCCTCGAACAGGCCGAGCGTATTGGGGTTGGTCAACATCAAAGCCGCGACCGTGTCGTCGCAGGCGCGGCGCAGCGCCTCCAGGTCGATGTTGCCGCGTGCATCGGAGGGCAGTTCCACGACCTGCAGCCCGGCCATGGAGGTGCTGGCGGGATTGGTGCCATGGGCTGAGTCGGGGATCAGGATCTTCGTGCGCTTCGCATCGCCGCGATGACGATGGTAGGCGCGGATGATCAGGATCCCGGTCACCTCACCGTGCGCGCCGGCGGCCGGCTGCAGACTGACCGCGGCGAATCCGGCGATCTCCTTGAGCCACTCCTGCAGGCTGTACATCAGCGCCAGGTTGCCCTGGACGGTGCTGCCTTCCTGCAAAGGATGCGTGAACGCGAAACCCGTCAGCCGGGCGGCATCCTCGTTGACCTTCGGGTTGTACTTCATCGTGCACGAGCCCAGCGGATAGAAACCGGTGTCGATGGCGTGATTGAGCTGCGACAGGCGCACGAAATGCCGGACGACGTCGAGTTCGGCGACTTCCGGCAGCGGCAGATCTTCACGCACCAGCCCTTCGGGCAACGCATGGGGCGGGACGTCCGTCTCGGGCAGGCTGACTCCCAGCCTCCCCGGCGACGACAGATCGTAGATGAGGGGCTCAATCATGCGAGGCCTCCTCCAACGCCGACACCAGGTCGTCGATTTCTTCTTTGCTGTTCATCTCGGTGAAGGCCAGGAGCATGTGATCTTTCAGCTCGGGGTAGTCGGTCCCCACGTCGTAGCCGCCGATGATTTCGTGCTCGAGCAGGATCTCGTTGATCTCCGCCACCGGCTTGGGGCACTTCGCGACGAACTCGTGGAAGAACTCGCCCTCGTTCCACACGCCGTAGCCCGGCACGCGGCGGATGGCTTCGGCGGCGTAATGCGCCTTGTGGTAGCAGAGCTCGGCCACTTTTCGCAGGCCCTGCTTGCCCATCACGCTCAGGTAGACGGCGGAGGCCAGCGCCATCAATCCCTGGTTGGTGCAGATATTGGAGGTCGCCTTCTCGCGCCGGATGTGCTGTTCGCGGGGGGTCAGGGTGAGCACGAAGCCGCGTTGCCCGCGGCTGTCGACCGTCTGGCCCACCAGGCGGCCGGCCATTTTGCGCACGTACTCGTTCTTGGTGGTGAACAGGCCCAGATACGGTCCGCCGAAGGAAAGCGGAATGCCGAGCGGCTGCCCCTCCCCGACGACCACGTCGGCGTCGAACGCCGATGGCGGCTTGAGCAGCCCGAGCGCCAGCGGATTGACCACGACGCACAGCAGCGCGCCCGCGGCGTGTACCGCCGCCGCCAGCGCGCGGAAGTCCGCCACGTGCCCGAAGAAATCCGGGTACTGCACCGCGACCATGGCCGTCTGATCGTCGAGCCGGCGGATGAGATCGTCGGGTCCGGTGCAGCACGATTCGTCGCCGTGGATCTTGACTTGCATGCCCTGCATGTACGTTCGCACCACCTGGCGGTAGTGCGGATGGATGGCGGGCGACAGCAGAAGCGTGCTGCGCTTGCCGCGATGGTGCGCCAGGGCGAGCGTCACCGCCTCGGCCAGCGCCGTGGCCCCGTCGTAGTGCGAGGCGTTCGACACATCCATCCCGGTCAGATTGCAGATCAGACTCTGGTATTCGAAGATGGACTGCAGCGTGCCCTGGCTGACCTCAGGCTGGTAGGGGGTGTAGGCGGTGTAGAACTCGTTGCGGCGAAGGATATGATCCACGACGGAGGGAATGAAGTGGTTGTAGGCGCCGGCTCCCAGGAAACACGCGTAGTGGCGCGTGTCGACGTTGGCTTCCGCCAGGGCCTGCACCTCGGCCATGACCTCCATCTCGGACAGCGGTTCCGGAAGATCCAGATCCGGAAACCGAACATCACGGGGCACGGCCTGGTACAGTTCGTCCAGCGACCCCACGCCGACGGCCGCCAGCATGGCCTGGCGGTCGCGCTCTGTATGCGGGATGTAGGCCATCAGTGACTCCGCTCCTGACAGTAGGCGGCGTAGGCTTCGGCGTCTAACAACTCGCCCAGCTCCTTCGGGTCGGAGATCTCGAAGCGCACCATCCAAGCCTTTCCATACGGGTCTTTGTTCACCAGCTCGGGAGTCTCAGCCAGCTCCTGATGGACGGCCGTGATCTTGCCGGCGACGGGCATGTAGACCTCGGCCGCGGCTTTGACCGATTCGACCGTGGCGCAGGTCGCGCCCTTCTGGAGCGTTTCCCCGACTCCGGCGGTGACTTCCACGAAGACGATATCCGAGAGCTGGTCCTGCGCGTAGTCGCTGATGCCGGCTGTGGCCTGGTTGCCTTCCACCCGAATCCATTCGTCGTTCTTGGTGAATTTCAGGTCCTTGGGGAAATCCATCTCACCCTCCGGTGGCCCGCGTGGGGGAAAAGAAAAGACGCACGTCGAATGTCGTGCGTCCTCTGTGACGGACCTGAGAGATTCGTCCCCGTAGGGACTTGCCCCGTCGGTGTCGAGCGACTTTCCAGAGGCCCGGCCGGCCAGGGTCCTGTGACCTGAGAGTTTCGCCTCTCCACTGCACAGCGGCGGAGGCTTGCCCCTTCGGTGCCCGGCGAACCGGGACTCTCCCCTGGGCGTGCGAGTTGTGAACCGATTCTAAGGGGTGGC
>DASSGB010000058.1:0-48237 GCA_035693825.1 Anaerolineales bacterium
CGCTATGTCTGGTCGGGGGATCGGCTGTCGAACAAGGAGCAATCGGCCGAGGCGGCCCTGGAGCTGCTGCTCGAGGTGCTCAGCGATTCATGACCGAACCACTCGAGGTTGAACGCATGCCAACCTCGGCCGGCGATCTTCCCCGGGCCTTCCTTCTGGATGGGCATCGACACAACATTCGCTCGTGGGGCAGGGTCTGGGATAATGCCGGCGGCCGACACTTTCTGGTCATGACCGAGTCGGGCAGGGTCTTCGAACTGGGCTTCGATCCCCGCTTGCGATCCTGGCATCTGCTGGATCGCCAATCGATGTTTTCCTGAGCCCGCCCCGGCGGCAACCGAGCTACGGATTCTCCCTGTAATCGTCCCAGACACTCAGCGCCGGCTTCGGAGTCCCATTGGCTTGGCGAAGCCCGACCGAGACGAACATTCCCAGCGTGTCGATATCGGACTCGCTTCGCCCATCCCCGCGCATCATGGCGGCATATTCGTCCGGATCGAAGTCGCTTAGCAGCAAGTAGATCCAGAACGCCAGCCTTTCGCCGATCTGACCGTGCAACGCTTCCAGGTACCCCACCTGATCCTCGGCTGCTCCATGGAACGGGCCCACGGGCCGCGAGGGAAACCCGCCCTCGCCCACCGCCAGTGGTTTCTCCGTGCGCGAGAGAAGCCGCGCGTAGTAGTCGTCCGGAATCTCCCCGGCCGAGGGGAAGACCACAAATGGGTATGACGAAATCACCCACAGGTCGAGCTCGGGCTCGAAGGCTTCGATCTGATCCCAGTTGATCGAGTACGCCGCGCGGCCTTCGGCCGCACCGGGGATCAGATTGTTGAGGTCCTCCCATTGAAAGGTGACGAAGACCTGGGTCTGAGGCGACTCGATCTTCACGGCGGCGTACGTGTCCCGATAAAGACTCAGGAAGCCGGCGAAATCTTCGGGGTGGGCATCGGCGTATGTGTTGATCTCGGACGCCAGCCCCAGGTAGCGGGGCCGGACCTCGCGCAGCACGCGCAGGGCGAAGTTCGCGAAGGCCTGCCGCACCTCGGGCGTGTCGAAATTCGCCGCGCCCCACGCCGGCGGCAGGCCGAAGAACTCGCGCCGATTCAGGCCGTTGAGCGGATCGACGACGACAATCGCTTCCAGCCCGTTCTGCCCGGCCAGGATGACCTGATTCCGGATGTCCGTGATCGCTTGAGATTCGCCTTCGCCGGACTCGACGAATTCCTCCCAGGGGATGTTGGGCTGGATCAGCACGACATCCCCGTGCTCACCGATCGACCGGAAAGTCTCCAGGATGCTGGCGAACGTCGGCTTCGGCGGCGAGGGGAAGAAGCCATATGCCGTGCGCCCGGAGTCGAAGACCGACGTCTCGGGTGGCGGAGGCAGGGTGGGCGAGGCGGAACCGCAGGCCAGGGCGGCGGCTCCCAATACGCCGATTGCGGCGGTGACGGCCCGTGTGCGCATTCGCCGATCCTGTTTCCCGTATGGTCTACAGCCGGCCGCGGCCCAAGGTCGCGCGATGCAGGAAAACCGTAGGGGCACGCCATGGCGTGCCCCTACGCAACGTTCGAGGCAGAACCGAAGGCCATCAGGCCAGGTAGTCTCGCAGCTGGCGCGCCCGACGCGGGTGCCGCAGGCGTCGCAGGGCTTTACCCTCGATCTGGCGGATGCGCTCGCGGGTCAGGCCGAACTTCTGCCCGACTTCCTCCAGGGTGTACGAGCGTCCGTTGTGGAGTCCGAAGCGCAGCCGCAGGATGCGCGCTTCGCGCGGGCTGAGCGTCGACAGGACTTCTTCGATCTTCTCGCGCAGGAGATTCTGGTAGGCCGACTGAGTCGGCGTGGGGGTGGTCTCGTCCTCGACAAAGGCGCCCAACTCGGAGTCCTCTTCCTCGCCAACGGGCGTTTCGAGCGACAGCGGCCGCCAGGAGACGCGCATCATCCATTGCACCTTGCGGGCGTCGGTCTCCATCTCGTGGGCGATTTCTTCGGGCGAGGCCTTGCGCCCCATATCCTGCTCGAGCTCCCGGGCGACCTTGTACAGGCGCCGTATGCGATCCGACATGTGTACTGGCACGCGGATGGTGCGCCCCTGGTCGGCGATGGCCCGGGTGATCGTCTGGCGGATCCACCACGTGGCGTAGGTCGAGAAGCGGAAGCCGCGGTGGTAGTCGAACTTCTCGACGGCCTTCATCAGCCCGAGGTTGCCTTCCTGGATGAGATCGAGGAAGGGCACGCCCCGGCCCATGTATTTCTTGGCGATGCTGACCACCAGGCGGGTATTGGCCTTGATCAGGTGCTCGCGCGCGGCTCGCATGTCTTGGATGCGGCCTTGATACTCGGCGCGCTTGCGGGCTCCGGCGTTGCCGTTCAGCTTGGCCAGCCGTCCTTCCGCCTGACGGCCGCCCTCGATGCGGCGCGCCAGCGAGATCTCCTCTTCCGTCGTCAGCAAGGGCACGCGCGCCATCTCTTTGAGATACAGCCCGACGGTGTCGTCGCTGGAAATGGCGCTGAGATCGAACTCTTCGAGGTTTTCGACGGGCAGGGGCTCGGAGCGAAGATGAGTGGGGACTTCGGAAGCATCGCGGTAGATCTCGATGCCGGCCCCACGGAAGAAGGCATCCAGGCGTTCGTGGCGTTCGGCGTTGTCCTCCAAATCGGGGAAGACGCCCAGGATGTCCTCCCAGGTCAGGAAGCCCTGGTAGTCGCCCTTCTCCAGCAGGGAGGCGAAGGCCTCACGTTTCTGCCAGCGGTCCTTGGATACGCTCATCCGCGCCCTCCTGGCGGGCGACTCGGTCGGCGGCCGTGGACTAGTGGTTCGTCCCGGGGGCGCGCAACCCGGCCAGGCGCGCCTGACTCGCGCGCGGGTCGTGCTGGCAGGTCGTCTCGTTCCAGTTGGCGCCGCACTCCGGACACAGCCCCCGACAGTCCGGGCGGCACAAAGGTTGAATCGGGAAATCCAACAAGAAATACTCCCGCACCAGCGGGCTCAAATCCAGGATTCCCGTCTCGGGCACAGCCAGCAGGCCTTCGGCGGCCTTCGACGCCGGATAGACGAACAGGTCATCGAGTTCGGCGGTCAGTGTCTGGCGATAAGGCGTCAGGCAACGGACGCATTCCGCCGGAGCACGGCCCTCCAAACGGCCATGAGCGTACAGTCCCTGCGCCGCCCGGGTCATGCGGACCCACCCCCGCAAATCGTCAACGTCCAGGTCGTCACTGACCTGGACGTTGGGATGATCGAATTCGAACGTACGATGGTAGCCAATGCTCTCGTGGAGCAGGAAACCGACGTTCAAGCGCAACGGATGGCTGTTCAGGTTCGAAACCCCGGGAAGATGTGGTCGTCCCTGAGGGGAGCGGTGGCATTATAGCACGGAAAAGAGCCAAGCGTCAAGGAGTGCAAATTAATACGATACATAAGCGCGAGGGAGCACCCTCCGCTGCCAGCAACTGGAGCCCGAACGAGCGGGGCTCTGCCCAGATACGGGAGTGCGGTACTATTCGGGTAGCCGAGGCCCACTTGTGACTGCCGACACCCCACGCCTGCTCCTTGCCAGCACGAACCCGGGCAAACTCGAGGAAATGTATGGCCTCTTCGAGGGCCTTGGCCTGGACCTGACCGACCCGGCCGCGCTCGGGCTTCACATTGAAGTGGATGAGACCGGCGCGGACTACGCCGAAAACGCGGCCCTCAAAGCCAGAGCTTTGGCCGCCGCCTCCAGCCTTCCGGCCGTGGCCGACGATACGGGCCTGGAGGTGGAAGCCCTCGGCGGCGCCCCCGGATTGCGATCTCGCCGAGTGGCCGGCAGCGACGCCGAGCGCCGCCACTATCTGCTCGAACTGTTGAGCGCACATGCGCGGCCGTGGAAGGCTGTCTTCCGCTGCGCCATGACGCTGGCCCTCCCTACCGGCGGCCTGTTCACCGCGCACGGCGAGTGCCGCGGCGAGATCATCCCCTTGGCCCGCGGCCAGGGCGGCTTCGGCTATGACCCGATCTTCGAAGTCGAGGGCACGGGCCGAACCATGGCGGAGCTGCCTTTGGCTCGGAAGAACCGCATCAGCCACCGGGCGCGCGCCTTCGCGGGCTTGAAGCCGCAGCTTCTCCGCCGGCTCGACCTCGCAGGCCACGCTTCTTAAGGACGCCCTTCCCTGCGCGACGGTTCGCTTCGACGCGCCGGGCGCGTCTTCGTCTACAATGGCCCCGGTGACGGCCTTGTCCGGCAGACTGCGGGAGCTCCTTGACGATCTGGAAGCCGCGGGGCTGATCCGTTCCCTGGAGGGAGCGGAGGAGTATCGTTTCCGCCACGCACTGACCCGAGAAGCGGCCTACGCTTCGCTCACTCGTCATCGGCGCCGACAGCTCCACCTGGCCATTGGCCTGTTCCTCGAGGCTCACCCCGAAGCCTCGGGAGCAGAAGCAGTTGATTTGTTGGCCTATCATTTCACCAACGCCGGCGAGCCCGACCTGGCCTGCCGGTATGCTCTGCTCGCCGCCGACCGCGCACTCTCGAGCTTCTCCAACAGCGAGGCTCTCGCCTTTCTGCAGCAAGCCCTGGAGGTGGTCGGGCCTGACGGGTCCCCGGCGTTGAGATTCCAACTGCTCGAAGCTCTCGGCGATGTGTATGTCCTTCTCCGCAAAGGGAACCGGGCCCTGGATCGATTCTCGGCCGCCCTGGATGCGTGGCAGGCCATCCCGGCCGGCGACCAATGGCAGGGCCTTCGCCTCCACCGCAAGATCATCCACGTTTCCGTCGAGATGAAGTGGGCCTTGGAGGAGGGTACTTTCCAGGCGCTGCGCGCCGCGGGCCAGGCCTCGCGCCGCGCGCTCGAGGCGGCCAGCCGCAACCTGCTACCCGAAGGCCCCACCCCCGAAACCGTCCGCGTCCAGACCGTCCTGTCGACCGCCGCCTGGCGGATGGACAGGTCGCCGGATTGGGAAGCGGCCTTTCGACACGCGCAAACCGCTGTGCGCGACGGCCGATTGCTGGATTCCCCGGAAGTCCTGTCCCCGGCCTTGGGAGCCCTGGCGGCGGTCACGTTGGCTCGAGGCGAACTTCAGGAAAGCCTGGCCACGGCTCTCGATCGGCTCGAAGTGACGCGGCGGGAGGGTTTCTCCGACCTGCGTGAACGTCTCGACAGTCTGCGCGGAGCCGGAGCCGCCCTGATGTATGTGGGCAACTACGAAGAGGCGATCGTGCTCCTGCTCGAAGCCGAAAAGATCGCCGTACGCATCCAGGCCGTGGATCAGCAGTTCAACGTGCTTTCCCTTCTCACCCAGTGCTGGTTCCGCCTCGACCGCTGGGACAGTTTGCTGGCGCGGGATGCCGACTGGGAGGAACTCGAGCTGCGCTTCCCTCAAGAGCAGACAGGGCCGATCTGCTTTCCTCTCGCGCTGCGCGCCGTGGTTCATGCCCGCCGCGGGGAAGCCGCCCGGGCCAAATCCCTCGCCGACCGATCCATGCAGATCATGGTCAGCACGTGGGGCCAGACCAACTGGCTGCGGAACGCGCACTACTGAGCTTCGTTGCCGTGCGCGGCGAAGGGCGAGTTCGCCCTTGCACAGGAACGACTGTTTTTGGCCCTCCAGGCTCCGACGGACCCGGCTCGGTGGGGATCGGCCGCGACCACCCTCGACCTGCATGCCGCGCTGGCCGATGCCGCCGCCTCGACCGGGGATCTGGAAACTGTGTCTCGCTACGCGCCTCTGGCCGAGCGAGAGGCGCGGCGTATCGGCCACAGGCTGCATCTGGGCATCGCCCAGCGCGCCCGAGGCCAGGCCGCGGCCTTGCGCGGGGCCTACGCCGAGGCCGAGTCTATGTTCGATGAGGCGCTGAGCCTCTTCGAGACGCTCGGTGCCCGCTGGCAGACCGGACGTACCCTCCTGGCACGGTCTGCACTGCGGGCGGCCATGCGTCGAGAGGCGGAGGCCCGGGCCGACCGCCTTCGGGCCGAGTCCATCTTCGTTTCGATCGGGGCTGCGCCCGACGCGGCCGAGGCCCGGCTGTCAGCCTGATGGTTTGCGCTATCCCGGACGCGTCAGGGGGCGGTCCTTCGACCGCCCCTGTGCCTTCCATGAAGGATCCTTCCAGACGATGCCGTTACTGGAGGGCAGCCGGGTTCTCGATATCCCCTCGGTCGAGTGTCTCAGACAACGCCGGCAAAGCCCTGGTACCGACCGTGACCTCGTATTTCGGCGCCGGCAAGGCGATGCCGTGCTCACGCAGCCGCCGAAAGCTCTCCCGCCGCACCTGCCCCTCCACTCTCGACTGCCGCGCGAAATGCTCCAGCTCGATATCGTCGACGTAGAAGAACAGGCGGAAGAGGAATCCGCCAGTGGACAGTCCCGCGAAACCGACGCCGGACGACTTCCACGGCGGCGCCGCCTGTTTGAACTCGCGCCGCAACCAGGCCACAAGCCCCAGGACGGCCTCATCCAGACGCACCTCCAGGACCCCTCCCCGCTCGAGCCGATCTCCCAGGTCGTCCACGCGCCGTAGCAACGAGAGGACCCTCTCACTCCAGTAGGCACGCAGGCGCGCCCCGTCCTCCCCCGGCAACAGGTCGGGGTCCTGGGCCCAGGTGTTGGCCCACGCCCAGGTCAGGTGAGCCAGCGAGTCCGCCTCCAGTTCGCCCCGGATGGCGTCAAGGAACTCATCATTCGTTCCTTTGTAAGCCGCCAGCCTCTGCGCGGGCTCGTCGATCCAGCCCATGGTCTTGGCCAACGGATGGTACTGCGCCAACAGCTCCTCGCGCTCGTCGCGACTCAGGCCGCGCCCTTCCCTCGTCGTGACGGCGCCGGCAAAGGCTCGCAGCCCGGTCAGCGACTCGGCTACTTTCTGATCGACGCGCCGCTCGGCCGCCAGGCGCTCGAGGCCGTGGGCGCGCTTTTCCGGGCTGAGGGTCGCGAAGCCTTCGATGCGCTCAAGTTTCACGGCCAGATCGCCGAGCAAATCCGGATGCCCCAGCAGGACGTCGTCCAGCACAGCACGCACGCGCTCGGGATCGCTGTCCTGGGCGACTTCGATCGGGACCACCGAGACCAGCTCGGGTGTCGGCTGCATCAGATTGACCAGGCGCTCGTTCGCAAGTTTGCTGTTGGGGGCGTAGATCACGGCATGCGACCCGATATCGTAGAGCTGGGTCACCCGAACGCCGATCTTGATCACCTGGCAAACCTTGCCGTCCTCCAGACTGATCAGGTCGCCGTAGCGAAACGGCGTATCGACAAGCAGCGACAGTCCGCTGAATACGTTCGACAGGATGTCCTGCAAGGCGAAAGCCATGATGAAGGCCGCGCCCCCGATGGCCACCAGGAGCGCGTCCAGGTGGACGCCGAGATACTGCAGGACCACCGCCCCGCCCACGGAGAAGATGACGATCGGCGCAAACTGGTTGACGATCGGGACCAGAATGTCATCGGCGCGAGTCTCGCTTCGGCGGGCGAAGATCTCGGCGTAGTGCATGATGACTTCTTTCATCATCCGCCAGATCCAATACGTGGCCAGGACCATCAGCGCCGCGATCAGGATTCGCCGAACCCCCTCGGCGAGCGTCGTCTCCACCCCCAGGGCTTCCAGCGAGAAGATCGCGCCCAGCAGGAGGATCGCCAGCACCAGCGGACGCCGGCTGACGTCCACGATCACATCCTCGATCTCGGTCTCGGAACGCCGCGCCAGCACCTTGATGATGCCGAAAACGACAAACTCGACCACGACCGCCACCAGCAGCCAGAAAAGCAGTGTCGCCAGGCCCGAAGCCCACGGCTGAGCGAGAAACGCCAGCTCCGGCGGAAGAGGGATATCCCACAACCAGACACGTATCATGCCGTTACCATCCTTTTCCTTCGGCCCTTATGCACGGCCGGTCCGTGTCGCCGTCAGGAGGCTGCGGCCGGCCGGGCCTGCAACAGGAACTGCCTTATCTCTGCTTCCACGGCCGCCGGCTGCTCCAACATCAGCATGTGGCCGGCGCCATCGATCACGCGCATCTGAGCGCCCGGGATCCCGCTGACCAGGCTCTCTCCCAAAGCCGGCGGAGTCATCCGATCCCCGGCGCCATACAGCACCAGGGTCGGCGCCTCAATCTCGGCCAGGCGAGAGGCCACGTCGAACGCGGCGCAGGCCTGGAAATCCCGAAGCAACACGTCTCGATTCGTCTCAAGCATCCGACGCCGCGCCAGCTCGACCGTGCGCGGGTCCGCCTGAGGCGCGAACGACCAGGCGATGATCTGCCCCACCGTCTCGGTCCACCGGTCTGGATCGGCCAGCCCTTCGAGCAGGGCGGGATTCACCCGGAGGCGAGGCCCCGATCCGATCAGCGCCAGACCGGCCGCACTCACGGGCGCATCCAGGGCCGCCGTTAGAGCAATGGCGCTGCCCATCGAATGACCGGCCAGAATCGCCCGCTCGATTCCCATGGCGCGCCGCCATGCTTCAAGCGACTCCACATGGTCGCTCACCGTTCGGGCGCCGCTGTCCGGTGATTGTCCATGCCCCGGCAGGTCTACGGCGAAGGTCCGCCAACCGGTCAGGCGCCTCAACCTCGGAGGCCAGTGAAGACGCGTTCCGCCCGCGCCGTGGAGAAAGACAATCGGCGGCAGGTCGCCTCCGCCGCCGTGGTCCTCGTAGGCCAGGTTGGCCGCCAGGGGCAAGGTCAGCTCCGCTCCGCCAACCAGCGCTCCGCCATCATGCCCGCCGCCGCGCCCTGCCCGACCGAAGTTGCAACCTGCCGATAGACCGGATCCTGGACCTCGCCCGCGGCGAACACGCCTTCGACACTGGTCATCATGCGGGCGTCGGCACGCAAATAACCGCGCTCGTCCATCGCCAACTGGCCGCGGAAGAGGTCCGTATTCGGATAGTGGCCGATGTAGATGAAGACGCCGTCGGTCGCCATGCGTTCGGTGGAGTCGGTCTTGAGATTGCGCACGACGACCGCCTCCACGCGACCGTTGCCCACGATTTCCTCGACGACGCTGTCCCAGACGAAAGACATCTTGGCGTTGGCGCCTGCCCGGCGTTTGAGGGTCTCCCCTGCCCGCAGCGCGTCCCTTCGATGGATGACCCGCACCCGATCGGCGAAACGTGTCAGGAACAGCCCCTCTTCGAGGGCGCTGTCGCCTCCCCCCACCACCACCACGTCCTTGCCGCGGAAGAAGAACCCGTCGCAGGTGGCGCAGAACGACACTCCCTTGCCGATCATGTCTTTCTCGCCCGGAACCCCGAGCCGTTTCGGCGAGGCCCCGGTGCACACGATGGCCGTCTGCGCCTCGAACTGATCGCCATAGGTCTGGATGCGGAAGGGGGATCCCTGGCGGAAGTCGACCTCGGTCACTTCGTCGATCACGACTCGCGCCCCGAAACGTTCGGCTTGCTTCTGCATCAGCTCGACCAGCTCCGGCCCGGTGGTCCCCTCCGGGAAGCCGGGATAGTTCTCGACCTCATAGGTGATCGACACCTGGCCGCCGAGCTGATTGCCGGAAATGACCAGCGGCTCGAGATTGGCGCGGGCCGTGTACAGCGCGGCCGTGAGGCCGGCGGGCCCCGAGCCCAGGATGACCACGCGTTCGCTCGTCATACGACGTTCCCGAAGGGGTTCATGGCATGAGTTTGATGTGCCGGATGAGCGGCGGAACCGTCCGTTTCAACCACCACAACGGCGCCCGCGTGCGCACCGCGCCGTTCGAGTCCATCAACGGCTTCCGGCACGGGTCGTCGATGTCTCCCGGGCGGCACGTCCAACGCTCTCGTCCACACCGCGGGCACGCCCCCGGCGCGTCACCGGCCAACAGGCAACGTGCACACAGGTAGAGCCGCACCTGATCCTGTTCGCCCACGCGCGCCATTGTAAGCGACGGCGCGGGCCTGCGCAAACTCGGACCTACTCGTCGGAGCGTCGGGAGCGTGAACTCTTGAGAAGCATGAGGCCCGCGCCGAACAGGAACCCCACGACGGCGCCGGTGGGCAGCCAGGCCAGCAGCGCTTGAAGGTCATCGCTCTGATAATCCGGCACGGGATGGGCGTGCAGGGCGACTTTCAGCGCCATCATCACAACCGCCATCGGCCCGATCAGGCCGCCGCCGAGAACGCAGGCAACGATCAGCCCGATTCCACCTCGCTGCCGCATCCAGCGCGCATAGGCGTGCCGCACGGTCAGCAGGACCCAGGGCAATGCGATGAGGATGGCCCCGGTCCGGCTTCGCTCCTCCAAAGACAGCCACACCAGCGACGCCGGCAGGGCGAATGCCCACAGCCAACGGTCGAGACGCCCGCTTGGGGGCCGTTGATCCTGCGGTTCGTTCAACGAGACTCGGGCCCCGCTCGAAGGCTCAGCCAGCCTCCGGCGCGACCCCCGCGCCCTCGGGCCGGGGCACGGTCAATCGGACTCGGGTTCCTTTGCCCTCGACCGATTCGATGCGCAACGTCCCGCCGACCAACTCGGATCGCTCCCGCATCGTCACCATGCCCAGGCTGCCCCGCTGTTCATAGCCCGCGTCCACCGCACCGACATTGAAACCCACCCCGTCGTCTTCGACCTCCAGCACCAGCCCGCCCGGCTCACGGCTCAGCCGCACGAGGATGTGCTCGGCCTCGGCGTGCTTGCGGGCATTGTTGACCGCCTCCTCGGCAATGTAGAAGACCGCGCTTTGTACGCCCGCCGGGAGGCCGTCGGCCACGTCGGGCGAGGCCTCTACCCTCACCTCCACACCACTCAGCTCGCTGGTCTTGTCGGTGAGCTGCTGCAGCGCCATCACCAGCCCCTGCGATTCGAGCAGCAAGGGGCGCAGGGTGAAAAGCATGTGGCGCACTTCGCGGGTGGTCATGCGCGCCAATTCCTCCACCTTGCGCAATTCCTGGGCCGCGGCCTGTTTGTCGCGCGACATGAGCCGGCGGATGTAACTGGCCCGCATGGCGATGGTAGCCATCGTCTGAATCGGCCCGTCATGCAGGTCGCGCGCCAATCCGCGGCGGGCCTCTTCCTGGAGTTCCGTGATGCGATCGCGCTCGCGGACCAGATCCTGGAACCGCCGCGCGTTATGCAGGGCGATCACGATTTGCCGGCCCATCGCCTCCAGCAGGTCGATCCGCTCTGCTTGGAAGTAACCCGGCTCCGGGTGCCCGAACAGCAGCAACCCGAGCGCCGCCTCGCCCGAGCCCAGCGGAAGGCCCACGACGGAGCGGCATTTCTCGAGCGCGGACAGCCTCTTCAACTCAGGATCGCGGCCAACGCCTTCCTGTGTCGTCGGGCGCGACTGCGTCAGCGTGCGGCCCATCAGGCCCCGGCCCGCGCCGAAATCCAGACGCCAGTCTCCCGGCTGCAGGCCCCGACCGGAGACGATCCTGAGCCGATCGCCGGCGCGCAGCAGCAGCAGCCCGACCAGGTCATCCGGATGGCCGCGGTCGTCCTCCAGCGAGTGGGCCGTGAGCTCGAGCGCCAGATCCAGGACGCGCTCATGGTCGAGCGCGGAGCTCATTTGCGACGACAAATCGAAGAAGCGCCCGACCTGAACCCGTTCGCGCTGATGGATCTCGCGCAACGCCACCCCCTGCTCCTGGCCGACTTCCACCGCGGCGCGCCGGGCGCGGTCGGCCACCCAGCCCAGCCCCGCTCCGGCGACCACGACGGCCGTCGCCAATCCCGTTCCCGGCCCGAGCACACTCGAGCCGGACTGAAGCCAGAGCATTCCAACCGCCGCCGCCCCGGCCGCGGCGGCCACGAGCACGGCCCGCCGCAAGCCCTGCATGAGGGCCACACCCAGAACCGAAACGAGCAAGCACCACCACAAAGGGCTGGAGGCGGAGCCGGTCAGGGCAATGGCCGCCACGGCGAAAACGACGTCCACGCTGGCCGCCAGGTAAACGCCCCGCACGGTCAGCGGGCGCGCCATGCGCGCCAGGCTCATCGCCAGAGCGAATCCCAGCCAGGCCAGGTTCAGGAAGACCAGGGGGAACGTCAGCCGGCCGCGCAGGCCGGCCACCAGCGGCAACGCCGCCAACCACAGCCAGCGGCTGCTGATCCAGATCCAGTCCAGAGGCGTCAGGGGAGGCCAGTTCTTGACCGGTGACACGCGATCCGTCCTCGTCTTGTCGGGCTCGGACGCGGTCGGCCTCAGCCGAAGGCCGGGAAGAGCGCCCTCAGCTGCTCGATCAGATCCAGGGTCGGCGCCAAGAGCCACAGGCTCTCGCGGCCGTCCAGATAGACGCAGGTCACCTGCGCGTTGGCTTGCCAACATTCGCCGGCCGGGCTGTCCAGCGCGCCGCCGACGAAACGCCTGTCGAGGTAGTCCTGCATGGCGTCATCGAAGGTGCGCGCGTCGATGGGCGTGTCCCATACCCAATGGGCGGCAAGGACGGCTTCTCCGGTGGTGTCGTTGGCGTAGACCTGATAGCGATCCCCGCCCCAACCGGCCGCCGCACGGCGGGCGGTCTCGTCTTCCAACTGGGAATCGACGTCGGCTCCGTAGCCGAGGAGCAGGTACGTGGTCCACTCGCCGAGGCTATTCGACACCAGGCTGCGCCACGGCGGATTCGTCAGCACCTCCCCCAACGGCGCCTCGGCCACCGTCACCGGCCCCTCGTTGGTGATGTACTTGTCCGGATGCAGGATCTGCTCGGTGCTGTCGGGCAGGTCCTCATAGGCCTCATTGACCCGCGCCCATCGCCCGCGCACCCACAGCTGCCGGACGAATTCGAATCCCTGCTCGTAAGGAAAGGCGGAGTCCATGTACAGGTAGGGCGGCGGGAACTGCTCCGGCAGCGTGGCCGCCGGCGGCTGGTAGCGCAGGATGTCCTCGATGTCTTGCGGGCGCACGTACTGTTCGAACCACTGGTTCATCACGAGCGTGGCGTCGCCTTCCACCAGAGCCCGGATCGCGGCGCAGCGCTGCTGGTCGCCGTTGCACATGGGGTAGACGCCGAGCGCATCGATGTTGTAATGCTGGTCGACCAACGCGTGTCCGAACTCATGCGAAAAGACCCAGCGTTCGACGCCGCTGAAACGGCTGCCGATCACATACAGCTCGTCGTTCCAGGGGAAGTAGAAGCCGCCGATGTTGTCGGTCAGTCCGTTCAGGGCGTTGGTGAAGAGGTCGTAGGTGGGCTTGATGAGGCCCAGGGCGCTCAGCACGGTGGCCTCATCGACCAGTTCTTCCTGCGATCCGCCGTGGGCCACAAAGGATGCCTCCAGAATCGGCCGCACGCGCGCCTTGCTGACCACGTATCGTGGAACGGCCGCGTTGCGAATCTCCAGCCCCCGGATGTCGGCCACCTCGCGCTGAATGGTGTCCATCTCCGCCAGCGTGGTCGGATCGGGCGGCAGGGGTGAGGGAGTCACGGTGATCGTCGCCGTTGGGCGAGTCGTCGCCGTGGCGGTGATCGTCGCTGTGATGGTCGCCGTCCAGGTGGGCGGCAAGGTGTTGATCAGGGCCGCCAGCTCCGTGGGGTTGGCCGCCCGGGGCTGCGGGGTCAGCGCGCGAATCGCCAGGAAGCCCAGGGCCACGAGCAGCAGCAAGCCCAGGGCGACCAGGAGGGCGATGGCGCAGCCCCGCCCGCGTGAAGCGCGGTCCTTGGGTGCTGCCGCCCGCCTGGGCCGCGCCGGCCCAGGCGGTGGTGCGGACTCATCGACGGGATGCCATGGCTTGCCATCGGCAGCTTTCGCCTCGGCACCAGGGGCATCGCTCGAAACGAGCGGCGGGACAGGTCTTGCCGCCGCGGGGCCAGCCTGCGGTTGCGGAGTTGCCGGTGGTCCAGGGGCAGGACCGGGCAAGGGCCCGGTCGGCGGACGGGTGAGCTTGGCCAGACGGGACTTCGCCAGCTGGTGGTCCGGATTGATCCGCAGCACTTGCCGCAGGCAATCCATCTGCTTCTGACGGTCCTTGACCGTCATGCTCAGCAGAAGCCAGCCGTCTTCGGATTGGGGATTGGTTTTGAGCAGGCGCGCCAGGATCGGCTGCGCTTCATCCACGCGCCCATGGCGAATGAGCGCGGTCGCACGCCGGATGTCGTCGGTTTCCTGGGGGGGCGCCGACTCAGGCGGGGTGGCCATGCTTCGGCGAGTGTATCACCCTCGCCGGAGGCTGCAAGCCTTCCGGAACCGGAGGACCATCTCGGCCCTACCGGGGCGTGTACTGGCCCTCACCCCATCCCCTCTCCCGCTGAGCGGGAGAGGGGCGCAGGGGTGAGGGTTTGAAACGCGCTCGCCCGACGGTTTCTCGGGTGCGAACCCCGCTTCAAGTCCCCAAGGGGATGCGAAGCGCGATCCCCGGTAGGGCCATGAAGAAGTGAGCTAGGCGTGCTTGCGTCGGCCGCGGAACAGGAAGACGAGCAAAAAGAGCACCGTTTCGGCCAGGACGATCGAGGGGCCGGAGGCGATGTTGAGATAGTACGAGGCATACAACCCGGTCACGGCGGAAGCCGCGCCGATGGCGGAGGCCACGGCCATCATTGCCGGCAGGCGCCGGGTGAGGAGATACGCGGCGGCCGCCGGCGTGACCAGCATGGCCAGAACCAGCGCGACGCCCACCGATTGGATGGACACGACGATCACCACGGCCACAAGTACCAGCAGCAGATTCTGGAGGAATCCCGCCGGGAGACGCAGGGTGACGGCCAGGACCGGGTCAAACGACAGGACCAGGAACTCTTTGTAGAAGAGGAAGACGGTCAGCAGCACCAGGGCCCCGAGGACGGCCGTCAACAGCAGGTCGCCGGCGGATACGCCGAGCAGATTGCCGAAGAGGATGTGGGTCAGGTCGACGGCGTACGAACGTTGGGCCGAGAGCAGCGCGATCCCCAGAGCGAACGCCCCGGCGAACACAACGCCGATGGCGGCGTCTTCTTTGATATCCGTTCGGCGGCTGATGGCGCCCACTCCCAGCGCCGCCAGGATGCCCACCACCAGCGCCCCACTCACCAGCGGAAGGCCGAGAAGATAAGCAATGACCACGCCGGGCAGGATGATATGGGCCAGGGCATCGCCGAAGAAGGCCATGCCGCGCAGGACGACGTAGGTTCCGAGCACCGGGCAGACAATGCCCACCGTCAGCGCCGCGCCAAGCCCCCGGACCATGAACGGATAGGTGAGCGGCTCGGTCAGCCAGCTCAGGAGGGGACTCACGGAGCCTC
This sequence comes from Anaerolineales bacterium, assembly GCA_035693825.1. GTDB lineage: Bacteria > Chloroflexota > Anaerolineae > Anaerolineales > E44-bin32 > MGOM01. The sequence continues at coordinate 15,123 of DASSGB010000058.1, forward strand.
TTCCTCTCCTTCACAGCAGGTATCGGTGACGATCAGCATCCCCTGACCCTCGGGCAGTCGGTGCACGTGGCCGCCATAGGCCGCCACGAGGTTGGGCTGGGTGAGGACCTGCGCCGGCGCGCCCACGGCGATCAGCCGACGATTGATCAGCAAGACCTGGGAAAACCTGTCCGCCGCCAGATTGAGATCGTGGGTGGAGATGATCTCGGTCACGCCTGCGGCTTGGAGCTCATCCAAAATGGCGAACAGCGCGTCCAGGCTCGGGAAGTCGAGCCCGGTGAAAGGTTCGTCGAGCAGGACCAGCTCGGCCTCTTGCGCCAGGGCCTGCGCCAGAAAGACTCTCTGCTGCTGCCCGCCGGAAAGGTCGCCGATCTGGCGCGAGGCTGCATCCGCCAGCCCGACGCGCTCCAGCGCGCTGAGCGCCACCTGCCAGTCTTTGCGCCGCGGCCAGCGCAGCATCCCGATCTCCCGGATGCGGCCCATCAGGACGACTTCCGCCGCGGTGACGGGGAAGGTGAGATCGATCTGGCTGCGTTGCGGCACGTACGCCAGGCACGTGTCACCGCCGGGGGCATGGCCGAAGATACGCACGCTGCCGGCAGCCGGCGGCAGGATCCCGGCGATCACCTTGAACAGCGTCGTCTTGCCCGCGCCGTTGGGGCCGACCACCGCCAGCCGGCCTCCGGCGGGAACGTCGAAGCTGACGCCGCGCAGAGCCTCGGTTCCATTGAACCGCACCGACAGGTCCTGGACCTGGAGCGAGGGGGCCTGGCGGTCGTGTTCCGCCGGACGAATCGCACTCTGGGGCATCGGAGGAACCTTCGCCTCGGCGATCGGAGGCTCAGCCGAGGAGGGCCTCGACGATCGCGACGACATTGTATTCCATCAGCGCCAGGTAGGTCGGCGCGGGGCCGTCGGGTCCGGTAAGCGACTCCAGGTAGAGCGGCACCAGCCGGGCGCCCGTGTCTTCCGCCACGCGCCGAGCCACGTCGGGGCTGGCGGAGGACGAGACAAACACCGCCCGCACGCCTTCGCGCTGGATGGCCTCTTCCAGCTCAGCCAGGTCCCTGGCGGAGGCTTCAGCCGAGCTGCTCGGTGCGGGGATCACCGTGCCGATCACGGTGAACCCGTAGCGGGCAGCGAAGTAGCCGAGGCTTTCATGATCGGTGACCAGGCGGCGCCGTTCCTGAGGGACTCGGTCGACCTGCTCCTGCAGCCGACCCTCCAGGGAATTGACCTCGGCCAGGTAGCCGGCGGCCCGCGATCGATAGGCTTCAGCCTTCGCGGGGTCGAGCGCCGCCAGCGCCCGGGCGGCGTTCTCCACCCATCGGCGGACATTGGCCGGGTCCATCCAGATGTGCGGGTCTGGAGATTGCGCGCGGTCATCGTCGCGAAAGATCGGCGTGATTCCTTCGGAAAGCGAGGCCACAGGTGCCTGCACCTCGGCCAGCAGCGAACCCGAATCGACGAACGGCTCCAGACCGAGCCCGTTGATCAGGATGAGATGCGCCCGGTCGAGGGCGCGGCGGTCCTGGGGCGTCGGTTCGAAGCTGTGAGGATCCAGTCCGGCGGGCACCAATGTCGTCAGGAGGATGTTGTCTCCCCCGACCTGGCCGACGATGTCGGCCAGAATCGAGGTCGTGACGACGACCTGCAAGGGTTCGCCCGGGGGTGGCGAGGCCTGGTTGAGATCGGTGATCGAGGTGAGGGCTACCGGAGGCTGAGCCCGGCAGGCCGCCAGGAAAAGAAGCGGAAGAAGTAGCCGGAGCTGTCGATGGACAGAGCTCATCCGTGCGCGGTGAAAGTCAGGGAGTCGGCGAGGGTGTCGGTGTCAGGGTCGCCAGGTAGGTGCCCAGGACCCAACCTTCGATGCCGTCGGAGGTGCGGATGTTCCACCAGGCCTGTCCGCCTTCGAGCCGCGGGCCGCCCAGGACAAGAACGGTCGAGCCTTCGATGAGACCGCCCAGCGGATTGCCGTTGGGCGCGTCGCGCAGGAGCGCACCCAGGCCTCCCGTTCCGAAAATGACGGCCGGTGGCGGCGTGGGAGTCACGGTGGGTGTGTCGGTGGCGGTCGGGGTGGCGGTCGCCGTCGGCGGAGGTGTGCGCGTCGCGGTGGCGGTCTGAGTCGCCGTGCCGGTGGCGGTGGGCGTGGGCGTGATGGTGGGCGTAGGCGTCGGAGTGGGTGCAGCCGCCAGCACGGACGCGCCGAGGTTGAAGGCGCTCAGCAAGCCGATGACGGCCATCAGGCCTATGGCGGCCGCTAGCGAATGACCGTTTCCCGTCAGAGGCCGGAAGCCGAGGGATGCAAGGGTGGCCATGCCGGCGACGGTTGCCCATGTCAGGTGGAGGGCCAGGGTCAACAAACCGCCGCCCAACAATTCTTTCTGGCCGGCGATCAGGCCGACGCCGGCGGCTACGGCCGGGAGGAGGATCTCGTACGCCGTCGCCATGCTCGCCAGCGGATGAACCTGGCCGTTGCGGGCGAGGCTGTAGGCCATCAGGCCGGCCCCTACGAGAAGGAATGAGAAGTCGACCAGATTGATTTTGATATGCCCGGCCGCCAGCAGGGAGGCCGTCCCGGCTGGAAGGGCTAAACCTCCGGCGATCCCGCCCACGAGCCCGGCCAGGGCCGCGGCCACGAGCACGCCGGCCGCCTGCCGCAGGAAGAACCGCACCGACCCTGAGACGGCAGCCAGCGCCAGCCCGCTGACAACCGCCATGCGCGGCGCCAGGAGCACCCCGGCCAAGAGCAGCGCGCGTTGGTCGAAACGAAAACCGAGGCCCAGCAACAGCCCGCAGGCCAGGGCATACAGGAAGACATCGATGTTCGGCGAAACGTGGTGGGCCAGCTCCTCGAGGAAAGCCTCACGCTCGTCGGCGCGCAGCTGAGTCAGCATGCGCCGCGCCCGACGACGGCGGGCGCGAGGAAAGCTTTCGGGATCGTTCAGGGGCTCGGTCGGCTGGAAGCTCATCGGCGCAGGCTGGCGATGATGCGCATGGGATGGTCGAGCAGAGCCAGGGCGCTCAGGATGTCGGGCACCACCAGGTCGGCGGCCGTCAGCGTCTCCGCGGCCGCTCCTTCCGCCGAGAGAACCGCCACGCCGATGCGGGCCTGGCGCAGCATGGCGGCGTCGTTGGCTCCCTGGCCGAAGGCGACCACGCGCGACTCGCCCAGGTCTCGCACATAGGCGGCTTTGGTCTCGGCCTCATGGCCCGGAGGAACCCGGACGGCCTGCAGACCGAGCTGCCGGTCGATTCGATCTTGCTGTCCGTGGGTGTCGGCGGTCAAGAGATGGAGCTGCAGTCGATCGCGCAGCCCGCTGAGGCCCCGCGCCACGCCGTCGATGAGCTTGCCGTCCACGGCCAGAGTCCCGTTGACGTCACAGACGAGGTGTTCGAGCTGGATCGTCCCCTGGCCGGGAATGGTGAGCTCAATCATGGGTCGGGGGCCGCGCCGCAACGCGCCGAGCGAGGATTATAGCATTCGGGAAAGGGGCACCGGGGCACCAGGGCACCGAGGACTCTCGGTGCCACGGCGCCTTAGTGCACCGGTGCCTATGCTCCAAACCAGGCGCGCAGCCGGTCGCGCTCGAAAGCCTGCTTGGATTTCAGGCTCTCGGCCGACGGCGGAGACACATCGATGGCCGGACGTGGCTCGGCCAGGAAATGCCCACGCACTTCCAGCGCTTGGCCGCGACCCGCCTCCAGATAGCAGAACCCATGGCCCTCGAAACGCCGCGGTGCATCCTGGCCGGCAAACGCTGCCAGGATCGCCTCCACGGCGACCTCGGCCCCGCCTTCGGCGAAGACTCCGGCTTTCGGAAGCGGCATGCCGTTGGCCAGGGGAATCTCGGTGACGTCGCCGATGGCGTACACGCCCGGAAACATGGTCTCCATCGAGCGCAGATCGACGCGCACCCAGCCACCGTCCGCGGCCAGCCCTGCCTGGGAAAGCACGCGCGGGCAGCGATGCGGCGGAATGCCGAGGAGCAGATCGTACGATCGCGGACCGGTGGTGAACACAACTTCCCCACGCCGCACACTGGCGACGCGGCGTTCCGGCAGGAAGCCCACGCCGCGCTCCTGCAACAGCCCTTCGATCGCGGCGCAGTTCTCCTTGCCGATCACGGGCAGCGATACCGGCGTGGGCGTGAAGACTTCGATCTCCGTCTCCAGGCCGCGCCGGTCGAGCTCTTCGCGCAGCAGCAGCGCAAGCTCGTAGGGGGCCGGCGGGCAGGTGTAGGGCACGCCGAAGATTCCGATTCCCAGTCGCCCTCCGGGGAAAGCGCGCAATGCGTCGATGACGGCCGGTATGGCGGCGGAGTCGTAGAGGTTGTAAGCGTGTTCTCGAAGCCCGGGCACTGCCTCCGGCGTATGTTCGGCCCCCAGGGCGATCAGGAGGGCGTCGGCCTCGAAGGACTTTCCACCGACTACGACCGATCGGCTTGCCGGATCGATCGATTCGACCTCGGCCTGGATGAAGCCGATCCCGCTCTCGGTCAGTCCATTCAGTTCTCGACGCCCCTCGTCGAGGCTGCTCCGGCCGACGATCGCCCACCACTTCCGCAGGCCCATGACGAAGGACGGCTGGCGATCCACCAGGATGACTTCATCTTGTGCCGGCAGCCGCGAGCGCAGGGCGCGCGCCGCAGCCAGCCCCCCGAATCCCGCCCCGAGGATCACGACTCGCCGCATTTACCCTCCTCTGCCCCACGCCATTCTACCGCCGCGTCTCATCCGGCCGAGGTCCCCAACGACACATATGCTTTATAATGAAGCCGCTCGAGGGCGCGTAGCTCAGCTGGTCAGAGCGTACGGTTCACATCCGTAAGGTCGTGGGTTCGAGCCCCTCCGCGCCCACTCCGGCGAGAATCAAACCCGGTTTCCGTTCGGAAACCGGGTTTGGTTGCTGGACAATTTCGAGCGGATCGACGGCTACGGCCAGCGCTTTGGCCGTGTCTACGTAGACAGTGCCACTCAGAGGTGGACTAGCGGGGCCCAGGTCCGGTCGAAGGCGCGGCGATCTTCTGCGCCCTGGCCGCTCGCACAGCGACGATCTCCGCCAGAATGCTCAGGGCAATCTCCTCCGGGGATTCGCCTCCGAGGTCGATCCCAATCGGCGCATGCAACCTGCTCAGCTGTTCTTCCGAAACACCGGCCTCGAGCAATCTGCGCCGGCGCGCGGCCTGGGTCGTCTCGCTCCCTAGCGCACCGACGTAGAACGCAGGGCTGCGCAGCGCCTCGATCAGGGCCGGGTCGTCCAGCTTGGGATCATGCGACAGAACGGCCACGGCGGTCGTCGAGGTCAATCCGATGGTGCGCAGCCCATCGGGGGGCCACTGCCGGAGGAGGCTGTCGGCCTGAGGGAAGCGTTCGGTCGTGGCGAAGGCGCGCCGGGGATCGACGATCAGCACGCGATACTCGAGCTCTTTGGCCAGCCGCGTGAGGCTGATGGCGATGTGGACCGCGCCGACGATCACCAGCGTCGGCGGCGGCATCAACGCATCGAGGAATACCTCGGCCTCGTCTGCATCGAATACATGCGACATGCCGGAAGTCAACACCTCGTTTCCGCCCGGGCGAAGCCTGGCTTCGAGTTGTGAGCCCAGATCGCCCGACCACTCGCCGTCCGGGAGCAGCAGCCCCGATCGCCCGAGGATGCCCTCCGGGCCGCGAACGACAACGGCGCGGACGGCAGGCTGATCCCTTTCGACGCGCGCTCGAAGTTCGTCGAGCACGGACCGCTCGTTCGAGAGAGGCCGCCCAGGCGAACTCCAGGGCTCGACGAAGATCTCAATCTGGCCGCCGCAGGCCAGGCCCACCTCCCAGGCCGTTTCGTTGCTGACGCCGAATCGCAGGAGCTTCGGGCGGCGCGTCCGGAGGACTCCCAGTGCTTCCTCGACCACGGCGCCTTCGACGCAGCCTCCGCTGACCGAGCCCGTCATTTCGCCCGCCTGGCTGACGGCCATCTTCGAGCCTGCCGGCCGCGGCGCGGAGCCCCACGTTCGAACGACCGTGGCCAGGGCGATGGGTTTGCCCTCGGATTGCCAGCGGTCGATGTCGGTCAGGATCTCGCGCAAGGTTGGCTCCCAGCGACCAGCTTCCAGCCCCCAGCCGCAGGCATGGGCCATCCACCTGAGGCCGTTGGCGCCGCTAGGCTACCACGTCTCAAGCCGACGATGGTCGAGGAGGCTCTGACTTTCTTGGTGGCTGGAAGCGGGCAGCGGGCGGCCCCCAGATCACTTCCCAATTGCGGCCATGGCGGGAGCGCCGCGGGCTTCTGAGAGGGCGGAGGCGATGCGCCCCAGCCGCGCCTCCCGATCCCGGACGAAGCGCTCGATGCCCTTGAGGATCCATTCCGGTGAGAGGTGGGCTTCTTCGATCACCTCTTCCACCGTCCCGCCCGTGCGCCACCGATTGTCGCTGTCGGAGGAAAGCGCGTATTCCAGCGACGCCTCGTTGAAGAGCCAGTCGCCCATGGAGGCTCGCGACTGTGTCGTGATCACGGTCGAGTCGGTGCGATCAGCAGGCGAAAGCAGACCGAAGCGGTAGGCCTCCGGTTGTCGGGCGAAGAGCTCCGGGCTCGCCCCACAGACGATCTTGACATTCAGCCCGCGAGCCTCGAGCTCCGGCAGAACCTCGCAGACGCTGACCATGGCGCTCGTGCCCTGGACGACCAGCGCGCCGCCTCTGGGTTTGTCCGGCAGGTAGTCCCGCACCAGATAGGCGCCCCGCGCCGCCTCGAAATGCGAGGCGATCCCCAGATGCTGCCGGTCGGGGATGGTGATCGGCGGCCGTGTCAGATGCAGCACGACGATCGGCACCTCCTCGCGCAGCGCCGCGCCCAGCAGGACGGGAACTTCGTTGTGCTCCCACGGATGCAGGTTGATCACCTGGCCCTTGGGGAAGAGCTGCATCACGGCCGGTTCGAACACACCGAAGTGCGTTCGGCTGTCGTCGGCGGTTTCGGGCCCGGAATGTCCGGCCACGAAGATCACCTTGCCGACTTTCCACTGGCAGTCTTGCGCCAGCTGGCTGAAGAGCCTGAGCATGCCGTACTTGAGATACGAGAAGGATCCGTACGTCGAACAGGCGCCCCAGAAACCGTCGAATTCCTCCTCGGGACGCTCGGAGAAGTTGACCGTCGCCATCCCGACGAGGATGCCCGCGTTGGCGAATTCGGTGATCTCCTGAGGCAGCAGCACACCTTCGGCGGAACCATAGCGTTCGTACCATCCGTATCCCTTGAAATCCCCGTGAGCCTTGCCGAAGCCGCTGATGTTCGTCGAGTCGGCCAGGTCCGCGGAACACGCCAGGAACAGCGGCCGCCCATACTCACGGTGGCCGAAGGCATTGATCCACGCTCCCCATTTCGCCAGCCCGGCGCGGTTGGCCGCGACCTCGCCGGGTCTGGCGTACATCTCTTCGGGATAGTTGCGGAAGTCGAACAGCCGAGCATCTTTCCAGGGCGTGCCGTTAGCCCCGAGGTGGAAAGTGGGGATCTCCTTGGGGACGCTTTCGCCCAGCTCCACCAGCCGATCGGCGAGATAGTCGACAAGCGGTTGATCTCGTCGCAGGACCTCCGCCACCGCTTGCAGGTTGTCCCGGAACTCCGCCTGCAGAGCCTGCGGGTCCTTCGGCGGCGGATTTCCGAAGTTGGCAAACTCCACGCCGTACTTCTCGGCAAACGGGCGTTTGGTTTCCCAGAACTTTTCGCTGTCCATGGCGTGCGGCGCACCATGCGAGGGGTTGTCGTACTTCAGGTAGCCGCGGCCCTTCCGCGTCTTGAGCCAGGCGACGCTCGGGGCGCGCGTGGGGTTTTCGCTCATCACCATCGACAGGATCGCCTGCGTCACCGGCCCCCACTCGCTGCCGAAGTCGGCCCCGAAGACACGCCAGCCATGCGATCCGAACCAGTCCGCGGGCGTACCGTACACCACACTGCTGACCGGGTGATCGTCGATTCCGAAATCGTTCCAGTCGACGACCAGGTACAGGTTGTCGAGCGCCAGGCCCCAGGCCGAGTTCATCATCTCGTGGGTCGCCCCCGGGGTCAGGCCGGCCTCGCCTTCGAAGGCGAAGACCTTCACGCCTTCGGCGCCGGCCCGCTTCAACGCCAGGGCCAAACCGGCGGCGGCCGGGCCGCCGTGGCCGGAGGGCCCGGTGTTGAACTTCAAGAATAGCGTCTTGCCTTCCATTTCCGCGTGTCCGGAGAGGCCGCCCCGATGTCTGAATCCGAGCAGGTCCTCCCAGACCAGGCCGCGCTCCTTGGGCACCAGATAGGTCTTCTTGCCTGTCTGCTGATACTTCAGCCGCAGCGCCTCGTTGAAGACCGCGAGCGTGCAGTAAATCAAGGGCACCGTGTGTCCGCCCACCAGAACGAATCGGTCCCCGAATCGTTTTTCCGGATGGCGCAGGTCCCAACGCATGGATCCACTCAGCAGGACCGTCAGGAGGCCGTGCACCTTCGAGCGCGAGCCGCCGGGATGCCCGCTCTGCCGGTAGTTCAGGATCATGTCGATATACTGGTCAACCAGGTCTTTGGTCTTCTCCCAGTAGGGGAAGTGACCGGACAACTCGCCGTAGCGTTCGGCGATCTGTTCTTCGTGGGCGCGGTCCATAACCAGCTCCTTTACAGCGGTCAGTCGTCAGTGGCCGGTGGTCAGTTGTGAGAGGCCTGCGGTGAGTGAATACACGTGCGCCAGCGGTGTGATTAGGTCCTTACTGACCACTCACCACTCACCACTGACCACTAGACTCTTGACCATGCTTCCTGCCAGGTCCTCTTCGTCCCGGCGATCACCTGCTCGGAGGTCTCCGCCGGTGATTGCGGCTTGACCTCGAAGCCAATCCAGGGCCGGTCCTCCCGACCCTCTTTGAGATAGCCGACCTTGAAGAGCGCCCGCAGGAACTCGACCAGTTCCTCCACATCGTTGGATGCGCCGGGCCAGCCGAAGCGCGGATGCATGTCGCCGTAGCCCGGCAGGCCTTCGGTCTCGACGCAATTGCCGACGTGGATGTGCACCAGATGATCCTCGAGCAGGGAGAGCGCCTCTTCCGACTTCTCGTGCAACAGCGGCTGATGACTGAGGTCGTACATCAACCCGAATTCGGGATAGTCGCGCCGGACTTCGGCCGCGAATTCGGCCGCCAGACGGCTGGGGCCGATGAGAGCCTTCTTGTCGACGTCGCGGTCGAAGGTTTCAATGGTGAGCGCGACCCCTTTCTCCCGTCCGTATGCGCTCAGCTCCTTGAGCGATTTCACCAGAGCCCGGACCGCCGCGGCGCGATCTTTCTCGCCGGGGTCCTTGCCGGACAGGAAGGCCATGCGCGCCGCGCCGACTTCGGCCGCTTCGTCGATGCGGTCCCTCAACTCCCGAACCGCCCGCTGGCGCTCCGCCTCGTCGAGGCTGTTCGGGTTCAGCTTGCCCATCAACACGGCCGGCTGCGCGCCGTAACCGACCTTCGTCCGCGTGGCCTCCAGCATGGCTCGCACCGAGGCCCGCTCGGCCGGATCCTTAATCCACGTGATCTCCACCGCGCCGAAAAACGGGTCTTCCGCCAGCTTGGCGACGCTCTCGGCGATCGGGCTTTCCCCGTTGATGGTCTTGGGGAACGCCATGAAGTGGACGATGCTCATCGTGCAGTAGTGGCTCCAGTGCTTGTCCATGGATGACTCCAGTCCTCAGTCGTCAGTCATCAGTCGGAGTGACAGTTCTTGATCATCCCTTCCACACCACCGGGTTCTCCGGCGGACGGCCTTCGATCACCGCCAGGACATCGGTGACGACCATGGCCATACGGTAGAGGGCTTCGTCGGTGTGGGCCGCCATGTGCGGCGACAGGATGACATTGTCCATCCCCAGGAGAGGGCTGTCCGCCGGAAGCGGCTCCGGGTCGTACACGTCCAGCCCGGCTCCGGCGATCCAACCTTCCTGCAAGGCGCGCAACAGGGCCGCCTGATCGACCACCTGGCCGCGCGAGGTGTTGATCAGAAACGCGCTCGGTTTCATCCTCCGCAGGGCCGCCTCACCGATCAGGCCGCGCGTGCCCGGGACCAGCGGAGTGTGCACGGAAACGAAATCGGAAATTTCCAGCAGCCGGTCCAGCTCCACCTTCGTGGCATCCAGGGCCTTCTCGGCCTCCGGATACGCGAGGACGTCGTGGTAGAGCACGGCCATCGACAGCCCGGCGCGGCACATTCCGGCCAGCCTCTGACCGATCCGGCCGAATCCGATGAGGCCCAGCGTCTTGCCCAGGAGCTCGTTGCCCGTCAGCCGGTAGCGGGCTTCCCAATCGCCGGCGCGAATGGCCCGGTCCGCCAGACGTATGCGTTTGGCGAGAACAAGCATCATGGCCAGGCATTGCTCGGCCACCGATTCGACATTGGCCTCCGGCGTATTGACGACGGTGATGCCCAGATCGGCTGCCGCCTGGCGATCGATGGCCTCCACGCCCACGCCGTGTCGCGCGACCACCTTGAGCTTGGGTGCGGCTTCCATCAGCCGCCGGCTGACTTTGCCGTTGGCCCGGATGATGATGCCCTCCACCTCCGCCACGTCCTTCAACAGATCGCTTTCCTCGAGGCTGTCGGCCATGCGAACCTCGGCTCGCTGCCGCAACACCTCCAGGGCGCGCGCGTGGATCGGTTCGTAGAGGAGGACGACCGGTCGGCTCATGCGGCTAGCGGCGCACGCACAGTCGCGCGCCTCGCGATTCGTAGCTCATCTCCTGGTAGACCGTCTTCCATTCGAGATAGTCGTCGACGGCCAGGGCGCCCTGCTCGCGTCCGATGCCGCTCTGCTTCATGCCGCCGTACGGCGCCTGAACGAAGGAACCGTGGATGTCATTGATCCAGATCGACCCGGCCTCGAGCCGCTGCGCCGCCAGGTAGCAGTTGCGCATGTCGCGGCTGAAGAAATACGCGCTCAATCCATACACCGTGTCATTGGCGTACTCGATCGCCTGGTCCAGATCGTCGCCGACCTTCATGAAGGCCAGCACCGGGCCGAAGGTCTCCTCGGTCATTACCTTCATGGCGTGTGTGCAGTCCGCCAGCACGGTCGGGGCGAAGAACGTCCCCGTCGTCCCCACGCGTTGGCCGCCGGTCAGAATGCGCGCACCTTTCTTGGCCGCATCGGCCACGTGGCTTTCGATCCACTCCAGCTGGCGGGCATTGACCACCGGGCCGATGTCGACCCCTTCCTGGAATCCTTCGCCGACGACGATGCGAGCCGCCAGCTCGGCGATGCGCCGCACGAGCTCGTCGTAGACGGACTCGTGCGCGTAGACGCGGTTGACACGATTGCACACCTGGCCGCAGCCACGAAAAGCCTGGAAGGTGATGGCATCCACCGCCTTGTCGATATCGGCGTCCTTCCAGACGATGCACGGGCACTGTCCGCCCAGCTCGAGCGTGACGCGTTTGATTCCCTCGGCGGCGGCGCGCATCACTTGCTTGCCGCCTTCGACGCTTCCGGTCAGGGCCGCCTTGCGCACCAGAGGGTGCCGCACCAAGGCTTCGCCGACCTGGCCGCCGGGCCCGGTCACGACGTTGAGCACACCCGGCGGGAGACCCGCCTCCAGGGCGAGGCCCGCCATGCGCAGCGTAGCCAGCGGCGTCTCGGATGAGGGTTTGGCGACCACGGTGCAGCCGGCCGCCAACGCCGGGCCAAGCATCCGGCTCAGCAGATGGAGTGGATCGTTCCACGGCGGGATGGCCGCCACCACGCCAATGGGATGGCGAAGGACGTACACGAATCGGTCCCTGTGGTCGGAAGGCAGCACCATGCCGGTGATGCGGCGCGCCTCCTGCGCGTAGAACTCCATCACGGCGCAGAAACCGCCGATCTCACCCTTGGCCTGGGGGAACGGCTTGCCCTGTTCACGCGTCAGGAGCCGGCCAAGCTCATCCACGTTGGCTCGAACGGCTTCGACCACTTTCATCATCAGCCCCGCCCGCTCGGCCGCCGGCGTCTCGCGCCATTTCAGATACGCACGATGCGAGGAGCGGACCGCCTCATCGACGTCCTGCTCCCTCGCCACGGGTACCCGGCCGACAAGCTCACCGTTCGCCGGGTTGAAAACGTCGACGAACGAATCGGATCCGGCCTGACGAAGCTGGCCGTCGATCAGCATCGGCGTCGCTTCCAGCATCCCTTGGATTGTCATGGTGATCACCTTCCTCGATGTCGATGTGAAGTCAGAAGTGCCGCACAGCCCTCACGGGCGGATCATGACCTTGATGGCTTCGGCCGGGTTTTCTCCAGGCAGCGACATCGCCTGCGCGCCTTCGCTCAGCCGGAACCGGTGGGTGATGAGCGGCTGGACCGCCACCTGCCCGGCGGCGATGAGGGAAATGGCCTCGGCGAAGTCACCTGCATACAGCCGCGTCGCAGCCAGCGTCAGCTCCTTCCGGTAGAGCATCTCGAAGTCGAACGAGGCCGATCCGTGAGGCAGGGCGACCATCACCACCGCGCCGCCGCGGCGCGCCAGATCGAGCGCCTGCGCCATCGTCGTTTCGGCCCCGACCATCTCCAGAACGACGTCGAATCCATCGGGGCACAGCTCGGCGGCTGCGGCCGCAATGTCCTCGTTCCGGCTATCCACCACCCGGCTGGCGCCCAGCTCGCCGGCCAGGCTCAGACGTTCGCGCACGCGATCGATGCACAGCACCGCCCGCGCGCCGGCAGCCTTCGCCACCTGAAGCGCCAGCAGGCCGATCACTCCCGTCCCAAAGATCGCAACCGTGCTCCCCCGGACGATCCCGGCACGGTGGGCGACATGCACGGCCACCGCCGTTGGTTCGACCATGGCCGCTTCTTCGGCGTCCATGCCATCCGGAACCGGGAAGACGGTGCTTTCGGGCACGATCACTTCCTCGGCCATGCCCCCATCCACATGCACGCCCAGCACGCGAACTTCAGGGCAATGGTTCAAACGCCCGTCGCGACACGCGCGACAGACCCCGCAGGTCAGTAGAGGGCGAACGGTAACCCGCTGCCCGACGGCCAGACCGCCGTTGCCGGCGACCCCGATCACCTTTCCGCTCAGTTCATGACCGGGGATGACGGGATAGGTGGCATAGGGATGCTTTCCGGCAAGGAGAGCCACATCCGATCCGCAAACGCCCACCGCCTCCACTTTCAGGCGGATTTCGCCTCGGCCCGGTTTGCGTGGCTCGACATCCACAACCTGGACCGAGTGCGGCGAATTCACACGCACGGCCTTCACCATGGCCGCGCTCCCGCTCCATCGGCGACCGGGCGCGCAGACGGCGTGAACGATCGAGCCTTCCCCATCTCAGCTGCCAGCAGATCGACCAACGGCTCGGCCATCTGGCGAAAGTCGGAGACCACCAGGGCCTTGGGGTAAATCCTCTCGACGAAGTCGGCCCCGATGCCGATGCCCACAACCCGGCAGCCCTGGTTCTCGACCGCCGCAACCGTGCGAATGAGATGGTCCGCATCGCCGTTGGGTTGGCCGTCGGAGACGACCAGGATGACCTTCACCGCTTCCCGGCGTGGCTGAAGCCGCCGAAAGGCGAACAGCAGGTGCTCCTCATCCCAGTTGTTGCATCGAGGTCGAATGCCGGCGAGGCGTGTCCGCACAAACTCATACGACTCGTCGAAGGACTTGTAGATTCGGTGTTCCAGCGCGGTGCAGCGCGTCGTCCGGTAGGCATGGGCCGGCGTCAGCCCCAGCTCCATTGCCCGGCGCGCCTCGAAGTCGGCGGTCGAAAATCCGATGATTTCGAAAGGAACTCGCAGCCGGCTGAGGGCCTCTCCCAGCAGGATGGCGGCCTTCGTGGCCGTGCGGATCTTGTCCTCGCCCTGCATGCTTGCGCTTTCATCCACGAGGATGGTGAAGGCCGCTTCCGAGCGCCCGCCGTGCTCGCGGCGTTGGAACAGGCGATAATCTCCTCGGCGCTGTTTCCAGAGGCGATTCATCTCGAGCTTTCCGCTGCGGTATCGCCCGGCATAGCGCAGGTAGGTCTCTTCCTCGAGCCGCCGCACGAGATGGGCGATGAGGCGGCCCGCCTCCCCCTGAACCTCGCGCCACAGAGCCTGGTATTCGGGTGACTCACCCCGCGGGACGGCCACGATCGTCTGCCGGTCGCTGCGCCGAGCACTGGGATGGATCTCCTTCGCTCCGAGACCCTGCTCGAACCAGGGCGCGCTTCCCGGGCGATACCATTCCGGCAGTTCGCGTCTCAGACCCAGCGGTTTGACCGCGACGAGTCCGTCCTGGATGTCGATCTGCGGAGGACCTTCGGCGCCCGAGGGCCTCACCCCCGAGGTTTCAGCCTCACCCAGTTGTTCGACCTCACCCGCAGAATGCATCTTCCCGCCACGGGCCGATGCCCCGGCCAGCAGACGAGCCAGGCGCGGATAGATCCTCTCGACCGCTTCGAGGGAGGCACGGGCGTCCTGGCCGGCTGCACCCTTGCGGATTTCCGCCGACACGTCATCCAAGGCCTGGCGGACAGGAGGACTCAGCCGGGCACCCGTGATCCCACGTCCGGCGAGGTAAAGTCCCATGTCCACCTGCCGGGCGACCGGACCCTTCCCCAGAAGCGATCCGCCGAGGTTGGGCGGAAGCCGCGCCGCGAAGGACTTGTGCATCCCCGGCCAACGTTCGAGCATTCGGTTCTCGAGGCGGGCGTCCTCGAGGGCATGCCACATGCGAACCAGCCCCGGTCGGCCGGCCCGTTCGAGCTCTCGAGCGCGATCGTGTGCCTCCCGGAGATCACTGAGGTAGTGTCCAAGCAGGTGCAGCGCGAGACCTTTGAGGAACGGATAGCCCGCGTTCTTCGCCTCATCGCCGAGGCCGATAACGATCGACCGGTCGCCCAGGCGGTCTTCGGGTCCGAAGGCGAGCGAAAGGTCGTAGGCGCGCGACGTGATCTGGAGAAGCTTCTCCAGTCGCTCACGCTGCGGCGACAGGTCCTCGCCTTGGGCCGAGGTGTCAGAAGTAGTTGTCAAGGATGTCCTCGACGACGTCGGCGTCATAGCGATTGAGTTTGGTGAGAACGGTGTAAACGGCGCCTTCCCGGACGCCAAACGTCAGAGCCATCCGCGCCCAGTCAATGACCCGGCGGGTGCTGAACGAACCGAAGACTTTCTCGTTGCGGATCGCCTGGCGCACATCGTTGGCGGCCCGCACCATGCGACGCACGACCTCCTCGTCGGTGTTGCCGCTCTGCGCCATGACGGCCTCGACTTCCTGGCCCTCCATCAGATATTCCATGCGCACCACGACGGGGAACCGGTCGAGCAGGGCCTCGTTCAGCGTCTTGGTCCCGCCGTACTTGCCCTCCTCGCTCGGATTCATGCTGGCGAACAGGCGGAAGCTGGGATGCGGGCGCACGATCCGGCCGTCGTATTCCATCAGCACGACCATGCGGTCGTCGTCGAGCAGGGAGTGCAGGCAGAAGGCGATCTCGGGCAGCGTGGCGTTGATCTCGTCCAGGAGAATCCAGTCGCCGGAGGTCATCGCCTCCACCAGGACACCGTTGACCCAGTAGGTGCCCTGCTCGTTGATCAGCAGCTTCCCCAGGAACTCGTCGACCGTCGTGGCGCCGTTGAGGTTGACCCGTCTCAGTCCGTTGTTCGTCTTCCAGGCCAGATAGCGAACGGCCAGCGTCTTGCCCACGCCGGTTTCGCCGATCAACAGCACCGGCAGATTGTGAGCCACGCCGTAGGCCAACTTCTCCAAGTACCCTTGCGTCGGCGTGACGTAGAACTGTTCCCCGGGGATGAAGGCGCTGGCGTTGCCCCGGTTCACCGGCAGGCGCACCGAGCCGATGACCACGTCGGCCGCGGGAACTTTCTCCACGTCATGCTTGCTCTTCGTACGTGCCATTGCAGGTTCGAACCCGCCTCTCCTGTTTCCTGGTAGGGGCGTTCAATTGAACGCCCCTACACCCTCCTTCGTCCCGGCCCCTCACCTCGTTCCTCGCGCCGAAGAGTGCCGAGTCCCGTCGAAGCACGCCGCGGCCATCTCATCTCCTCGGCCGCGGTTGAATCTCATCGCAGGGAGGAGATTGCCGTCTCCGGTCTCCTCGCAATGACATTGGAGAGTGGGCGACATCCGTCGGTCACCCCCTCGGCGGCAGGCCCTCCATGGCGCGCAGCACCTTTTCCGAGGTGGCCGGGAGGTCGGTGATCCACACCCCGATGGCATCGTGGATGGCGTTGATGATGGCCGGGGCCTGCGAGTTGGCCGTCATCTCACCGATCCCTTTCGCTCCGTAGGGCCCGGTGTCCGAGCCCATTTCCACGATGACCGCGTCGAGCTCGGGCAAGTCCTTCACCGTCGGGATCATGTACGAAAAGAAACCGGTAGGGTAATGCTCCAGCGTGGGGTAGTACGGATGGAGCTCCTCCAACAGAGCCGAGCCCAGGCCCATGGCCGCGCCGCCATCGATCTGGCCTTCGACGAGCATCGGATTGATGGCTTTTCCGCAGTCGTAGGCGCTGACCAGCTTGAGCACCTTCACTTCCCCGGTCTCCGTGTCCACCTCGACTTCGGCCACGGTCGCCCCGTAGGCCATGTTGTGCAGCGGCTCTCCCTCGCCGGTATCCGGATCGACCTGCGCCACCGGCCAGCCGTAAGCGCCTCGGCCGGCGATGATGCGCCGCTCGTCCCACGTCGCCCGTCCGGCCACGTCGGCGATCGGGATGGCTTGCTCGGGGAAGCCGCGCACGACGATCTTGTCGTCCTTGGCCTCGAGTTTCTCGACCTCGACGCCCAGTTGGGCCGCCGCGACTTCGAAGAGCACCTGTCGCGCCTCGCGGGCCGCCAGCAGCGTGGCGTTGCCGGTCTGGTGCGTCACGCGGCTGGCAAAGGTCCCCGTGTCGAGCGGGCTGCTGTCGCTGTCCACCGTCGTGACGTTGACCTTGTCGATCGAGACGCCCAGTTCCTGCGCGGCGATTTGGCGCATGACCGTGCGCGCACCCTGGCCGATGTCGACGCTGCCGATGATCAGATCGACGCTGCCGTCGGGACGCAACTTCACCACCACCTGGCTGGGGTCTCCCCCGCCGCTCATGCCGGTCGAGTACCAGATGGCGGCGATGCCCTTGCCGCGTTTCTTAGCCATGCGCCCCTCCGTTCGATCCCTGCTGGGAAGACATCGCCAACAGATCACCGTCCAATCGGATCCCGGCCCGCTGGGCCGCCGTCTGCATCACCTCGATCAGGCCGCAGTGATGCTGGACCGCCCGCGTGGCCGACGTGTCGCCATCGCGGATGGCATTCAGGAAGCGCAGCCGCCACGAGTCGAGGCCGAGCGCCTCGGCGATGCGTTCCATCTGCACGTCCCAGGCGAAAGACGACTGGAACAGGCCGAAGCCGCGCATCGACGAGGTGGGCCGTTTGTTGGTGAAGATGGAGTAGGAGTCGATCCACACGTTGGGGATGTTGTACGGGCCGGCGATGCCGTAGGAGGCCTTGCGGATGACATAGTCGTTCGTCGACGGGTAGGCGCCGCCGTCGCGGATCATCTTGATCTTGCGCGCCAGGATGCGGCCTTCTTTCGTCACGCCGTCTTTGAACCAGATGTGCGTGGCGGCGCGATGGGTGCTGGCGACGAACTCCTCTTCGCGCGTCCAGACCCAGCGCACGGGCCGGCCGCCGGTGTAGAGGGAGAGCACGGCGCAGATGTGATCGCCGTGCGGGTCGTTCTTGGACCCGAAGCCTCCGCCCAGGATCCCGCCGATCATGTGCACCGCCGCCTGAGGCTTGCCCAGGATGCCGGCGATCGTGCCCTGATTGAAGAACACCGCCTGCGTGACGGTGTGGATGTGCGTTCGACCCATCGAGTCGGTTTGAGCGATGCTGCTCTGCGTCTCGATCGGCGAGTGTTCTTGAGCGGCCGTGCGGAAATAGGTCTGCACGATGCGGTCGGCCTGGGCGAAGCCCTGCTCGACGTCTCCCTTACGGATCTGCAGGTGGTCGCGCTCGCCGAAGCGCATCAGGTTTCCGTCGGGCCGTACTTTGGTCGAGGCGGGGTCCATGGCCTGAATCGGATCCAGGACCGGCGGACGCGCCTCGAGCTCGACGCGCACGCGGCTGACAGCCTCACGCGCCGCGTCCAGGGTCTCGGCGGCCACCGCCACGACCTCCTGCCCGAGATAGCGGATCTCCCTGTCGGCCAGGACCGGCTGCTCCCCGCCGAAGACGTTGTTGGGGACGTCCTTGCCGGTGATGACGGCGACGACCCCCGGGGTGGCCTTGGCCCGACGGATATCGATGTCGCGGATGCGCGCCGAGGCCACCGGCGAGCGCCAGGCCTGCACGTGCAGCATGCCGGGCAGTTTGATGTCACCCACGAAGCGCGTCCGGCCGGTGGCATGCTGCATTCCGTCATAACGCGGCAGGCGTTTGCCGACGTACTCAGTGTCCGTCATGATGGTCCTCCTGCCGCCCGTTGCCGTTGCGGGCCGCGGCCAGCACGGACTCGACGATCTTGTTGTAGCCGGTGCAGCGGCACACGTTCCCGACGATGGCCTCGACCACATCCTCCCGCGTGGGAGTCTTGTTGCGCTTCAGCAGCGCCGCCGCCGACATGATCATGCCGGGCGTGCAGTAGCCACATTGCGAGCCGTAGTGCTCGGTGATCGCCGACTGCAGCGGGTGCGGGTGCTCGAGCGTGCCCAGACCTTCCACCGTGGTCACCTCGCGCCCCTCGACCGTGGCCGCCAGCACCATGCACGAGTTGACCGGCTCGCCGTCGAGCCAGACGGTGCACGCTCCACAGTTGCCTTGCTCACAGCCGAACTTGGGGCTGGTGATGTCGAGGTGTTGCCGCAGGAGCTGCAGCAGGTTGATCGTCACGGGCGCCTCGACCGAGACCCGCCGGCCGTTGAGCTTGAAGGAGATGGTTCGAAGGGCCATGGTCAACCTCCCTCCAGGCCGCCGGCGCGAGCCAGCACGCGCCCCACCAGGATGCGAGTCAGCTTCCGGCGATACCACGCCGTGCCGTGGACGTCATCGATGGGCCGCGTCTCCGTCACGGCCACTTCCGCGGCGCGGGCAACGGCTTCCCTGGTGAAGGGCTTGCCGCGCAGCACGGCCTCCGCCTTGACGGCCCGCACCGGTTTCGGCGCCGCGGCCCCGACGGCGATGCGCACATCCGCGCAGTTGCCCTTCGCGTCCAGCTTCACGCGGGCGGCGGCATTGAGGACAGCCAGAGTCAAAGCCTGGCGCCGCCCGACCTTGGCGTACGCCGAACCTTCGCCCTTGCCCGTCGGGCGTATTCGAATCTCGGTCAACATCTCACCCGGCTTGAGCACCGTCTTGCCGGGACCGCTGAAGACCTTCTCGAGCGGAAGAATGCGCTTTCCCCGGCTGCTGGTCAGGACGACTTCGGCGCCCAGGCCGATCATGGCGCAGATTGTGTCGCCCGCCGGCGAGGCGTTGCAGATGTTGCCGCCCAGCGTCGCCAGCGATCGCACCGGCGGGGCCGCCATCTTGCCCGCCGCCTGCGCCAGCGCCGCGGCTTTCTCCTGAATCGCCTTCGACCGGCTGGCCGTCTGCATGCGGGTCGCGGCCCCGATGTGCAGCATCCCCTCCTGGCTCTTGACGTATTCCAGGCCAAGCTTGCCGATCCACAGGATGTTGTCGGGGATGATGAACTCGAGGTTCATGTTGCGGACCAGGTCCGTGCCGCCCGCCAGCACCCGAATCCGGCGGCCATGGGTCCCCAGCAGCTTGAGGGCTTCCTTCATCGTCGCCGGGGCGAAGTACTGCACATCTTTCACCGAGTCTTCCTCCTTGCGAGCCTGCCGCAGGGCTAGGGCTTCGCGCGCGATCCCGACAGCTCGGCCAGCAGGCAGAAGACCGCGATCGCATCGAGGTCCCCATAGCCGCGTGACCGGGCGGCGGTGAAGCTTTCGTGAATGGCGCCCGTCGCCGGAAGAGGCACGCCCAGCGCGTGTCCGGTTTCGAGCATGAGGCCGAGGTCCTTGTGCATGTGCTTCAGTGGAAAGGCCGGGGCGTAGTTGTCGCCGAGGATGTTGGCGATCTTGCGGCGAATGAGATCGGAAGATACCGCCGTCGCCTGGATGACTTCGCTGAGCTTGCCCAGATCGACGCCGGCGCTGCCCGCCAGCGCCATGGCCTCCGCCAGCGATTGAAACTGAGAGGCGACCATCAGGTTGAAGGCCAGCTTGGTCGCGGCGCCTGCCCCCATCCGCCCCATGTAGAAGATGGACCGGCCCATGGTCTGGAGCAGGTCGCGCTGCTCCTCGAACAGCGACGGATCGCCGCCGACCATGATTCCCAGGGTGCCGTCTCGGGCAGGGCCGGTGCTTCCGTAGACCGGCGCTTCGAGTTTGCGCCAGCCCTGCACTTCGACCTCGATCGCCATCGACCGGCTCTGATCGGGCGAGACGGTGCTCATATCGATCAGCACCGAACCGCTGCGACCGCCCGCCAGCAGGCCCTCATCGCCGCGCAACACCTGCTCGACCGCGGCGGCGTCGGTCAGCATGGTGATGACCACGTCGCTGGCGGCCGCCACCTCGCGCGGCGTCGCCGCCGATCGGGCCCCCACCTCGTTCAACGAGGCGGTTTTCTCGGGCGAACGGTTGTAGACCGTCAGCGGGTACCCTGCCCGGGCAACATTGGCGGCCATGGGAGCGCCCATGAGACCGAGGCCGATGAAACCGACTCTCTTCACGAGGCACCTTCTTTCGCAGGGGGCGTGATTCGTGACTCGTGATTCGTCGGAACGAATCTCGAATCACGTGTCACGGCTCACGTTCCCCCGTTGAGTCCGGCCAGCTCACCCATCACCTTGAAAATCGCGGCCATGTCCCGATCGGCGAGGCCTTCAGCCATGGCGGCACAGTACATCTGATGCATGACTGCGGTCATCGGCAGCGCGGCGCCTTGCTGGTGCGCCGTGTGGACCATCAGCTCCAGGTCTTTGTGGACATTCCTCACAGAAAAGGCCGGCGAGTAGTCGCCCGAAACCATGTTGGGAATCTTCCGAGTGATCAGCCCCGAGACGAAACCGCTGGCCGAGATGATCTCGCCCATCTGCCCCAGCGGGATCCCGCCCTTGGCGGCCAGGACCATGGCTTCCGCCATCGAGAAGACCTGGGCTGCCACCATCAGATTGCAGGCCAGCTTGGCCGTCGCTCCGGCTCCCGGGCCGCCAAGATAGAAGAAGTGCTTGCCCAGCACCGACAGCACGTCAAGCTGGTCCTCGAAGACCTGTCGGTCTCCGCCCACCATGAGACCCAGAGACCCGTCGGCGGCGTTGCCGGTGCTGCCGAATACCGGCGCCTCGAGTTTGCGGACTCCCTCGGCCTCGGCGCGCGCCGCGAAATCCCGCGCCTGGTCCGGACCGATGGTGCTCATGTCGACCCACACCAATCCAGGCCGGGCACCGGCCAGGAGCCCATCGGGCCCGGCCAGGGCGCGTTCGATCGCCGGCGCGTCGTTGAGCATGGTGATGACGACTTCGCTCTTCTCGGCGACTTCCCGTGCGGAGGCCGCGGGCGCCGCTCCCAGCTCAGCCAGCGGGGCGATCTTTGCCGGCAGGACGTCGAAAACCGTCAGGGGATATCCGGCCTTGGCCAGGTTGGACGACATCGGCTTGCCCATCAACCCCAGCCCGATGAAACCGACACGTTTCTTCGTCATGGTGCACCTCTCACGGCCATCGGCCGTCGGCCATCAGCCCTCAACCCATCCCCCCCACATCCTGAGCGGAGCGAGGGCTGAGGCCCGAGCGAAGTCGAAGGATGTTCGCCCCAACTCTTCCGAAGCGCGCCCCCCTCGCCGGCCACGACTCTTGGCGCATCAGTACGGCACGAACTCCCCGCGCTTGGCGGCGGCTTCCTGCGCCGGCTGTCCGTACTCCCACGACATCTCCGGCCGGTAGCGCTCGCGCCAATCCTCGAATTTCATCTTCCCGATGTCCGCCTGGGACGGGAACAGCCATTTCACGCCCCACTGCGGGATGATCACCTTGAGCTCGGGCACGTGGCGCTGCGCGATCCAGTTGACCTCCTCCGGATCCACCGTGGTGTTGCCCCAGTTGTCCCAGTGCATCGGCATCAGCACTTTGGCCCCGGCCGCCTCGGCCACGCGCACTGCGTCGTACGGCGTCATCTTGTCCGTGCCGCCCGGCGCGTTGTAACCGATGTTGACGCTCAGAACGTCGATCTTGTACTTCTTGAATGTGACATAGGCATTCTGGAAGAGCGAGTCCGCCAGATGGCAGAAGTTGTGGCCGCCGATCTTGAAAAAGAACGTCACCGCCACATCGTCGAAGGGCCGCCGCACCCCGGGCTCGACTTTCACCCCGGGTCCGCCGGTCATGGTGGCGATGCGGTCGTAGTTGGGCAGGATGTCGACGGTCACGTCCTTGACCTTGTAGCTCTGCCCTGGGCGGACGAGCTTGATGCGCTCCTCTGGAACCTGGAAGTTGCGCATGCGCTCGACGGACGACAGCGGCGCGTAGAACAGACACTTGGAGGTCTGTGTGGCGGCCTTGAGGGTGTAGATATCGGTGTGGTCGGCGTGCTGGTGCGAGCAGAACACTCCGTCCAGCGTCTCAAAGCCGAAGATGTCGATGACCTGCGGGTTGAGACGAAGCCAGTCGATGGTGGGCGAGCCGGTGGTGCGGCACACGCCGCAGTACGCGTACTCGGTGTAGTGGGCCGGTCCGGCATAGTTGTCCACCAGCAGCACCGCCCCGCCCGGAGACTTCAGCACGAAGCCCATGCCCCCGGTCCACCAGAAGGCATACTGACCCTTGGGGACTTCCGTGGCTTCGATCTGCCGGTTGAGGAACTGTCCCCACTCCGGGAAGCACTCGATCAACCAGCGGATCCGGTCCATCGGGCGATCCTTGTTGAGCAGGTAGTCGCCCTGCATCGTGCCCCGGCCGTCGCCGACGATTTCGATCTTCTCGTAGTCGATCTTCTCTTTCCCGTTGTCGTCCATAGTGGGTTCTCCTCAGCCTGCCCCCGTCTGGGCCGGCGCCCTGCGGCGCCGGCCCGCGGGGCGAACTGCCCGAGCGATGCCGAAAGGCTCAGCCCGGCATGCCGTTGGGAAACATCACGATCTTGCCGGTGTCCCGCGCGCCGGTGGTCATCAGCCGAAAGCCCTGGTCGCAGTCTTCGAGATGGATGCGGTGGGTAATGACCGGAGTCGGATCGAGCTGGCCGGAAGCCAGCAGCCCATCGACCAGCCTCCACGTGTCCCACATATGCCGGCCGGCCACCCCGCGCACCGTCACCTGCCGCAGCGTCACGGCGAAGTTGAAATCGAGCTCGATCGGCTTGGGCGTCAGCCCAAAGGTCGTGACCCGGCCGCCTTTGCGCACCATGGCGAACGCGTTCTTGATCGAGGCCGGCGCCCCGGCCATCTCCACCACCACGTCCGCTCCGATGCCG
Organism: Anaerolineales bacterium; assembly: GCA_035693825.1. Lineage (GTDB taxonomy): Bacteria > Chloroflexota > Anaerolineae > Anaerolineales > E44-bin32 > MGOM01. The sequence goes on from DASSGB010000058.1 coordinate 38,540, forward strand.
TGGGTATCCTCCAGAACGGCCTTCACCGGATCGACCGGATCGTTGATGTTGAAGGTGGCGTGGGCTCCCATCCTGCGTGCGATCTCCAGCCGCGACGGCACCATGCCCACCAGGTAGACCTTGCGCGCCCCGGCGGCATGGGCCACGCCGGCGCCAAAGAGGGCGATCGGACCGTCGCCCAGGATCACCACCGAGCGGGCCGTCACCGGCTCGATCAACACCGCCTGGGCCGCGCCGCCCAGCGGTTCCATGACGGCCCCGATTTCGGCCGGGATATCGCGGCCCAGCGGCCACAGCGAGGTCACCGGCACTGGCAGATACTGGGCGAACGAACCGGCGACATCGTTGCCGAAGATCTTCAAGTTCTGGCAAATGTGCTGCAGCCCCATCTTGCACACGTCGCACTTGCCGCACACGATGTGACTGTCGGCGGTGACGTAGTCCCCGACCTTGAAGTCGGCGACGCCGGGGCCGAGCTCGACGATTTCGCCGCAGAACTCGTGGCCGAGAATGATCGGCGGCCGGATACGCTTCTGAGCGAACTCGTCCCAGTTGTAGAAATGGATGTCGGAGCCGCACAACGCGGTGGCTGCGACTTTCACCAGGACCTCGTTCGCCTGGGGCGCGGGAATCGGCACCTCGACCAGGTCGATACCCGGCTCGAGGCGGGCCTTCTGGATCGCCTTCATCGTGCCCTTCATCGGCCAGCCTCCCCTACGGGATGCGCAGCCCGATCCAGCCTCTCGAGCAGCCCCATCTGGCGCAGGACGCCCGCCAGCCGCTCGCGCTGTGCTGCGCTCAGCGGCCCGACGGGGGCGCGGCAAGGGCCGGCTTCCATTCCCATCAGGTCGAGGGCCTCTTTGATGACGACCGGGAACGTGCCCCAGCTGAAAGCCAACCGCAGCGGCGCCAGATCGCGCTGAGCCTGCAGCGCACCGGCGAGATCGCCGGCGATGAAGCGGTCGTAGATCGAGGCCACGAGCGCCGGTTTCACATTGGCTGTGGCGGCGATCGCGCCGCGCGCACCGTACGTCAGGGCGGCATAGATCAACGTGTCCCGGCCCATCAGCACGGAGAACTTCGCCGGAGCCACCCGGATGTACTCGGCCGTCAACTCGAGCTCTCCGGACGAGTCCTTGATCCCGACGATGTTGTCGACCTCGGCCAGGCGGGCCACCAGCTCAACCGACACCTTCACGCCGGTGCGCGCCGGATTCGTGTACAGAAGCACAGGCAGGGCCGTTGCCTCGGCGATGGCCCGGTAATGGTCGAAGAGCTGTTGATCGTTGGGCGAGATGAAGTAGGGAGTCAACACCGACACGGCGTCGACGCCGGCTTTCTCCGCCAGCCGCGTGAGCGCGATGGCCTCGCGGGTGGTCACGGCGGCCGTGCCGGCGTAGACCGGCACGCGGCCCCGCGCCGCCTCCACGACCGTTTCCCAGACGAGCTGCTTCTCGTCGGCGTCGAAAGCCCACGACTCGCCCTGGCTGCCGGTGGCGAAGACGGCGTGGCAACCGCCCTCCACGAGGTACTCGGTGAGCCGGCGCAGGGCCTGAGGGTTGATCTCATCCGCCGCTGTGAGCGGCGTCACCATGGCCGGGATGATCCCGAACGGAGGTTTCGTCAGCATTCGGGCCTCACCTCAGCGCACGGCCATCTCGCGCAGCACGGCTTCGGCTGCGCTGACCCAGCTGAAACGCGGATCGATGACGATGTCGTAGGCCTTGCTGTCGCCGCTCAACACCCACAGGTAGGCCACCGTGACTCCCGGCGCGGCGCACGTCGGGTGATAGCCGGACTGCAGCACGGCCACGTCGTCGTTGTGGATCACCCGAGCCGTTTCCGTGCCGTCGTCCTTGACCACCTGGATGCCGTATCCGTCGGCCGGGCGGAGCTTGAAGAAGTAGAACTCCTCCAGAATGTTTTCGCTGTCGGACTTGGTGTCGTGTTTGTGCGGCGGGATGCCGGACCAGTTGCCCGGCGGGTTGATGGTCTCGCCGACGATGACGCGCTGGCTAATGGGCGAGCCGGGCGGAATGATCAGCCGGACGTCTCGGCGCCAGTTCGCCATCCCGGCCGAGACGACTTTGACCTCGCCGGGCTGGATCGATTTCGCCGGCAGGTCTTTGTCGCAGGGGGCCTTGGCGATGGCCAGCTCGAGTCTGGTTTCCGCAATGATCTCCATCTTGGTGTTGCGCGGGGCATACACCGCCGCCGGTGGACCGGCGAAGATGTCCGCACGTCCGCCCACAGCCTCGAACACGGCCTCGTGATGGCCCGACAGCCGGATCGTGGCGCGGCCGCTCAGCAAGACCAGCGCGGCCTCTTCGTTCTTGAGTTCTCCCTTCCAGGTTTCACCTGCGGCCAGGCGCAGGATATCCAGCCCCAGCCATCGCACCCCCTGGTCGCCGACTCCGAACACCGTGTGGTGTCCGGCCGCGCCCGATGCCTTCAGGATCTGACTCATGTCCTCTTCTCCTGTGATGCCCTCTCAGCGCCGACGCGCATTTCCGGCGGGACCCAGGCCAGTGCCTGGAGGCCTTCGTCCCGCGGTACGTATTCCAGCCCGATGAAGCCGCGATAGCCCGAAGCGTGAATCGCCTGCAGGATGTCGGGGAAGTCGATGTCCCCCATCCCCGGCTGACAGCGCTGCGGGTAATCGCCGAACTGCACGTGACCCACCCAGGGGGCCAGGCCGCGGAAAGTCTTCGTCAGGTGACCGCTCGTCATGTACAGGTGATAGGTATCGAACTGGAACCGCAGATGCGGGTGGTCGATCTGGCGAACGATCTCCACCGCCTCCTTCGCCGAGGTGAGGAAGTAGCCAGGGTGATCCGCCGGATTGATAACCTCGATGGTCAACAACACATGGCTCTCCGCGGCCAGGGGCGCGGCATAGCGCAGATTCTCGAGAAGCTGATCGAGCTGAAGGGCTCGCTCGATGAAAGGCAGGTCCACGCCGGCCGGGAGCATCAGCTTGTGCGCCTGCAGGCGGCGCGCCAGGTCCAGCGCCTCGTCCAGCTTGCGGCGGAATTCGTCGCGCCGCGAAGGATCCGAAAGGTAGCCACGGTTCCAGCGATCCCAGACGGGGATGTCCTGGTTGAACAGCGCGACGTCGAGCCCGTACTCTTGGCGGGCGGCCTCGATCGCATTCACATCGATGGCCGAGGGGAATCCGAATTCGAACGCGCGAAAGCCGGCTTTGGCCAACGCCCGCGGGCGTTCTCCCGAAGGCAGCTCGGGCAGGAGCCAACTGATGTTCGGAGCGAAGGTGAGGCCGGGAACGGGGTCCCACACGATTCACCCGCCGTTCTTCGCTCGTCGCGTGGCATACACCGCCACCGCGCCCACGAAGATCAGGCCCTTGATGACCCACTGGAGATAGGGATTGACGCCCGTCAGGTTGAAGATGTTGTTGAGCACCGAGACGATCAGCACCCCGACGATCGTGCCGAGCACCCCGCCCTTGCCGCCTCCCAGCCGCGTGCCGCCGATCAAGACGGCCGTGACCGAGTCGATGTCGTACCGGTCGTAATTCAATCCGCCCATGAGCGGATCCCCCGCTCCCATGCGACTGGTGAGGAACAGGCCGGACATGGCCGCCATGAAGGTGCTGAACATGTAGGCGTAGGCAATGACGCGTCCGGTGACGACCCCCGACAGGCGCGCGATCACCTCACTGCCTCCCGTGGCGACCACATGCCGGCCGATGGCCGTCTTGCGCAGGACCAGGATCGTCAGGACGGCAAAGACAAGAAGGAAGATGACCGGGAAGGGGACCGGTCCGATCATGCCTTCGGCCAGGAAGTCCCAGCCGGGAGCGATCTTGCCTCCGGGTCGTTTGGCGTAGAGCAGCACCAGTCCCTGCACGATGGCGCCCACGCCCATGGTGGCGATGAACGGCGCCACGCGGAGGCGGGTGATCACCTGCGAATTCGCAAAGCCGATGACCAGCGCCAGCAGGATCATCGCCAACACGATCACGGCGACGGCGAGCGGCGTGGTGTAGTCGACCATCAGACCCGTGGTGTAGACGCCGACCAGGCTGATGGTGGCGCCCACCGAGAAGTCGATGCCGCCCACCAGGATGACGGCTGTCTGCCCGATGCTCACCAGCCCCAGGGCCACCGCCTGCCGCAGGACATTGAACAGATTGCGGCTGGAGCGGAAGTTGGGTTCGGCCACGGCGGCGATGAGCACCAGCAGCAGCAGAATGCCCGAGATCGTCACCAGCTCGCGATGCTCGTCGATCAGGCGCGCCCAGCGCTCGGCCCAGGTCCGGGGCTTCGGGAGGATGACCTCAGTTGCCATGGGGTTCCCCATACGTCGCCAGCATCATCACCTGCTCCTCGGTCGCCGTCGCACCCGGCAGGTCCCCGACGACCTGGCCGCGATGGAAGACGATGATCCGGTCGCTCATGCCGACGATCTCCGGCAGCTCCGACGAAATCATCAGGATGGCTTTGCCGGAGTCGGCCAGCTGTCGCATCAGGCTCCAGATCTCCGCCTTGGCGCCGACGTCGATGCCGCGCGTCGGCTCATCGAAGATCAGCAGGTCCGGCCCGCTGATCAGCCACTTGGCCAGCACCACCTTCTGCCGATTGCCGCCGCTGAGGTACTCGACGTCCTGGCGCAAGCTTGGCGTGCGAATGCGCAGATCCTCGGCGATCGTGGAAACCGTCTGGCGTTCCGCCGCCTGATCGACGAAACCCCAGCGCTGGCGTCTTCCCAGGCTGGGCAGGGCCACGTTCTCCTGAACCGTAAGCCCCAGAACCAGACCGCCCTCGTTTCGGTCTTCGGTGAGAAATCCAAACCGATCGGCCAGCGCGTGACGCGGGCTGCGGATAAAGGTCTTCTTTCCGCGAACGTAGACCTCGCCCCCGTCCACCCGCCGCGCGCCGAAGACGGCCTCGGCCAGCTCGGTCCGTCCGGCGCCGACCAATCCGGCGATGCCGACGATCTCGCCGCGTCGCACCGTCAGACACACGTCCTTCAGGCGGCCGGTGCAGGTGATGCCCTCGACACGCAGGATCTCCTCTCCGGGAGCGGCGCTGCGAGGCGGAAAGGCTTCCGACAGAGTCCGCCCGATCATCATCCGAACCAGCTTGGGCCGATCGATCTCGGCCACGGCATACGTCCCGACCACCTTGCCGTCCTTGAAGACGGTCACCCGGTCGGCGATCTGAAAGATTTCAGCGATGCGATGAGAGATGTAGACCACGCCCACGCCCTGCTTCTTCAGGGCGCGAATGGCGTCGAACAGATAATCGAGATCCCGGCCGCCCAGGGTGGCGGAGGGCTCATCCATGATGACCAGTCGTGCGTTCAATGAAAGCGCCTTGGCGATCTCGACCATCTGCGCCTGGGCGACGCTCAGGCGGCTCAGGCGCTGATGCGGATCCAGGTCCACGCCCAGGCGGTGGAGCACTTCGTGCGCCTGCCGTTCGAGTCGGTCGGCGTCGACGATGCCCAGCGGGCCGACCGGCTCGCGCCCCAGAAACACGTTTTCGGCCACCGTCATGTCCGGCAGCAGGTTCAGTTCCTGATAGATGATGCTGATCCCCAGGCGCTGGGCTTCGTACGGACTCGAGATGCGCACGGGCTGACCGTCGAAACGGATCTCCCCGGCATCGGGCTGGTAGACGCCCGCCAGGATCTTCATCAAGGTGGACTTCCCGGCGCCGTTTTCGCCGACGACGGCATGCACCTCCCCGGCCTCGCTGGTGAAAGTCACATCGTCCAGCGCCACCACGCCGGGGAAGACCTTGGTGATGTTGCGCATCTCGACCAGATGATCGGCCATGCGTATTCCTCGACGGCGGTCGTCGACTTTGCCGGCCCCGCCCCCGCGTGCATTGCGGAGGCGGGGCCCGGCTTCACGCCCGACTTACTTGAAGGCGTCCGGATAGAGCTTCTGCAGCACTTCCGGCAGCGCGTCCACGATGGCCTCATCCGGGAGCTTCGGGTTGTAGTAGTCCTGGATGTTGTCATTCGTGACGACGAGCGGCTCGATGAACGAGTGTTCCGGAACCGGCTCGCCCTTCAGGATCTGGAGTGCGATCTGCACCGCCAGATAGCCCTGGCGGGTCGAGAAGCTGGGGGCAAAGGCGTTCAGGTCGTTCTCCACCCACAGCCGCCAGAACATCTGGAAGTCCTCGCCGGTGATCGGGGGAACCGGCAGGCCGGCATCCAGGTAGGCCTGGATGGCGCCCGCGCCCTGCAGGCCGGCATCGGACCACACCCCGTCGATGTCGGGATACTTCGTGATCCAGTTGGCCATGATGGCCTGGCCCTCGGTCGGGGACCAGTTGGCGTAGGCCTGCTCGAGGATGGTGATGCCCGGATTGGCGGCGAAGACCTCATTGGCGCAGCGCAGCCGTTCTTCGGCCGGGCTGGCCCCGGCGATGCCGGACAGCTCGACCACGTTGCCCTGGCCGCCGAGCTCGGCGACGATGAACTCGGCCTGCGAGCGGCCCATGGCGCAGTTGTCGCCTTCGACATAGGCCACGCGGTGGGCCGGATCGGCGACGTCACGATCGAGAGTCACGACCGGCACGCCGGCTTCCATGGCGGCCTGGCCGGCCGGATCGACGACGTCGGAGGCCGCCGCGCTCAGGATCAGGACATCACAGCCCTGGGTGAGCAGGTCCTCGACGTCGCTGATCTGCTTGGCCGGATCATCGTTGGCATCCGTGTAGCGGTATTCGTCGATGAGGCCCGCCGCCTGGGCTTCCTCGATGCCCCAGTCGACGTGCGCCACCATCATCACGCGCCAGGAGTTGGAGACCGAGGCGTTGCTGAAGCAGACGTCGTACGGTCCTTCCTTGGCGTAGGCGCTGGTGTCGACGAAGCCTTCCGGCACTTCGACCGGCGCGGGTCCTTGCGTCGCCGGCTCCTGCGGTGCCGTGGTCGGCTGGGCGCCGCCGCATGCCGCGAGCGCCAGACCTACCAAAGTCAGGAGCGAGAAGATCTTGATCAGCTTGCTGGACATGACTCTTGTCCTCCTTAGGGGTTTTGCCCCGCGGAACATCCAAACGCTCTTCGATCGATGTTGCGCCTGTCGATTGCTGGGCACCTCCTTGTCGGCGACCGCGGCCGTCGACCTTGCTCGAGCTCGGGACTCCGGGGTCAGCGGCGCGCCCGCAGGCCGGCATACAGCGCCACGGCCAGGATGATGGCGCCGCCTTTGACGATCCGCTGGACCTCTTCGTCGAAGCCCAGCAGCAAGACCAGGTTGTAGAGGATGGTGATGATCAGGACCCCGGCGACCGTACCCAACACACCGCCCCTTCCACCGGAGAAAAGCGTTCCACCGACAACGACGGCGGCGATCGAGTCGAGATCCTTGCCGCGTCCCAGCCAGTTGTCGGCGAAGCCGCTGTATCCGGTGAGCACCAGGCCGGCCACTCCGGCCAGCAGGCTGCATAACATGTAGGCGGCGATGATCATTCCGTTGACGTTGACGCCGGACAGATGCGCCGTGCGCGGATTGCCTCCGACCGCGTACAGGCGCCGGCCGAACGTCGTCCAGCGGGTCAGGATGACAAACACCGCCACCACGATCGCCCACACGATGACCGCCGCCGGCACGGGGCCGACCATGCCGCCGCCGATGAACTTGATGGTCGGAGGGATCGAACCCTTGGGCGTCCCGCCCGTGTACATGAAGCGCGCTCCCTGGACGATCAGGACCATGCCGAGGGTGGCGATGAAGGGCGGGATCTTCAGCTTGGTGACCATCAGCCCGTTGAGGAGGCCTATGCCGGCGGCGACCGTCAGGGCGGCGATCGACACCGGGATCACCAGGCTTTGCTGACCGTTCATCCAGTGCGAGGCCAGAACCGACATCAGGGCCATGACGGAGGCCACCGAGAGATCGATGCCGCCGGTAAGAATGGCCAGCGTCTGGCCGACGGCGACAATTCCCAGCGAGGCCGCCTGTTTGAGAAGGGTCGAGATGAACCTCGGGGTCAGGAAGACGTCCGAGACGATCGAGGAAACGATCGACAGGGCCAGGAGCACGATCCAGATCGCTCCGCGCGCGGCCCACTGTCGCCAGCGCTCGGCTCGCCCGCGGGCGAGATCCGTCGCCGCCGATCCGGCCGGCCCCGGGAAGGTCGCTTCACTCATCCACGTTCCTCCTCACCCCTGCACCTCCATTGGCGGAAGAGCGGAAAGCGCAAGGGTCACCACGCCGTGTATCCGCCGTCGACCACGAGCACATGACCCGACACGAAAGACGAAGCTTCGCTCGCCAGAAAGACAACCGCTCCGGCCAGATCCTCAGGCTCTCCGAAACGGCCGAGAGGCACGCGCCCGATCAGCTCCTGGTAGAAAGCGGCGTCCCGCTGCTTGAGCCGGTCGGTCATCGGGGTGACGAAGTAGCCGGGGGCGATGGCGTTGACCCGAATCCGGTGCCGGGCCCATTCGACGGCCAGCGACCGGGTCAGCGCGATGACCCCGCCCTTGGAGGCGCAGTAGTGGCTGTTGTTGCCGCCGCGGTTGCCCACCAGGCCGGAGATCGAGGCCATGTTGACGATCGAGCCGCCCCGCCCCTGGCGGATGAACTGACGGGCGGCCCATTTCGAGCAGCGATAGATGCCCCCCAGGTTGACGCGAAGGACGTGCTCCCAGTCTTCTTCGCCCAACTCTTCGAACGGCGATCCGCTCGTCACACCGGCGTTGTTGACCAGGACATCCAGGCGCCCCAGCCCGGCGGCGATCTCACTCACGAACCGTTCCACTTCAGGCCCCGCGCCGACATCGATGACGGCCGCATGCACCCGGCGCCCCATCGCGCCGATCTCGGCTTCCACCGAGGACAGATCCTCCGGGTTGACGTCGCAGATCGCCACGTCCGCTCCGGCAGCGGCCAGCGCCACGGCCATGCCTCGGCCCAGCCCGCGCCCGGCCCCGGTGACCATCGCCACCCGGTCGTCCAGCCGAAAGGACGCCAGGACATCGGCCGGGCTCGTCGCCGCCGCGGCCCGTGCGTGGCTCACTAGAGCTGACCTCCCCGCGGCTGCAGAAGATCGACGATGCGCGCCCTGACGTTGTTGATGTGCGTCCCCAGCGAGCGCTCGACCGCCTCCGCATCCCGGGCGCGGAAGGCGTCTACGATCGCGTCGTGTTCCAACAGAGCCTGTACCGCATCCTCGACCGTGTTGAGGTAGTGAGCCCGCGACACCTGGATGTGAACATTCAGTTCGGCGTAGACGCGTGACAACCGGTCATTGCCGGCCAGATCCACCAGCGCCAGGTGGAAATCGCGATCACCGTCCATGAAGGCCGAATAGTCGCGGTAGTCACCGCTCTCTGTCGCTTGCCGCATTTGCTGCATCGGCCGCTCGATCAGTCGCAAATAGGCTTCGGTCTTCCCTTCCAGCAGGATGCGATGCGCGGCGTACTGCTCGATCACCGCTCGAACCTCGAACAGTTCGGCGACGTCTTTGGCCGTCAGCGTAGAAACAAACGTCCCGCGGCGCGGGACGATGTCCACCAGGCCTTCCACCGCCAGACGCTTCAGTCCATCGGTGACCGGCGTGCGGCTCACCCCCAGCCGCTGGGCGATGTCATCGACGCTGATGCGCTCTCCCGGATGGAGTTGACGTCTCAGGATTAGGTCTTTAAGGACCTGGTAAGTCTGTTCTGTCAGATCCGTTCGGTGGAGGTGGGGATATCCGAGATCCAGATCTGGA
>DASSGB010000059.1:0-2481 GCA_035693825.1 Anaerolineales bacterium
ACCGGCGACGATCCTGGCATTCGGGGAAAGAATCGACTCGCGGATGTAGGCCTCGTCCGCGGTCTCGGTGGACCCGTCGTCCAGCAATACCTCGCTGCCGAACACGCCAGTTAGAGACGGTCCAGTCCCGCCTTCAGGGCCGGAGTGGCACGCCGAACATCCCATCTCCAGGAAGAGCTGTTCTCCAACAGCCTGGTCCGATGCGGGTGATGGTTCCCCGTCCTGCCGCGGCCATTGGCCACAGGCAACAACGGCCGCGGACAGAAGCAGCACGCAGGCCATGGGTCTTGGATGTAACATCGTCTTCCCTCGTGGCGTGGATTTCATTCGGAAATGATTACGCAAATCGGGGCTTTCGGTCGCGTGGGTTGTAGTCATAAGAAAACGTCGGCGGGCCGCCGATCGATGCGCGGCCCGCCGCAACAGACTTGGTGGGTCAGGACGTCCGATTAGAGGACAGCGTCCTCCACCTTCACCAGCAGTCCGGTCCGCACAAGTTGCAGCCCGACCTCCGCCAAGAGGTCGACGGCGGAAAACGGTTTGGCCAGAAAGCCGCTGGCGCCTGAGGCAAACGCCGCGGCCTTGTCCGAGACCATGGCATTGGCGCTGGCCGTGATGACGGGGATGGCCCGAAAGCGCTCGTCGGCCTGGATCGCCTGGAGCATGGTCGCTCCGTCGAACTGCGAACGCAGCGTGTCCGAGACGATCACGTCGGGAATCTTGTTGCGCAAGAGCGCCAGGGCGCCCTCGATGCTCCCCGAGTCGTGGGTTTCGTAGCCTTCGTACTTGAGAATCTCGGAAACCGCATGGCGGTAGGTATCGTCGTCGTCAACGATCAGGACGACCGGACTCCGCCTGGCCCGCATGGTTTTCGCCATCCTCCCACCCATTGCCCCGGTCACTTCTTAAATCGGATTCGAAGGGCGAAGGTTACGCTCGCCCACCTTACGGCCGCCTTACGACCGCTGAGACCGGTCCCTTAGTACTACCCATCGTGACATAACCAGAACCGGCAGCCGTCCCCAGGATGAGTAGAATCGAGCCGCGTTGACGGCCAGCGGAGGTTTCACCGTCTTTGTCGGCGATACAATCACGGCTCAGGCAGAGATTGCGGCCTTCGACCCCGCCAGTCGCGAGGTCAACCTCGTCTGTTCCTGCACCAGCCAGTCGGGCCGCACAGTTCTGAAGGGCGAAATCAAAGGCTGTCCCGGGCGCTTCGAGATGTAGACCGACCCTTTTGCGGCCGAGGACCTCGGCGCATCCATGCCGACACCGCTGACCGATCGCCATGCACCGCCCACAACGGACTCTTCCGAGAAGCCTTCCCTGTTCGCCCGGCGCTGGTTCTGGCGTCTGATCCACGTAGGGCCGCGCCTGGCATATGCCGCAGGACTTGGCCCCGTCATCGGTCGATTCATTTTGCTTCTGACCACCCGGGGGCGGCGCTCCGGCAAGTTGCGCGTGACTCCGCTCGCGTACGAAGAGCAGGAGGGCGCGTACGTTGTGGCTTCGGCGCGAGGCCCGACCTCCGATTGGCTCCTGAACTTGCGCGCCGATCCGCGCGTACGGGTCCGCGTCGGCGGACTCGATTTCGCCGGGCAGGCGGAGATCATCACGGAGCCGGGGCGCATCGCGGACTACATCGAGCATCAGCTAGCACGGCGGCCGCGATTCTTCGGCGCGATCCTGCGTGCGGAGGGGCTGCCCTCCCCTCCTTCCCGCCAAGATCTCGAGGGCCTGGGCGCCAGGCGGCCCATGGTCATCCTTCACCCGCTGGAGTACCGGGCGACGGCGGAGGGCAATCCGTGACCCGACGATCGGCCCCTCGCGAATGGCTTGTCACCGTCGGCGACGAGCAGACTCGGGCGGTGCTGGACCCCACGAGCACACCTGAATCGAATGGCCTTCTCGTCCTGGCCCATGGCGCAGGTGGGCACAAAGACGACCGCGGCATGGAGGCGGCGGCAAGCCTGCTGCGCGGCTGCGGGCTCGACGTCCTCCGCTTCAACTTCATCTATCGAGAGCGCGGCAGCCGGCGTCCAGACCCCATGCCGCGCCTCATGCAGTGCATGGCAGCCGTCACTTCACGCGCCGTCGAGGAGACCAGCCCGCGCAGACTGATCCTCGGGGGCCGATCCATGGGTGGCCGGGCAGGCTCCATGCTGGCCGCCGACGGCTTTGCGTGCGACGCGCTCCTTCTCCTCGCGTACCCTCTGCATCCCGCCGGCCAGCCGGAGAAGCTGCGCGACGCCCATTTGAATCGCATTCGGGTGCCGGTCCTGTGCTTCAACGGAACGCGCGACAGCCTCTGCCGCCGAGACAAGATGGAGTCGGTCCTGCACGACCTCAATGGCCGGTGGACCATGCATTGGCTGGAAGGCGCCGACCACGGCTTTCATGTTCTCCAATCGTCTGGGCGCACCGACGGCGACATCCTTGAGGAAATCGCAGGGGCCACAAAGGACTGGTTGAAGGATCTGC